>NZ_CP183073.1:2208125-2526250 GCF_048401065.1 Pseudoalteromonas sp. US3C1004
CTATAACACCACTGGCAATAAACAAAGAAGCAATAATATACACGTAAAGGCTAATAAATAGCTTTCCCATTAACCTAGCCTAATACCTTGCATTAATTACATGTCCCACGCATCTGATACAAATAAATAGCCTTGTCCCCACACTGTCTTAATACGGTATGGTTTATCACTATTATCACCAAGCTTCTTACGAATTCGAGACACACGTACATCAACGGTTCGATCTAGCCCATCGTACTCACGTCCAATCATATGTTGGTGCACATGTTCTCGGCTGAGCACTTCTCCTGCATTTGAAGCTAATAACCACAGCAATTCAAACTCATGTGAGGTTAATACGATTTCAACACCACTTAGCTTTACAATACGGCTAGTTTTATCTATTGATAAGTCACCAAACTTAAGCTCTTCTATGGCTTTTACGCTAGGCTGTCCACGGCGTAATAATGCACTAATTCGCGCCAATAGTACGCGCGGCTCTGCAGGTTTAATAACGTAATCGTCAGCACCGAGTTCTAAGCCGATAACTTGGTCAAAATCTTCGCCCTTTGCAGTAAGCATTAAAATAGGTAAGGTGTATTTGTCGCGCACTTGCCGGCACACACTAAAGCCATCTTTTCCTGGCAGCATCACATCTAGAATGATTAAATCAACATGGTTTTCACTCAGATAAGGAAACACTTCGTCACCGCGTTCTAATACGTCAACTTCTAAGCCATTATGCTCAAGATAGTCTTTGGTTAATTGTTGCAACCCTAAGTCATCTTCAACAAGTAATATCTTTGGCATTTACTGCTCCTAAATTAAAAAAAGCTCCAAGGTGAGCGTAGCCGATGTTTTTTCTTAGCGTATGCAGTTTGCACTTCTACTTGCACACTCGCTAATGACACACCTGTAAGGGGATTAATCAGGGAGTATATGGTCTCCACCTGAACACGCGCTTTATAACTAAATTGCCCTTTTTTTACCCCTTGCCAACATTGCAATTGGGTATCTTGCTGGTATAAACACACATCACTTGGCTCAGACAGTTGCCACTTAAATTTTAACTCAAGATCACAGAACTCTTGTTGTTCGGAAACCACACAGACTTTGGGTGATGCGTTAAGTGAAGAGGCTTTTGCAACACTTAGGTTGCTAAAAAATGAAGCTGCAAACACAACCAACATAAAACACTTCATATTAAAATGTATGTTCGAATCCTATAAAGGCAGTCATTGAATAGTCATGTTCAAAGAGCGGACTGCTATCCATTGCTGAATAGTCATAATATGCTAAATGAAAACGAAGTGCGTTGGCTTTACCTACCGGCCAACGGACGTCGATTTTAGCATAAGGTTGCCAGCTACTACCAACTTCTATTTCACCATATAAAGATTCTGTGTTGTTTAAGCCATAAAAATAGTTATTTAGTTGTGCTGATTTGTAGTTTACGCCTAAGGTCGATTTAAGTTCTAACAACTTAAGATCAAAATGGTATTGCCATTGTAGCGAGCCCCTAAAGCTATTATAAACACTGTTTACGTCATGCAATAATTGCGCAGAAAATACCTGTTGTTGTTTTACAAAAACATAACTGACGCCGGCATCCAGCACCACTCGTCTTTTTTGAATGTTATTAATATTAATCTGGCGAGGAGATTCAATGTGTTGCGATTCTAATACTTCGTTATTAGCCGTTGCTGTGAGCGGGAATATATTTTGCGGATGCCAGTCAATAAAAAATCGTGATTCTGGGTTAATTTCTGACACAAAGCTAATGTTATGCGTATCACTTTGTATAAAAGAGTAGCCTAAACGACCGTTATCAAAAAACCAATTCTGGCCATAATAAGCCACTTGTGGAACCACCACCAAAGGAATGTTGTCTGCACCATGTAAAGGGTTACTAATCACTCCCCCCCCTAAGCTGACACTCATTTTAAGTTCATCAGTAGAGATATGTTGCTGCGTCTGAGCAATGGCATTAGCGCTAAACAACGCCAATAAAATGCATATTTTTATTCTCAGATGTAACACCATGGGGTTATTCACTAGTTTATAAAGTGGCTTTGACCCTATAGTAGCAAGTAGTATAAGTACAAGCTCTAGAGGGTTACAATCATTAACAAATTTGATACAAACGGAACACGTTTACAAATTGGCGGCTATTTCAACTCGATTTCGACCATGGGTTTTAGCTAAATAAAGTGCTCTATCAGCCTTTTCTACTAATAAACAGCTTTTACTAAAAGGCTCCATTAAAGCAATACCAAAACTTGCTGAGATATTACGTTTATTATCGCTATCTTCTTTTTTACGAATAGTTAATTTAGCAATACTCAAACGCAACTGATTGCAGAATGTCATCACATCATTAATGCTATCAAAGTAACCTGTAATACAAAATTCTTCACCACCGAAACGATACGCATTATATTGTTCTTGCACACAATTTTGAACTTTCTGAGCAACAAGTTTGAGTACCTCGTCGCCTTTTTGGTGACCAAAATCGTCATTAAAAAGCTTGAAGTGATCAATATCGAACATTATTAACACGGCTAACTTAGATTGCTCATCTTGTGAAGATGCATGAAGACAAAACTCGACTATGTCAGTATCAAACTTACCGCGATTAAATAACCCCGTTAGTGAATCTTTATCAACCGCTTCTTGAGTCATAGTGAGGGCTTCTCTTAAATCTTTTATCTCATTATATGCTTGCGCTAATTTAGTTTGGAAACCACGAGCATAATCTTGCATTGCGATTGATTCATCTGTTAGACGTTCAACACAAGATAGAATTTCATTAAATGAGTTAATGCTAGAGAGTGTTTTTAACTCATTTTGTGAGTCAACTAACGAAGTAGTAAAGCTTTTTGAATACTGAATGGAGTCACTCAAGTCAAACTGTACTTGCTCTACCGTACCATGAAATTTTTCAGACATTTGTTGAAAAAACGCTAATTCTTCGTCGTTTATGTATTTATCAAATATTTCCTGTGCATTTTGAGCTGAGCAAGTATTGTGCTGACCGATAACTTTATCAAGCTCTGTATTTAGTTGCGGGTTATCGCCCTGTACATAACAGTACCAAATCGCATAGTTTATTGGCGTTACTGGCATTTTGTACTTCACCATAAGTGGAATGGCTTTTTTTAAACACTGGGCAGAATGAGCAAGTGAGGCAGTATTATCCATAATTGAAACTCTCAGACATCACAACAAAGATGTTAATAAACACATAAATATTAGTGGCTTATATTAACACTTTTTTATCATCCAACAAGCCTATATTATGTTTTCTCCCATATTTTGTGCAATATTCCACAGTGCACTAATAGCAGGATCATTTAATTCTTTATGTAATACCGCTAGGCCAATTTTAAAACCTTGTGGGGGCTCATCTTTGCTATCCAAAATCTGAACTTTATCGTTTAAAGGGCTATTATCGAGAACAATTTTTGGGATCATGGCCACGCCTAAGCCCAAACTCACCATAGATACCATAGCCTCATGCCCAGCGACTTGTGCATAGATTTTTCCTTGCACGTTATTTTTTCGCCACCACTGCTCTAACCTTTGTCGTGAAAACCCTTGTTCAGCAACAATAAATTCAAGCTCAGACCAATCAATAGTCTCGCTGTTATTAGTTAGCTTTTCTGTGATCGGACATTGAATAGTGGGCGCAATTAATACCAGTGGCGAGTAACCAATATCTACAAATGCAATTTGTGCAGGTAATTTACTGGGCCTAGCTGCAATAGCCATGGATTCGTGACCGTCTAATACACGATTTATTGCCAGAGCAGGGTCGCCCGTATTTAAGGTGATTTCAATATGCTGATGCTGAGCCCTGAGCTGCTCCAAAATATGATGCAAAAAACTATAAGATGCAGTAACAGAGCAATAAAGACTCACATTGCCATAAATATGTTGTTGCGGTTCGTTTAAATTGGCCTTAAAACGCTGCCAATTACTAAGCGTTGCACTAGCATACTCCTTAAATGCAACGCCTTCGCGAGTAAGCTTGACACTGCGATTATCTCGCTGGAACAACATCACCCCTACTTCATCTTCTAACTGCTTAATATTACGACTTAAAGTAGGCGCACTTATGTGGCATAACTCACTGGCACGAGAGAAATGAAGCGTTTTTGCCAACGCCAAAAAGTAATTTAAATGCTTATGATCCATAACAACACCGGTATTTCATATTATGAAACACTTTAATTCAAATATATCATTTTACGCAAGAAGAGAATTTTCATATGGTTATTCCAAGCAAAGCAAAAGCAATGCATCTAACAAACTGAATTAATGGGAAACTTATCATGGCAAATTATTTTAATAGCTTACCTTTACGCGAACAATTAGCGCAATTGGCACAATGTGAATTTATGGGCGCAGACGAATTTAACGATGGTGTTGCTGCACTAAAAGGTAAAAAATTGGTAATTGTAGGCTGTGGCGCACAGGGCTTAAACCAAGGTTTAAATTTACGTGATTCTGGTTTAGATGTAGCCTATACACTACGTGATTCAGCAATTACTGAGCGTCGTCAGTCATTCTTAAATGCATCGGAAAATGGTTTTAAAGTGGGTACATATGAAGAATTAATCCCAACAGCCGATGTAGTACTTAACTTAACGCCTGATAAACAACATACTGCGGTTGTTAATGCCATCATGCCATTAATGAAACATGGCTCAACCCTTGCCTATTCACATGGCTTTAATATTGTTGAAGAGGGCATGCAAGTTCGTGAAGACATTACCGTTATCATGGTTGCACCAAAATGCCCTGGTTCAGAAGTACGTGAAGAGTATAAGCGCGGCTTTGGTGTACCAACACTCATTGCGGTTCACCCCGAGAATGATCCTCAGGGTCATGGTTTGGCACAAGCAAAAGCCTATGCCGCAGGTACGGGTGGTCATCGAGCGGGAGTACTTAAATCATCGTTTATCGCCGAGGTTAAGTCTGACTTAATGGGTGAGCAAACCATTTTATGTGGCATGCTACAAACTGGCTCTATTTTATGTTTTGATAAAATGATTGATAAAGGCCTTGATGCCGGTTATGCCTCAAAGCTAATTCAATATGGCTGGGAAGTGATCACAGAAGCACTTAAGTATGGCGGTGTTACTAATATGCTTGACCGCCTATCAAACCCAGCCAAAGTAAAAGCGTTTGAATTAAGCGAGCAATTAAAAGTAATCATGCGCCCACTGTATAACAAACATCAAGATGACATTATCGATGGCACATTTTCACGAGTCATGATGGAAGATTGGGCAAATGATGACGCTAACCTACTAAAATGGCGTGCTGAAACCGCGGAAACTCATTTTGAGAAAACCCCAGCGGGTGATGTAGAAATTACTGAGCAAGAGTTTTTTGATAACGGCATTTTAATGGTAGCCATGGTTAAAGCAGGCGTAGAGCTGGCGTTTGAAACCATGACTGCAGCCGGTATTATTGCAGAATCTGCCTATTATGAGTCATTGCATGAAACGCCGTTAATTGCTAACACCATTGCACGTAAAAAGCTGTTTGAAATGAATCGTACTATTTCAGATACTGCAGAGTATGGTTGCTACTTATACAACCATGCATGTTTACCGCTACTACAAGAATTTATGCAAGATATTGATACTGATGTTATTGGCAAAGGCTTAAATGAGCAGAGTAATCAAGTAGATAATCAAACCTTGATTCAAATAAATACCGCACTGCGTGAACATCCTGTTGAGAAAGTTGGTGCTAAATTACGTGGCTATATGTCAGCAATGAAAAAAATAGTTTAACCCTATAACCCTAGAACTTTCACTTGTTAGAAACCAAGCCCACTTGCATTTTGCTGTGGGCTTTTTTAATGTAAATTAATCATCAATAGCCGAAAATAAATAATGTGCTAGAATAATCGCCTCATTGCCTCAGTTGTAAATATATAAGCACTACCATGACGATACAAAATCTCTCTATTACTCAAAAAATTACAGCACTTGGAAGCATCATTGCTATTTGTGTTGCTGTATTAATTGGTTTGACGTCTTTACATAACTCAAAGAATATTATTGAGCAACGCATGATCGAATCAGAACTGCCAAGCAAGCTGCAAACAATCAGTAATCATATTGGTGGGGAGATCAATGAACTTTTAGGCGCAGCACAGCAGCTTTCTGCCAATGCCTTTATTTTAGATTGGGCAAACTCTGGCAACACCAACGATGCGTTATTACTCAAAGAACTTAATCGTTTAGTTGAGCAATATGATCTTGCAACTGCTTCGTGGGCAAATAAAAATACCGCGCAATATTGGAATCAAGATGGCTTTTTACGGGTGTTAAAAAATGATGCTGCAGATGGTTGGTTTTTTGCTTTTACCCAATCAAAACAACCTTATTCAATCAGTATTTATCAAGAGTCGGCAAACGATGTAAAAATGTTTGTTAATCACCAACAGCCTAATGGATTCGGCTTGGCGGGCTTAGCAAAAAGCATTACTGATATGCAAAAGCTACTACAGCAATTTAAAATTGAGCAGTCAGGATTTGTATTTATTGCCGATAAAAGTGGCTTAATTCAGCTACACAAAGATGCAGCTAAAGTCGCTAAGGTTAATATAGATAGTATTTACAGTGCTAATATTCATAACAAATTACTTGATGAAAATGGTTTTACTTTAGAAGAAGTAAATATTAACGGACAAGCCACGCTGATTGCTGCCACACCAATTAAAAACACCGACTTATTTGTGTTGGCTCAAGTACCAAAAAGCGAGGTATTCGCAAGTGTAAACACCCTCGAGTGGCAAATATTCACATTTACTATCATTACAGCACTTATCGCAAGCGTGATAAGTTACTTGTTAGCTCGCTCTTTAGCCTCACCGTTATCAAAAATGGCGGAGTTGTTTTCTCGTTTAGGCCGCGGTGATGCTAATTTAGCGTATCGTCTACCAGCATCACCTCAACCTGAACTCAATAATTTAACGTCAGGGTTCAACCAGTTTATTGAGAAAATAGAAACCGCCATTGTGCAAGTCGCTGATGAAAGCCATGGTATTCGTCAAAGTTCTGATCATGTCTTTGCGCAAGCAAAACAAAACTCCTTAGCGCTGGATAAACAAAAAGAGCAAACTATTTCAGTTGCTGCAGCGATCAATGAAATGGGCGCTACAGTGCAAGAAATAGCACAAAGTGCAGCGAATGCAGCTAAGTTAACTAACGATAGTCGCGATAATACCAAACAAAGCCATCAACAAGTATTACAAAGCCAGACGACAATCTCAGCCCTTGCCAGCGACATCGATGGTATTACCGAGCAAGTTGCACTGCTTTCTAAAAAAACCATAGACATTGCCAGTATTGTAGATTCAATTAGAGGGATTTCAGAGCAAACCAACTTACTGGCTCTCAATGCAGCCATTGAATCTGCACGTGCAGGTGAACATGGTCGAGGTTTTGCCGTCGTTGCTGACGAAGTAAGAGCACTGGCAAATCGTACGTCGCAATCAACCACTGAAATTCAATCAATGATTGAAGAGCTCACTCAAATTTCAGATGATGTTGTAAATGATATTAGCCAATCAAAAAATAAAGCCCAACAAAGCGTTAGCGCAATGCAAAACTCGGTTGAGTTACTTAATACTATTACTGAAACAGCGAATGAAATTAACGATATGGCAACTCTAATTGCCACAGCCACCGAACAACAAAGCAGTGTAGTGAACGATGTGGGTGGAAGTATTGAGCAAATTAGTGAGATCAGTGATAAATCAATGAGTGAACAAATAAATACCGAACAAGCAATTCGTGACTTAGCCACCAGCGCACAAACACTTGATGCGCTAGTTGCCACGTTTAATCAGCAGCGTTAAATAGTTTGTTACGTTTTAAATAACCTCTGTACAAAATAACCACTATACTTAAGTGTGTTTTTTGTACAGAGGTGTGTATGAGTGCTGTTCAAGGTAAACATTATTTACTGGCTGTCTGCTTGCTGAGTTTAAGTGCGTGTAGCGCTACAAATAACGCCAATTTAAGCGTGCCAATCCCTATTATTACTCCCCCAATGCAACTTCAACAGCAGCCTATCGAGTCTGAGCAGCAAATATTTCAACTCGACCAGAGTCTCAAACAGCAATTAAGTGCTTATGTACAAAAAAATAAATCGGCTGATAAAATTGCCTATAGTCTACTTAGTTTTTTACTCACAAATGGTGATAACTCACTATCTTACCAATCTACTAGCACACAAACGGCGTCTCAAAGCTATCAAAATTTAAATGCTAATTGTCTTTCCCTCTCTATTTTAGCGTATAGCTTAGCCGAACATTTAGGCCTTAAAGCCCGCTTTCAAAAAGTACATGTTCCTGAGTACTGGGCGTTAAATCAAGGATTTAATTTACTCACTGGGCACATCAACCTTGCCATAGACAATAAAACTAAGCTCAAAGACAGCTCACTTGTTTATCAGCGTAATAAGCGCTTAATTATTGATTTTGACCCCAATAGCCGACAAGCCCGTTTTGCAACCTCATCGCTGTCAAAAAAACGAGTGACCGCCATGTTTTATAATAATAAAGGCGGTGAGGCACTGGTAAATAAACACTATGATTTAGCGTATAGCTATTTCAAAGCCGCAATTAATACCGATGCTTCATTTAGTGCTAGCTGGGGCAATTTAGGGGTACTCTTTAAACAATTAGATGATTTAAAGCAAGCGGAGCAAATGTACAGCTATGCTATTGCCTTAAACGCCAATGATAATACTGCGCAAGGTAATTTAGCATTATTATATAAACTTACAGATAGAGTAGCCGAAGGCGAAAAGCTATTGGCAAAGCTTGACAAAAAGCGCCAAGAAAACCCTTACTATCATATATCGCTTGGTAACAGTGACTATGTAAATGGTGATTACGCAAATGCAATTAGCCATTATAAAAAAGCAAACGCTATGTCACCGACACTTCATGAAAGCCACTTTGGGCTAGCGCGCAGTTATTTTGAATTAAATAATATAACTAGAGCGGAGTTTCATTTGCGTAAAGCTAGAAAAAAAGCAGACTTTGATCATGAAAAACAGCGCTATGACAATAAGCTTATCGCATTAAAGTCACTCACCGCTAAGGCGAATCATCATTAAATTATTTAGCTTAACCTGTATCATAGTTTTTATAAGTTGGAGCGGCCTTTGTAAACAGATTGAGCCGCAATTATTAGCTGATTTAACTATATTAACCAGCTCGGAGTTAGCTGGTAGAAAAACGAATAGCCAGGCAGCCTTGCTCACAAGGGAGTATTTAAAAACACGCTTCAAAGAGCATCAACTTACAGTAAGTGAACAACCTTTTACTTATTCCTCAGGGCTGTTCTCTAGCGCACAAGGCGTTAATATTATTGCCACTAATACTGTAAAAGATTTACCTGTAATTGTTATTACTGCGCATTATGATCATCTAGGTCTAAAAGCAGGAAAATTACACCCAGGTGCTAACGATAATGCCTCGGGTGTTGCTGCATTACTTTATTTATCGAATGTGCTAACGGATTCTTCTTCATATCGTTTTATGTTTGTTGCAACAGACGCTGAAGAAAATGGTTTACACGGCAGTGAGCACTTTGCCAAAACAATGCGCCAGCTCCCAATTGTTTTAAATATTAACTTAGATATGTTGGCTATTAAAAAGTCACATAAGCGGTTATACGCGCTAACAAGTCGATCTTTAAAAGCCCAGCTTAATCCGTTATTTACTCAGATTAACGGGGACAAGATCAAATTAAAGCCTATTTATTCATCACGAAAAATGAGCCGACTCACCAACACGAAACAAATAGATTGGCGCAGAGCCAGCGACCATTACTCATTCGCTAAACAAAAAATTCCGTATGTGTACTTTTCTATGGGGGCAGATAACTACCACCATAGTGCCAAAGATACGCTCGAAAATATTAACGCTCCCCTCTATCAAGAAGCCGTATTGCTAATTGAGGAATTTATTAATCAGCTTTTGACAAACTCCGCGGTATTAACTCCCTCTTTAAAAGCAGCAACATAAGCCTCTTTTTTTGCTCGTGGAAGTTTTTTTATCGCATATTCTAATTTGCTTGCGTCGCTTTTAGTACCTACTTGTTGTTGATGAATCAGCATAAGCGGCCCTTTACCTTTGAGGTTTTTTGCTCCTTTACCTGCTTGATGAGTAGCGATACGTCGAGCAACATCAACAGTAATACCGGTATACCAATGACCAAACCGTGTTTGCACAATATAAAGTGACCAAGTTGGCGGTTTATTTTTAATTTTGCACAACTCATTGTTTAAACTTTTTTGATTATTAATGGTCAAAACCTCGCCTTAACGCGCTAAACAAAAACAATTACTCAAAAGGGTTTTACCTTGAGTGACTAATCGGTATCATGCAGATTATAAAAAATAAGGATCACAACTAACAATGCAGTCGTTAAAAACTTTTTCTCTTTGGCTTATCGTCGCTTTAACGCTTAGTTCAGCCGCAGGTTGTTCTAGCTGGGTATACAGAATCAACATCCCTCAAGGTAACTTTTTAGAACAATCAGACGTTGATAAGCTTCGCGTTAATATGACTCGCGAACAAGTAATTTACGTATTAGGCAGACCCATTGCCGAAGACGCCTTCGATAAAAATACTTGGCGTTATGTATACAGCTTCAATAAAGGGCGTGCTAATGAACAGTTTAAATCATTAGTACTAAACTTTGAAAATGAAAAGCTAGTTACAGTATCGGGCGACTATGAGCAACCAGAAAACTTTACAACGCCTTTAGAGCAATAAGAAGCTATATAAGGTTTAATTAAAAAAGGTGAGCATGGCTCACCTTTTTTGTATCTAACGTTCTAACGGCCGGCCACCAGTGACTTTATTAGCGCGGCCCTCTTCTTTGGCTTTTTCAGCACGTTTTCTGCGAGCATCTTTAGGGTCGGCAATTAATGGGCGGTAAATTTCAACTCTGTCGCCATCTTTAAGCTCATGATTTAGCTTCACCGTTCTGTTCCATACACCTAAAGTTAAATCGGTTGCATCAATCTCAGGGCATTTTTTAATAATCCCTGATTGTATTACCGCTTGCTCAGCCGTTGTGCCTTGCAGCACTTCTATATTTAATGTGGTTGCCTTAGTGGGTAACGCGAACACAACTTCAATATTGATCATGCACGTTCTCCATACACGGTTTTTGCACGTTGAGTAAACGCACTCACCATGTTTTTAGCCACATCATTAAAAATTTTACCAAACGCCAGCTCTATGAGCTTACTTGAAAACTCAAACTCTAACTGTAAATTAACCTTACACGCATGCGTATCTAATTGCTGAAAGTGCCAGCGACCTTGTAGGGTTTTAAAAGGACCATCAACCAAGCGAAGCATCACTGTTTGTTCATCAATTAGCGTATTTTCAGTGGTAAACCATTTTTTTATGCCGGCTTTAGATATTTCTAAACTAGCGGTCATGTTATTATCATGCTGCTTAATAATTTTTGAGTCTGAACAATTAGGTAAAAACTGTGAATAGGCTTCTACATCATTGACTAGATCAAACATCTCTTTAGTGCTGTACATAACCAGCGCGCTTTTTTCTATTTGTGGCATACTCACTCCCAACTGTGTGCAGGAATTTTAGCAAGCTTTGTGCGTTTCCCCAAACTTTCATCGCGCTTAAATTAATCCTTCGCTTTTGCATGTATAATTTAAAAAAATCGATGTAAAACATCTTGTATAACATATATTATAGGGCACTATGGCTAAGAAAAATTCATCAAAATCGACAAGTAATACCATCGCGCTAAATAAAAAAGCGCGACACGAGTATTTTTTACACGACAAGTTTGAAGCAGGTGTTGAACTCCAAGGCTGGGAAGTAAAAAGTATCCGAGCAGGTAAAGTAAATATCTCTGAAACTTATATTCATCTTAAAAACGGTGAAGCATTTTTATTAGGCAGTACCATTCAGCCTTTAAATAGCGCATCGACCCATGTTATTTGTGACCCGCTACGTTACCGTAAATTACTACTAAGCAGGCGTGAGCTTGACCGCTTAGTTGGTGCAACTGAACGTGATGGTTATTCATTAGTTGCCACCGCTATGTATTGGAAAAAATGCTGGGTGAAGCTTGAATTCCATTTAGCTAAAGGTAAGAAAATGCATGACAAACGTGAAGACGGCAAAAATAAAGATTGGTCCCGTGAAAAAGAACGTTTAATGAAACATAAAGTTTAAATAAAAACGTCTAACATCATGTTAGGCGTTTTTTTTAATTAAATTTTTAGCAAAATACAAATTATTACAAATTAAAGTCGCTCGGTGATTTATTTTTAAATAATGAGAAGACCCCCCTCCCGCACCAGATAGCGAGTATCCCATCGTTTTCCTTTATTAAGAAAATAAGTACATATTCGTGCCGATAACAAAATCATCTTTGCGGCTAATTGATAACACTTAAGTTACATGGTATTAATAATTCGACTTGTAAAAACAAGTAAATTATAACATATCAACAAGGACTTAAGGATGAAGCAATCAATTGCATTTACACCGAGCTTAATCATCGGTGCTACTATCGCATTGTCAGCAGGTTTTAGTACAACAACTTATGCTGCACAGCAAACTGCAGAAAAAGTAGAACGTATTCAAGTAACAGGCTCTCGTATCAAACGTTCCGATATAGAAGGCCCATCACCAGTACAATCCATTAATAAAGAAGACATCGAAAACATGGGTTATGACAACCTACAACAGCTGCTTGAAAGAATGCCTGTTGCAGGTAATGGTACCTTTTCAACCCGTGGTAATAACCAAGACTCGACCGCTAATGGTTCAGCTGCCGTCAGCCTTCGTGGTTTAGGGGCTGATGCTACCTTGGTACTTATTAATGGTCGTCGTGTTGCTATAAGCGCATTTGCAGAAGGGATCACCAACTCATTTGTTGATATAAACAGTATTCCTGTTTCAGCAATCGAACGTATTGATATTTTAAAAGATGGCGCATCAGCAATCTATGGCTCTGATGCTGTAGCAGGTGTTGTAAACGTTATCTTGAAAAAAGACATCGACGGTATTGAAGTTAATTTAGGTTACGGCGGCACAGATGGTCCTAACTATGAAGAAACCACGGCTAGCATTGTTTGGGGTACAACAAGTGCAAAAAGTAGTGCATCCGTTATTATTGATTACTTTAAAAACACTTCTTTATCATCAGATGAAATGGGCCGCTTAGGTACCGCTAATCAGTCTCCATATGGTGGTGAAGATTTCCGTTCTTCACGTGGTTTCCCTGGCTACTTCTATGTTGATGGCGTTAAAACAATCGACCCTGCATGTCCTGCAGAAAACGCAACATCAAGCGGTAGTTGTTTATTTGACTATGGTCCATTCGGCTATATTGCCCCTGCATCAGAACGTGTGGGCGCAATCTCACAATTTGAATACCGTTTTGACAATGGCATCACCGGCTTTTTAGAAATGGCTGTACAGCATAACAGCTCAGTTGCAGCGGGTGCACCAACGCCACTCGATGAAGATGCAGGTTTAACTGTACCAGGGAATCATCCAAATAACCCGTTCGGTCAAGATATAGAAATTGGTCGATACAGAACAGTGGATGCAGGCGCGCGTCAATGGGATATCGAATCAGATACATTACGTTTTGTTGCTGGTTTAAAAGGTGAAATTAACGACTGGAGTTGGGAAACAGCGGTACAAAAAGGTCGTAGCAAGTCATTACAAACAGGCGATCGCTCACAAGGTTGGGTTCGCACCGACTTCTTACAACAAGAAATTGACGCTGGCAACTACAACCCATTTGGCGGCACTTACAACGATCCGGCTGTAATTGACAGGATTACTACAAGCTTGGTTCGCCAAGGTGAGTCTCATATGACGTCGTTCGATGCTAACATCTCAGGTGAAGCATTTAACTTTGGTGATGATGTTGTCATGATGGCAGCCGGTATTGAATACCGCGAAGAAGACGTGACTGATATTCCAGATGATCAATTTCAACGTGGATTAATCTTTGGTACCGAGTCAGTTTCAGCTGCCGCAGAGCGCGACCAATACGCTGCCTATGTAGAGTTTTCAATTCCACTTGCTGAGAACTTAGAACTACAACTTGCAGGTCGTTACGATGATTACAGTGACTTTGGTACCACCACAAATCCTAAAGTCGCTTTACGCTGGGCACCTACTGATGAAATCACAGTTCGTGGTTCTTGGGCGCAAGGCTTTAGAGCACCATCACTTGCACAAGTAGGTTTAGGGCCATCTCAGGAAAGTCAGTTCTTTATTGATAACTATCGCTGTGATGCAACAGGTAAAGATTGTGATGCGCTAGATTACAACATTGAATTCGCCGGTAACCCTGATTTAGAAGCTGAAGAGTCTGAATCTTGGAACGTCGGGTTTATTTGGGCACCCACAACTGACTTTGGTTTAAGTGTTGATGTGTGGAGTATCACTCAAGATAATAAAATTGATGAGCAAGAGTTTGGTCCAATTTACAACTCAGAGTGTAATAACCAAAATAGTACGGTATGTGTACGCTTACCACCATCAGGTACAGACAGCCTAGGAACTATTCAAAAGATTTTCAGTACTTTTGAAAACGTTTCATCACAAGAAGTTTCTGGCGTAGATATTTCAGCAAACTACAACCATTCACTGGATGATTTAGGCTTACTGAAATTCAATTTAGAGTGGGCTTACCAAGATAAATTTGAAAAAGACGGCCGCGATTACACCGGTGAATATGGTTACCCAGAGCACCGTTGGATTTTCTCAACAAACTGGGAAATTGGCCAATTCAACACTAACATGAACATTAGTTATGTGGGTGAGTTTGAAGATACGCCAGATATCGATTTCGATGGCAACTTAGACTTCGATAGTAATACATCACGTACTGTTGATTCTCAAGTATTGGTTGATTTACAAACCTCATATCGTATTACTGAGTCAGCTAAAGTATCGTTAGGTGTTAATAACTTATTTGATGAAGAGCCACCATTTGCAATTGGTGATGGTGATTCAGATCTGTATGGTTACGCATCGGGTGTACATAACCCTCGAGGTCGTTACATTTACACTAAAGTGAGCTTTTCGTTTTAATTAAAAAGCAATAAAAAAAACCGCCAATATGGCGGTTTTTTTATCTTAAACTAAAGGGCTAAATTATAGCTCGCCTTCGTTTTCAGATAAGAATTTAGCTACGCCTTCAGGGCTTGCGTCCATTCCTTTTTTACCTTCAGTCCAACCAGCAGGACATACTTCGCCGTGCTCGCTGTGGAATGCTAGTGCATCAACCATACGGATCATTTCGTCGATGTTACGACCAAGTGGTAAATCGTTCACTACTTGGTGACGTACGTTACCTTCTTCGTCGATTAAGAAAGAACCACGAAATGCAACGCCGGCTTCTGGGTGCTCAACGTCGTATGCTTTACAGATTTCGTGCTTAACGTCTGCAACTAGTGCGTATTGAACTTTACCAATACCGCCGTCTGCTACAGCCGTGTTACGCCATGCGTTGTGTGAGAACTGTGAATCGATTGAAACACCAATTACTTCTACACCACGTTTTTGGAATTCTGCATAACGCTTATCAAAAGCAATAAGCTCAGAAGGACATACAAAAGTGAAATCTAGTGGGTAGAAAAAGATTACTGCTTTTTTACCTTTGATTTTTTCGTGAAGGTTATAGCTATCTACAATCTCACCGTTACCTAGAACAGCTGCAGCGGTAAAGTCTGGTGCCTGACGGCCTACTAATACACCCATTTTATTCTCCAAATATTTTGAGTTTATTGTCAATTGCTTACGCAATACTGATAGTAATATGGGCACTAATTCTTAAATTACAATAGCACCATATCTAATTAATCATTATTCTATGGCTATCAAAAATAAATTAACAATCGTATTTATAGATAGCGCCGTTCTAAAATAGCGAACGCTTGATAAATGCACTAATTATTGTTCATAAAAAAGCCTGCTTAAAGCAGGCTTTTTTACTAATCCATAATGTCGCTAGGCATATCACCGCGAATATGTTGCCATATTTCACCGGTTTGATGACCATACTTGCGCATCATGAATATCGCACCATCGTGCTCTTTATTCTCAGCAAGCTTAGTTAAATCTTTATAGAATTGACGTGCAAGCTCACGGGTACGAGGATCTGAAAAGTAATGACAACCAATCTTAGAATAAAAGCCTTTAAAACCATTAAGGATCAGCACATATATGCGGTTGTTACCAGCAACAGCTAACTCATGGTGCACTTTATAGTCATAATCAGCAAATGCTTGTGCGCTGTCTTCTAGTTCATCACTTTGCGATAAAATTTCAATAACACGTTCTGGTGCAAGCTTTATTGCTGCACGAGTGTAAATTGCGCTGATGTTAGTGCGAGCTGAAAGTAACTGATCAGTTAGCTCTGGCATTTTATCTTCGTCTAAACGTGCCAGTGTTTCAAGGATATTTAGTCCTGACGTTTCCCAAAAATTATTTACGCGAGTGGGTTTACCATGTTGGATTGTTAACCAACCGTCTCTGGCTAATCGTTGTAATACTTCACGCAATGTGGTTCTAGTAACACCAATTAACTCTGAGAGTTCACGCTCAGCTGGCAGAATTGAACCTGGAGGGAAATCACCATTCCAGATTGACTCTACTATGTATTCCTCAGCAAATCCTGCTGGGCTTTTCGCTTTAAAAATTCTCATTCAATTCCTACTCGAATTAATTCACATTACATCGCTACATACGATTAACTGACTGATTGTACCAGACAAGTCACAACTAACAAGTAAAGTAAGTTAAATTACCTAGGTATGTGATTAAAAGGGTAACTTTACTGGTAGAAATTAAACACAATATGAATGCCCACCTATTATTCATACGAGACACTTTAACTATTATTCTATACCTCTTTCCTATTCATGAATCAGATTAACTTGATGGCTCTGAGTAGGTCTATTAGGGGAAATCATGCAGCACAGGATCTCTAACTTTGAGGGACGACAAGCTTTCATAGCCCTCGTTTTTTCCTTTTACTTGCCCCGCTGTTTATCCTAAGTCATAATCTAAGCCCTTATTTAAATACGGATTTGTTATGAACTGGCTTGCTAATCTAAGTACTCAGCGTACACCTTGGTTATTATTCAGTGGGATTGTTTTTCTACTTGAAGTTACTGCACTTTTCTTTCAATACAACATGGGGTTAGCGCCATGTATTATGTGTATTTACCAACGCACCGCAGTATTAGGCCTACTTTTTGCGGGTATTATTGGGGCTAGTAAACCAAACAATCTCGCAGTACGTATTGTTGCCTATACAACATGGGGGATTTCAAGTGTATGGGGGCTACTAATAGCTCGTGAGCATATTGAAATGCAAACAACCACAGACCCATTTGCATTTAGCTGTGAATTTGAGCCAAATTTTCCAGAATTTATGCCGTTACATCACTGGATACCACAATTTTTTGAAGCGACAGGTGATTGCGGAAATATAGATTGGCAATTTGCCAGCCTAAGTATGCCAGCATGGATGGAAATTATTTTTGTACTCTTTACCGCCACACTGTTTATATTAGTGGCCAGTCGATTAATTACTAAAAAGTCACTTTAATATGTTTACTTTTTTTTCAAGCCAAGTTGATGAGCTTAAACATTTAAAAGTTCGTCAACGACAAACTGTTATAGCTATCTCTTTAAGCATGCTATCACCCAGTGACAGAGTCTTTATACGCATACTAAAGCTGATGCTATTAAGCCCATTCTTTTTAATATTTACTCTTTTCGAAGGTTGGTTACTGGTGCCCTTTTTAATTGTAGCTGGGTTGAGCTATCCGCTATTAACAGCACCAGTAGATATTAACTTTGCTAAAAAGCACCTTGGTGCTGCCTTAAAACAGTTTGATCAGGGCGCATAGCGCCCTTTTTAGTTAAAACGTCACCTTTCCATCAAGTTTGGCTAGCATTTTTTTACCCACCCCTTTTACTTTAGCTAGATCTTCAAGTGATGCGAAATCACCATTAGCTTCTCTATAGTCGATAATTGCCTGTGCCTTTTTCTTACCGACACCTGGTAACTTAATTAACTGTTTTAAATCAGCAGTATTAATATTAACCATGGCTGATTGCATCTGCTCTGATAGCATATCGCTTTGCGCAAAGGTGGTACCCATAGGTAATAAACATAAAGCAGCTGCTAACGAGATTATTTTAATTAATTTCATACTATTTCCTTTTGTGTTCCTACATGAACATTCGTTGATTATTTACACCCAGCACTTTTAAGTAAGTTGTGGTTACTAAGTACTAACGGTAACAATCACTCCTTGCGACTCCTTTACTGCAACGCGTTATAAAGTGACTTAATAAATAAAGTAGAGTTGGCCTTTATTGTCAACTAAGCTGCAGATAAACTAAGGCTAAAGCTTGCAAAATAACGCGCAAGCTTGTACTGTACATAAAAACAGTAATCTAATGATTTAAAATAATCATATTGCCACGTAAGTAAGCAGGAGAAATCATGGCTGTTGTTGTTAAATATGTTGTAGAACGAAACGGAGTCGAGCGCATGACGTTTACTACTAAAAAAGAAGCTGATGCCTATGACAAAATGCTCGATATCGCCGAGTCACTAGAACTAATGCTTGAAAAAGTAGATGTGCCTCTAAGTGAACAACAAGTTGAGTCGCTTGCACTTGAGATTGCGAAAAGTAAAGACGACTTTATGGCGGTACTTAAGGGGACTAAAGAAGTACCTGCAAAAGCTAAAAAAACAAAGTCAGATAACGTTGCTGATATAAAAGATAAAGCAGCGAGCTAATCTAAAAAATAGTATGCAGCTTATAAGCCGCACTACTAATTTATGAAACTGAATTCGTGATTCGTATTCAGTTTTTTTATGTCTTTAAGTAATGATAACGAGAAGCGAGTAAGTCATCACAATTTGCTATTGTTAAAAGTCAGTCAATAAAAAATGCCAACCAGTTAAACTGGTTGGCATTTTTTTAAACCAAAACTTTACGTTAGCTAATCAATTACAATGACGATTCAACTTCATCAAACAGATCAGTAATTTCCTTTTTCGGCTCAGCTGTTACAAGGCTTCCTACTACAATAGCAATACTTGCTAAAATAAAGCCAGGGACGATTTCATAAATCACACTGCTTAAGCTATCACCATTAATAGTAATAGGCGCATAAATCCATACAAGCACAGTTAGAGCACCAACAACCATACCGCTAATAGCCCCTTTTAGGTTCATACGCTTCCAGTAAAGACTAAACAATACCAATGGACCAAATGCAGCACCAAAACCTGCCCATGCATTACTTACTAAATCTAGTATTGAACTATTGCGGTCATACGCTAAGTAAATTGCAAATAACGCAACCAGTATCACGCTAATACGCCCTACTAATACCAGCTCAGTTTGCGAAGCATTACGATTTAAGTAAATCTTATAAAAGTCCTCAGTTAAAGAACTTGAACACACCAACAATTGCGATGAGATAGTACTCATAATCGCAGCTAAAATAGCCGCCAGTAGGAAACCTGCAATTAACGGGTGGAAAATTAATTCAGCCAATACTAAGAAAATTGTTTCTTTATCGGCAATCGGCATTTGATTTTCAATCATGAATGCAGCACCAAATAGGCCAGTAAATACCGCACCAATAGCAGATAACGTCATCCAAGACATACCAATACGACGCATGGTTGGCATTTCTTTTACTGAACGAATAGACATGAAACGAACAATAATATGCGGCTGACCAAAGTAACCTAAACCCCATGCCATTGCAGAAATAATAGCAATAGTAGAACCACCAGCAAACCAGTCAAGCATACTTAAAGAATGAATTTCGCTTGCTTTAGGCGAGCTTAGTAACTGCTGATAATTTGCATTTGCTAAGGTATCCATAAATGGTTGGTCAAGCATCATATAAGTGGCAATTGGCACTGCTAACAACGACACAAACATAATACAGCCTTGCACAAAGTCTGTAAGGCTAACCGCTAAAAACCCACCAAATAAGGTATATACCACTACCACACCAGTGGTGATGTATAGGCCCATTTCGTAACTCATTTGAAATGAGTTTTCAAATAACTTACCACCGGCAACAACACCCGATGAAGTGTATAAGGTAAAGAAAACTATAATTACTATTGCAGAGATAACACGTAGGATATTTTTGTTGTCATCAAAACGGTTTGCAAAGAAATCGGGGATAGTAATGGAGTCATTGGCTTTTTCAGTATAGACACGCAGTCTTGGGGCGACTAAAAAGTAGTTTGCCCACGCACCTAATACTAAACCAATTGCAATCCAAACCTTACTCAACCCAAATAAATACATTGCGCCGGGTAAGCCCATTAATAACCAACCACTCATATCTGATGCACCAGCCGATAAGGCAGCTACACTGGGGGCTAAATTACGACCACCTAGCATATACCCTGAAATATCACTGGTAGATTGCTTATATGCGTATAGTCCTATTCCTAGCATTACAATAAAGTACAATGCCAGTGAAATAATCATTCCTGTTTCCAAATTCGCCTCCACTTAAAAAAGTAATAACAGGCTTGTAATCCAAATAATGACTCTTGAAATCTTATAATTAAGACAGTATTGGAATAAAAGCTTTCTACCCAACTATAACACGGTAATTGCTAATAACTCCAACCCGCTAATTTAAGTAGATAAAAAACCATCTATTCGCTCGCTTTTAAAACAAATAGAATAAAAAACAATGAGTTTAGATTAATAAAAATCACCTAAGCCATGATATTTTATTAATAAAATTCATTTTACCGATGCTATTTTGAATGTTTTCCAATATATTATTACAATGTTAATCAATTTCTACTGTTTCGGAATCTTATATGTATTTTTACGCTGCTCGCCAACCTATTTTAGATCGCAATAAGGAACTAATTGGCTACGAGCTTTTATTTCGTGATGGAGTAGATAATGTATTTCCGAACATTGACGGCGACGAAGCAACGTCTCGCCTAATTGAAGGCAGCCAGTTTAATTTTGGTCTTGAAGATTTAACCGATAATAAACCCGCTTATATTAACTTTACCTTAGACACCTTATTAAAAGGCTACCCCACGCTATTAAACAAAAACGGGGTTGTGATTGAAATACTAGAGACCGTTCAGCCAGGAAAACGTCTGCTAGCAATAGTTAAAGACCTAAAAGAGAAAGGGTACACACTCGCCCTAGATGACTATGCGCATCAACCGGTATGGCGTCACTTTTATCCGTTTATTGATATCATTAAAGTTGACTTTTTAACGTGCGATATGGAAACCGTTAAAACGATCATTGAAGACTTAAAACCTTACCCACATATCAAGTTACTCGCAGAAAAAGTTGAAACTTACGAGCTTTACAACCAAGCTTTTGAGTTGGGCTTTGAGTACTTTCAAGGCTTTTTCTTTTCAAAACCCGAGATGGTGCAAAGTAAAGCCTTACCGCCATCTGGCATGGCACTGGCTGAACTGCTCTATGAAACATCCAGTGTAGAAATGGATCTTAAGAAGATCACCGATGTATTTGAGCGTGATGTTAACTTATCTTACAAGCTCTTGCGCTATTCCAACTCAGCGGCATTTACCCGCCGCTCTGAAATAAACACTATAAAACAAGCACTAATTGTACTAGGAGCTGCTGAAATAAAAAAACTGCTCTCTTTATTGTTTGCAGCACAAGTATCTGCAGATAAGCCATTGGAACTTATTAGACTGTCGTTAACACGGGCGCGTTTTTGTGAGTTGTTAGCTATTTCACATGGCAAACTTAAAGATACAGGTATGGCTTTCTTAACCGGCATGATGTCGCTTATGGATGCGATATTAGATGAAGAAATGGACAGCGTAATGCTTAAATTACCTTTGTCTAATGAGATAAAAACAGCGCTGTTAAAAAATGAAGGACTACTTGCTGAATACTTAAACTTAGTCACTCTGTATGAGCATGGTGATTGGCAAGCTGCGAACGATAAAGCCCAGCAATTAAACTTAGGCGATGAAGTGCCTGATGCATATCACGAAGCACTCAACTGGGTTAGTGAGCAAATGCGAGTGATGATCGATAGCTAAAATATCTTTAATACCCATAAACAAAACGCCAGCATCTGCTGGCGTTTTTATTTTTATTAAAGGCTTTCTAAGAAATCCTCATCAAAATCTTCAGGCTCTTCTTTTATTGGCGGGTTACCATCAAATAACTCGTATAATTGACGCTGAAAATAAATGTCTTTAATAAACAAGTAGGGGTCTAACGAATCATTTAATAACCCTTCCTGAGCCATTAATGACGCACGCGCTTCAACTGCTTTTAGTGCAAACACTAAAATAGTTTGTGGTGTAGTCAGTGCTATTTCAGGCAGTACAACATTATCAACTACATCACCAGTTAAGTTACGCGCGGTAGATGGCCCCATTGCTGGGATCATTAAATAAGCACCATCACCCACTCCCCACACACCTAGCGTTTGGCCAAAGTCCTCGCTAGTTACTTCAAGGCCAAGTGAGCTGGCTACATCAAATATGCCAAATACACCCACCGTTGAATTCACTAAAAAACGTGCAAAATTAATTCCAGCACTACTTGGTTTTCCTTGCAGGCCGGCATTTATAATATCAACGGGTGCAGTAATATTATCGGTAAAGTGCACAATACTACGACGAACAGGCTGCGGTGTAACAGTGATATAACCCACTGCTGCTGGCCTTAAAATATAGGTATCGAGTACGTCCATATTAAAGTCATAAATGGGTCTATTTACACTTTGTAAGGGATCGCGCTCATCATATTTACTCTCGGGCACTTGAGCACAGCCCGATAAGGTGAGTAAACATAATAAAAGTAAGCCTTGTTTTAACATCTCAAATCCTTAAGGTATTAATGTATCAATGTTCAGTTGCACTTGTCGCACATCTTTACGAAGCAGTACTTCAGAGTGACCTTCAAGCTCACCAGTACTTGGCATCACTGAATCATCATTAGAAATACGCGCAGAAATAACAATTTCATTAGCACTGGATAAATTTAGCCCTGCCATCATGGCGTTCTCGTCGCTCAGCTCAACGGTGATTGGAAAGCTATAGTCAGTCAATTTAACAACGGCTAAAGGCATTGGTGAACCTTCAGAAGCTTTAGCAAACACAAACAAAATACCGTTACTGGGCTGTTTATCTTCGAGTTGCTCGTCAACCTTAACCGTGACCTGAATCCCTTGAACAACTTGCAGCTCGTGATTATTCAGCTCGCTTTTCTGAGCTATTTGACCATCGATTTCACTAATGCGCTCAGAAATCATAGCATAACGCGTATCTGACTCGTCCATACTGGCCAGAAGTACCTCAAATGCAGCTTTTGCCTGTACCCAATCTTTTCTCTCAAAGGCAATCAGCGCAAGTAACGAAATCGCATCGAGATTATTTGGCTGCGCTTGTAGCACTTTAGAAAGCATACCCGCTGCGCGAGTCATATTCTCATCACTGCCCTCAAGTAGTAATACCTGCGAGTAGCTCACCAAAGCTTGCATATTATCAGGGTTCATTGACAATGCTTTATCAAATGACTGTTTTGCCATGTCAAACTCATTAAGCATAATAGCGACACGCCCTAACAGCATCCAAGCTACTTCATCATCACCGCTTTGACTTAACTTTGTACGCAGTGCCAATGCAAACGCTTGAAGTTCATTTTTAGATAACGGCTCACCTTTTTGCATTACGGCACGTTGACCATAATCGGCTAAGTTGTCCATTGCATCATGCCACGCCGAAATTTGTTGTTGGCTGCCTGTCATCGCATAAAATATACCTGCTAATGCAATTAAAAACGCTGCCCCTGTTAAAGCAAATATACGGTTATCACCACGACTGTTTAGTGACTTTTCTGGCGATAATTCATTAAGCAAACGACGTTTTAGCTCAATAATAGCCTCGTTATGGTTTTGCGAGTCTATACGTTGATTGTCTAAATCAGCCTGCAGTTCAACTAAACGCTGCTCATAAATGCTGATAAGCTGTGCATTAGCGTTGTGAGTAATAGTTACTACGCGCTCTTTTTTTAAAAAAGGCACAATAATAAACAGCAATGCAATGAGTGTGAGTAAAGCAAAAGACGCCCACATTAAAATCATTTAACTTTGCTCCTGACGTTTATTTTGTTTAATCAACTTATTGAGCATCACTTCATCAGCGTCACTCCATGTTTGTTTTACCGACGCTTTACGTTGGCGAATAACAATAAAACCAAAGCCTATTATTACAATGAGTACTGGTAACACCCACAGAATTAACGTAGCCGGCGTTACTGGTGGATCGTAATGAACAAAGTAGCCATAGCGGTCAATCATATAGTCAATGACTTCATCTTTGCTTTTTCCATCTTTTACTAACGCCAATACACGCTCACGCAAGTCTTTTGCAACTACGGCATCTGAATCAGCAATGTTTTGATTTTGACATTTAGGGCAGCGTAATTCTTTAGTTAGCTCTTCAAAACGAATCGCTTGTTCATTGCTATCAAACTGATAACGATCTTGCTGAGCAAACGCTGCTAAACTAATAAATAAGCTAAGGGTTAATAAAAACAATCTCATGGCTGCAGCTCCTGCATAAGAGGCGCAAACTTAGCGCGCCAAACTCGAGGGTTTATATCACCGGTGTGGTGTAACAAAATAGTGCCATTTTTATCAACTAAAAATGTTTCTGGTGCTCCAGACACACCCAAATCTAACGCCAAAGAGCGCTCTAAATCTAAAATATTAAACTGATACGGATCACCGGCGCGCGCAAGCATATTACTCACATCGTCACGCAGTGCTTGCATATCAAACGGGCCATCAAAATCGGCATCGTAACTTTGAACATAATACAAGCCGATAATTTTAATGCCTTGTTCGCGAAGCTTAGTTAAATAATCAAGCTCAGCTAAACACGTTGGGCACCATGTGCCCCACACGTTTAATAAATACACGTCACCTTTTAACTGCTCATCAGTCCAACGTTTATTATCTTGCATTAAATCAGGCAAGTTAAATGTTGGTACGGTTTGACCAATGCGCCCTGTTTGTATTTCCCGAGGGTTAGCAAACAACCCTTGGTATAAAAACACACAAATAAAGATAAAAATTAATAAAGGGACTATTGCCATCAATTTGCGATTCATAATGCCCCCTCTAATTCATCTTTGCGAGGTGAAGCGCGATAACGCTTATCAAATAAAATCACAAACCCAGCAAGTGAAATCAAAACACCACCGATCCACATCCAACGCACAAACGGCTTGTGATAAATACGTAATGACCATGCCCCTTCACTTAATTGCTCTCCAAGGGCGAGGTATAAATCACGAGTAAACCCAGCATCTATTGCTGCTTCAGTCATAAACTGCATACCAATGTCGTATCGGCGTTTTTCTGCATAGAGACGCGCAATTGTTGTGTCTTCTTTTAGTACTGTTACCACACCCGCATGACCGCTATAGTTTGCACCACGAATTGTCTTCACGCCTTCAAAACGGTATTGATACTGATTTAGCTGTACGCTATCACCAGGCTTCATTGATACATCACGCTCAACTGAATACGCCGAAGTAAGCGTAATACCGGCAATAACAAAGGCCAAACCAACATGACCAAGCACCATAGCCCAATAACTTAAACCTAAGCGTTTGATGCCGAGCTTAAGTGAGCCATGAACAGCAGCCTTGGTGTAAAGGTCGATAAAGGTAGCAATAAATATCCATACACCTAACGTAGTTGCTAACAGAGTGAGCGGCGTAACTACTTCATAACTGCTAAACAGCCACGCACAAGTAATAACGACGCTGACTAGTGCGCCAACGAATATTTTGTTTTGTAAAAACGCCCATTTATTTTGCTTCCAGCGCAAAAATGGCCCTATGCCCATTAAAATCGCAAATGGCACCAGTAGAATGGCAAACATTTTATTAAAGAAAGGTTCGCCAATAGAAATACTGCCTAAGCCCATTTCTTTGTGCACCATAGGTAATAAAGTACCCAATAGTACAATTAAAGTAGCAACCACTAGGAAAATATTATTTAGCCAAAGTGCCACTTCACGAGAGACAAACTTATAACGCCCCTCACTTTTAACCTGTGAAACACGCAAGCCGTAAAGCGCTAGGCCGCCGCCAACAACAATAGCTAAGAAGGCAAGGATAAACAGCCCTCGATCCGGATCGGTTGCAAAGGCGTGCACCGAGACAATAATCCCTGAGCGAACAATAAAAGTCCCCAGTAAGCTTAATGAAAAAGCAGCAATTGCTAATAATACGGTCCATGATTTAAATACACCGCGCTTTTCAGTCACACTTAAAGAGTGTAATAAAGCAGTTGCCACTAACCATGGCATAAGTGATGCGTTTTCAACTGGATCCCAGAACCACCAGCCACCCCAGCCAAGCTCTGCATAAGCCCACCAACTGCCTATAGTAATACCTAATGTTAAGAAGCCCCATGCTGTCATTGTCCATGGGCGTGACCACTTAGCCCAGGTATTATCGAGTTTACCAGTTAACAGCGCGGCAATAGCAAAAGAAAAAGCCACAGAAAGACCTACATAACCCATGTAAAGTAATGGTGGGTGAATGATCATCCCTGGGTCTTGTAATAATGGGTTTAAATCTCGCCCTTCAACAGGAAAATAGGGCAATAAACGCTCAAACGGACTTGAGAGCAGTAAGGTGTACATCATAAAGCCAACACCTAAAAAGCCAAGCACACCCAAAACGCGAGCACGAAGTATCCAAGGTAGTGACTTAGAACGCATAGCAACAACGGCTGTCCACCCTGCTTGCATTAATAACCACAGTAAAATAGCACCTTCATGTCCGCCCCACGTAGAGGTGATTTTATAATACCAAGGCAAAGTGCTACTTGAATGATAAGCAACGTAAGATACGGTAAAGTCGTCGGTTAAGCTGGCATAGATAAGTGCAGCGAACGACAACGCAACAAATGCAAATTGACCAATCGCTAATGATGGCGCCGCACGCATCAAACGAAGGTTTCCTGTGTGTGCTCCCCAAAGTGGAAAAATACACAACAGCACACTGAGCACCATGGCCAATGTTAAAGAAAAATAACCAAGTTCAGGGATCATATTAACTCCCACTATCTAAGTTATATTTTGGCTTTTCGTGCTTAATGCCTTTTACAGCTTCAGCAACTTCCGCCGGCATATATTCTTCATCATGCTTGGCCAACACTTCAAATGCTTCAATCACGTTAGGCTCTACTAAAACACCTTGCGCAACAATCCCTTGTCCTTCACGAAACAAATCAGGCAAAATACCTTGATAACGTACCGTTACCAATGGCCCCGTATCAATCAGCTTAAAGCTTACTTTTAAGCTTTGTTCATTTCTGATCACAGTGCCTGGCACAACCATGCCGCCAATTCTCAACTTTTGGCCTACAAACGGCTTTTCTTTATTAGGACCTTTACCATCAATTAATTCGCTGGGGGTGTAAAACAAATTAATATTTTCTTGTAAGGCGTACAACACTAAACCAATTGATCCGCCAATACCAAAGAGTACGGCGATAATAACCAAAAGGCGCTTTTTACGTCTTGGGTTCACGAGGTTTGCTCCTGCTTAGAATTTTTAATTCGAGTTTCACGCGCTATTTGCTGCTCAATCGACGCTAAAATTTGTTTTTTATCGCGTAGTGAGCTGAATAGAATACCTAATAAAATCAATGCGCATGTTCCAAAAGAAAGCCATACATAAAAACCATAGCCTCCCATTGCAATAAAATCTGAAAATGAGTCAAACTGCATAATTACCCCTTAGTTAACAACTGTCGCACCCATGGGCGGTGCTTTTCACGGTGTAAAATTTCATTTTTAAGACGAATTAAAGTCACAGTACCAACAAACGCGGCAAAGGCTAAAATATTAATCATTAACGGCCAAAACATACTTGGGTCAACCGCATCGCGGTTAAACTTAGTGATGCTCGCCCCTTGATGCAGGGTATTCCACCATTCCACCGAAAAGTGGATGATAGGCAAGTTGATCACTCCAACAATAGCTAAAATAGACGCGGCGCGACCGGCTGACTTTTTATCTTCAAAGGCATGGTACAAAGACAACACCCCTAAGTATAAAAATAATAAAATAAGTTCAGAAGTCAGCCGAGCATCCCATACCCACCATGCGCCCCACATAGGTTTACCCCATGCAGCACCAGTAATTAAAGCAATTGCTGTCATACACGCACCAACAGGCGCGATTGCAATTACTGCAAGCTCGGCATTACGTAACTGCCATACCAAGGCAACAATGGCAGCAATCGCCATTGATGAATATGCGCCCATAGATAAAATAGCGGAGGGCACGTGAATAAAAATAATACGGTAACTGTCTTTTTGTTGGTAATCAGCAGGGGCAAAACCTAACCCCCAAACCCAACCAACAATCATACTAACGACCGTAACTACTGCAAAATATGGCAGTAGAGTATTGCATAATTGATATGCTCGCTCTGCTTTCGCATACGGATGTAACCACTTCCACATATTAACTTACACTCACTTTTAATGCTGATGATATGGCAATTGGCGCACTAATAATCGCAACGACTAACATGGCACCTAGGATTGCAAGCTGACCACTGTAATCCAGCGACATAGTACTGGTATCAATAGCGGAAGTTGCAAAAATTAAAACCGGGATATACAAAGGCAAAACGAGTAAACTCATTAAAATACCGCCTTTTTGTAAACCGACCGTTAGGCCTGCTCCTATCGCGCCAATAAAGCTCAATAAAGGAGTTCCCAATAATAGCGTTAATAACGTGGCCATTAGGGCCGTCGTTTCTAAATTTAGTAGTAAAGCAAATAAAGGCGTCATTAGCACTAGCGGTAAACCGGTGATCACCCAATGAGCCGCAACTTTACCTAATACGGTTAATGATAAAGGGTAAGAGGAAGCAATGAGTTGTTCTAAAGAGCCATCGTTATAGTCATCTCTAAATAGCTTATCGAGTCCAAGCATGGTTGATAATAAAGCCGCAACCCAAATAATGCCCGGTGCCATTCTTGATAACAACCCAGGTTCTGGCCCTATCGCTAGTGGAAATAACGAGATAACAATTAAAAAAAACAAGATAGGATTAACTATTTCAGCGCGCTGACGAAAAGCGAGCTTAACGTCTTTGCTAAATACCGCGACAAATAACTGCCAATATGAGTGCTGTCTTGTCATTAGTGGCGGTACTCCAAAGTCAAGGTCTGTAAGTCACTAAAGTGGGTGGTTAGGTCTTGGTGTGTTGTTAACAAAATAGCGCCCCCCTTTGATAAGTGCTCGGTAAAGCGTTGCTGCAAAAAGGCAACCCCACTTTTATCGAGCGCTGTAAAAGGTTCATCTAAAATCCATAACTTGGCTTCAGATAACCACAAACGAACTAAAGCCACCCGTCTTTGCTGACCTGCCGATAATGTTCTTACGGGCACATCTTCCAGCCCTACCAAACCTAACTTACTTAACAAAGGATATAAATCAGGTGTATTTACATAACCATTAATAGCCAACCAATGTGCTACATTTTCAAGTGCACTAAGTTGTACATTAACTCCGGTTTTATGGCCTATAAATAATAAGTCTCTGGCGTATTCGTCATAATATTTTTTGATAGATTGATTACGGTATAAAATATCACCTTCGTCAGGCAGCGAAAAACCGGCAATAATGCGCAATAATGATGTTTTACCAGCCCCATTAGGACCAGCTAACTGCATGATTTGACCGCTTTTAAGGCTAAAATTAAGTTCATCAAACAAACAACGCTCTTGCTTGATACAAGTAACGGACTTAATGTGTAACAAGATGACGATTCTCTCTGCCAAAAATTAGCGGTAAGTCTACCATAATGATAGGGTAATACGAATATTGCTTTAGAATCGATTTACTTAAAATACAGAAAACTTGATATAAAATAATGAATACACCAACGCACATTACAGTGACTAACCCACAGGTTAGTAATCAAACAACCGATTCGGGTAAAACTGCGTTACCAATACTGCCGCCTGAAGTACTAGCAGCAAAAAACATTCAGTTTTCTAAAGATTCAGTGACGCTTGATGTATTTATGAATAAGCATTGGCAAACAATTCGGCTCACTGTTAATGATGCACCGACAAATGTTGAAAAAATAGCAAGCGCTAACATACAGCTAAGTACAGATGGTAAAAGCTTAACCATTATTCCTAACAACAGTACCTTATCAATTAAACAACCAGAACAGTTACAGCGGTTTTTAAACTTTATAAACACTCAAAGTGATATTCAAAACAACCCGCTATCGATACAAGTTACTTTAAAGCCAACGCCAAAACTGGTGATTGAAAAATTTAATGCCAGCATCGCCATTAATAAACAAATAGCGCAATTACTGGCCGAAGAACCCTTATTAAAAGGCATAATTGAGACTGATGGCAAAGGTACACGGCTAAATATCATTAATCGTTTTGCTGACATTGTACATTCTCAACCTTTAAGCCAGGCAAAACTAACACAATTAGTTGCTAACAATTTAGGTCATGCTCAGCTTCATGCTATGCCCAAGTTTGCGGTACTAACTCCAAATACCGCAAAAAGCTCGTTAAATATTAGCTTAAGCCATCAACAGTTATCTGAACTACCTACAACGCCGACTAAGGTAACTATTAGCAGCCAAGCAGATAAACTATTAATTAAAACAGCTTATCAAAATATAACCGTGGAGCTTAAAAACTCATTTAGCAAACCATTTAATGAGATGCTGTCACAGCAACCGCAAGTTGCTCTCGATTCGCAAAAAATTAAGTCTCATCCACTTAGTACCGTTAATAGTCCAATTCAATCATGGCTAAAAAGCAGTTTTGCTGATTTTAAAACGCGTATTTTAGATGCAGTAAAACATTTTGAAAGCAAGCCATTTACCACTACATTAAATGCATATCAAAAACCAAATATTGTTGTTAATGAACAACAAAAATGGCTCTCACCAACGCAAAAAATAGACATTACGCAATTAAAGAGCCCTTTAGGAACTGCCCCCCCTTTAGTGCAACTAACCCAGCAGCTAAAAACCAGTATCTCTTTATGGCAACAGCGGACGTTATCAACATCCGTAGACTTGCACCCTGTTGTTACCCAATCAGCACAAACAGCTAATCGATCCTTAGCAGCCGTTAATCATTTACAACCGCTGGAAAAGCTATTATTAGCAACCGTTTTAAAGCAAACCGCAACCGCTCCAATAGAGCAAAAAGAAGCAAGCAAACACGTTCTAAGCAGCCAACTAAACACTATCGTAACTAAGGCGGCAGATCAGGGTACTGACTTAAACCGCTTGGTTAATCAAGCTTTTAACCGTATGTTGTCAGAAAGTAATTTACACCCGACCACCATACAACGTGAAATACTCAGCACTATAAAGCCGACACAACTAACCAGTGACACTTTGCAGAGCTCGTTTAATCGAGGTGTAGAACAACTTTCATTAAGCATTTTAGCTGCACCGATTATTAACCAAAACCCAACTGCCGTTAGCATTAATAATCAAAGCGGTTTAGAGGCCCTACTTCAGGTTTTATTACCAAGCTTCAAGACCGGTAATAATACCAATAAGTTATTAGAACAGTTACAGCAACCACAAGTGCAAGCATTAGCAGGTGAATTAACACAAATTAAAAACACCTTAAGCCAAGTGCAAGCTCCCGTTTTGAGCCAGCAGCCTGACACTAACTCCTTAGTGCAGTTTTTATTGCCTATGAAACTGCCACCAGAGGCGGCACAAACAGAAATATCGTTAGGACAATATAAAAAGCCAAACAATGACAAATTAGCGGATAAAAACGTGTGGTTTGTAAGATTAAATTTTGATTATGCTGAACTAGGTAAGCTGCAAATAACCGCAGAGTTGATGGACAAAGCATTAGATTGTCAGTTATTAGCGTCCACTCAAGCTGTGAGCGCGTTGGCTCATCCACACCTTGATAATTTACGCTCAAAACTAGCAAAACAGGGCTTACAAGTCGGCGATCTTAATTTGAAACGCGCAGATGACAACCATCAAGCATTTTACCAATCCCATGCCATTATAAATATTAAGGTTTAGCCATGACGGATTCATTTAAAAACAATTCAGCAATTGGACTGCTCTACGAAACGGGTAATTCACCCACCGTAAGCGCTAAAGGGTTTGGAGAATTGGCGGATGAAATTATTGCCCTAGCTAAAGATAAAGGTATTTTAATCCATCAGGATGAAGCACTTGCAAATACACTTTCGAAATTAGAGCTTGGCGAAGAGATCCCTAAAGAGCTTTACTTTGTTATTGCTGAACTGATTGCTTTTTCATATGTGGTAAGAGGGAAATTCCCGCCCGGATGGCAGGACTTTCAAGGAAAGCTCAATATAAAAGCATGAGCCAATATGATAAAAACAAAAAAAGCGCTAAGCGCCTTTTTGTTTGTGTAAAGAAAATAACAGTTCTGCTTCGGCGCGGGGTAATTCACACTCGCGAATAACCTCATCTAAATCAGCACCTAGCTCAACCATTTTTACTGCTCGAGAGTATATTTTAGCATCAGGGTCATCGTATTTTTGAGCTGCTTGTTGCTGTATCAGCTCTTGGTTTTGTTGTTCTACCTCAAGCACTCGTTTACCAATACTCATTAACCCAGTTCGTAACTCAGAAACTTCGCTACGTAAAATATTAATCTGCTCTGATGAATCTTTAAATTGCTGTAATTGTGCGCCAAGCTCATTCGCATAACGCTTTTTAAACATCACAATTAACAGCAGCGAGAATAGCCCAAATGCCAAACCCGCAATTGCAATACCAAGTAATAACATAATTTTATGTAGAGAAGCTTATATATCGCTTAACTCATCCCATTCGTCATCACTAAGTAGCTTGTTTAAATCAACTAGAATAAGCAGCTCATTATCGCGGTTGCATACACCTTGAATAAATTTGGCACTTTCTTCAGTACCTACGTTTGGCGCACTGTCAATTTCAGAGCTACGTAAGTACACAACCTCAGAAACGCTATCGGCTAAAATACCAATCACTTGCTCTTCAGCTTCAATAATCAAAATACGTGAATTGTCGGTCGCTTCAATATCAGGTAAACCAAAGCGAGAGCGAGTATCAATAACGGTAACAACATTACCACGTAAGTTAATAATACCAATTACATAAGAAGGCGCACCTGGAACAGGAGCAATTTCGGTGTAACGCAGTATTTCTTGCACTTGCATTACATTCACGCCATAGGTTTCATCTTCTAACTTAAATGTAACCCACTGCAAAATTTCATCATTATTATCTGCATTTTTTTTAGCTGACAGTAATTTATCTTCACTCATGCTCTTACCTCGTAATGGTCATTACTTGTGACGGCTATCTAAGCCTTTCTCTAATAGTGCATTTAAATTATTAACATCTATTAAAGCACACATTTTTTCTTTAATTACTCCAGCAAGCCATGGGCGCTTACTGTTATTTGTACGCCATTTTACATCTTCTTTACTCAATGTAATGTTATTTATTAGTTTTTCTGCTAATAAACCCCACTGGCTATCACCTAAAGTGATTAGATATTGATAATTTAAAGACGCTTCTAACTGTTCATCGTATTTTTCGGGCATAACCCAGCGCGCGGTATCAACAACATTGAGCTTTTCTTCTCGATTGATCATGACACCTTTAAACCACTTAGGTTTACCAAATAAATGATTCACTTCGCCAAGCTCATGTATACCGCCTAACGCTTTTAATGGCACGGCTAAAGTGAGTCCTGCTACTTCAAAAAATAATGCCTGAAATTCACCATCAAAGTATTCAGCTTCATTACCGAGTGCTACATCATGTTCAGTTTCAAGCTGCTGCGCTTGGTGAGATTCTATTTCTACATTTGTTACCTGCTCATTGAGCTTTTCAACTTCAACAACCGGCTCGACTACAGGCTCAACCTGCAGTGATTGCTCTTTTTGCTCTTCATAAGCTACCTGCTCAAGCAATTTAGCAACAGGCTCAAGGTCTTTCGCTGGTGCGTCATCAGATAATAACGCCCCTAAATACTGAGTGACTACTTTTTCATTAGCAAATAATTGCTTACTCATTTATTAACCTTGTTTTATTAAATATTCAAGCAATGCTTTATAAGCATAGACTCCACGCGCATTAGGGCAAAAATCAATAGGCACTTTTTGCGCTAAACTCGCATCTCTAAATTTAGTATCAACAGGAATAACACCTGGCCATACTTTTTCTTTATACGTATCTTGTAATGTTTTATAGGCCTCAAGTGACGCTTTGGTACGCTTATCATACATAGTTGGAATTATAGTATATTCATAGCTTTTCGCTTGCGAGGTTTGCATTAACTCCATAGTCCGCATCATTCTATCAAGCCCCTTGAGCGCTAAGAACTCAGTTTGTACTGGCACCAACACTCTTTCACAAGCTGCTAGGGCATTGACCATAAGCACCCCTAGAACGGGCGGACAATCTAGAATTGCGTAATCGTAATACTCGCTAATTTTAGCCAATGTTTTTTTTAAAATCAGGCCCATCCCCGTTTTATTACCCATGCTACGGTCAAGTGTAGCAATTGCCATGGTGGCAGGTAAAATATCAAGGTTTTCTATGGTTGAGGGACATAATGCTTGTAATATTTCTTCGCTTTTCATGCTCGATCCGCGAGTAAAAATATCGTAAACACTGACCTCTAAATCTTCAGAATCAATACCAAAGTAATAAGTTAATGATGCATGTGGATCGGTGTCAATCAGTAAAACTCGCTTGCCTTGAAGCGCAAGGATCCCAGCAAGGCTAACCGCTGTAGTGGTTTTGCCTACCCCTCCTTTTTGATTGGCTACTGTCCAGATTTTCACATTACATCCTAATTACTGTTCATTACGCGTGGTAACACGAATGCCACCATGCTCTAAGCGAATTATTTTTATTGTATCGTCTTGAGTAGGCAGCTCAACTTCAGTTGGTTTAGCTGCTTCAGAAACTTGCTGCTCAGTAACCTCATTCGATGACTCTGAAACCAAGCCGTATTTAGAAAGCGCAATCACCACTTTGCGGTTTTCAGCGCGCCCAGCTTCGGTATCATTATCTGCAAAAGGTGAGTATTGGCCATATCCCTCAATTGCCATGCGCGCAGATTGAATACCTAAGCGCTCTAATTCAACTAATATTGATGTTGCACGTGCCACCGACAACTCCCAATTAGAGCGAAATATTTCATTGCGAATGGTTTCGTTATCTGTGTATCCTCGCACTCTTATATAGTTATCGACAGGTGCAATTATTGCTTCAATCTTTTTTACAACTTCTTTGGCTTGATTATGCGCAACAGCACTTCCACTGGCAAACAACAGCCCTGAATTAAGCTCAATAACCAACCAATCTTGACTGAGCTCTAAACTTGCCTCGCCACTTCGTATTTCATCAATAAGTGACGATTGTAGCTTAACTAATAAACTATCGAGTGGCTTGCCTAAGTGACGTTGGCTGATATTACTATTGTCACTTTGACCATCGAGCAATACCGGTCCTTGTTCTTGTTTTTGAATACTTTCGCCATATAAAACCTCAGCCTCTGGAGTCACTCTTTCAAGCAACAAAGCGTCGCCGTTAACCCCTTTACCTTGCTGAGAAAATTGTTTCGCTGACTTATCAAAAACATGCTCCAGGGAATCAGATAGTACTTGTATATTGTCTTCTTTGTTTATTGCAATGGCATACAATACAACAAAAAATGCGAACATAATGGTCATGTAATCTGCATAAGAAACTAGCCAACGCTCAGTGTGTTGGCTTTTAGTGTTTTGATGACGTAAGCGACGGCGCAACATAACCGCTAATGAGCCTGTAGAATAGGACGTTCGACGCGGTAAGCTTCAAGCTTTAATTCTATATTAATAGGGCTTTCACCTTGGCTAATGGCAATAACGCCTTCAGCTAGCATTTCATGGTAAAGCATTTTTTGCTCAACACGTTGCTTTAATTTGTTGGCCATGGGCAAAAATAGTAAATTAGCTAAACCTACACCATATATAGTAGCAATAAATGCCGTGGCAATGCCCGTTCCTAATTGCTCAGGATCATTAATAAACGACATAGCTTGAATCAATCCAAGCACAGCACCTAAAATACCAATAGTTGGGCTGTAGCCTCCCATCGCTTCATATACACGGCTAGCTTCAAGCAATCGTTCTCGTTCGAGTAATAAATCTATTTCAAGGGTATCGCGAAGCTTTTGATCTGAGCAACCATCGACTAATAAACTCAGTCCTTTAGTGGCATAGGGATCAGAGTGAGTAAGCGCTTCGTTTTCTAGCGCTAAGTAGCCTTCTTGGCGAGCTTTGTGCGACCAGCGCTTGACTTGCTCAATGGCATCTTCAATATTGTGGTCATCAGTAACAAAAACCCAATGAGTAATACTGAGCATCTTCTTAAAAGTATTGGCTGATGTTTGCAGCATCACCGCCCCCAATGTGCCACCTAATACAATAATTAGTGCTGGCCCATTAAACAGCGCAGATACCACACCTCCCTCTAAAGAATAACCGATTGCAATAGCACCTAATGCAACCAATAACCCTAAAATAGAAAGCTTATCCAAAGCCAACCTCTCTTTTTAAGCGCACCGCCACATCATGAAGGCCTATGCTTTCATTTGCTAACCCAGCACTAGCTACTGCTTGCGGCATACCATATACAACACAACTTTTCTCATCTTGAGCCCAAATTGTAGCGCCAGTTTGTTTAAGCATGCGAGCACCGTCACGACCATCTGCGCCCATACCAGTCAAAATAATGGCAAGTACATCGCCTTGATACGCTTTTGCTACACTAGCAAAGGTAATATCCACACTAGGCTTATAGCTAACTCGTTCATTTTTATCTTCAAATACGCGTAATGTTCTGTTTGAACCTCGCCCTTCTACCATCATTTGCTGACCGCCTGGCGCTAAATAAGCACAGCCTGGTTGCAGTCTATCGCCTTGCTGTGCTTCTTTTACTTTAATTTTACACAAGCTATCTAATCGGGTTGCAAACGCAGGTGTAAATGCTGCTGGCATGTGTTGTATGAGTAGTATTGGGTGTGGAAAATTAGCAGGTAACTGAGTCAATATAGTTTGTAGTGCAACCGGGCCACCTGTTGATGTGCCAATAGCAATTAATTGATATTGCTTACCACTAGCACGTGTTGATGCGCTACTAGAAGGCGTTGGGTTTGCGCTTTTAAAGCTACGATCAGGTTGCACTATAGGCTTATTAGCAAAGCGCTCAGAAGTGCTTGGCGCTGGTTTAATACTTGGAGCAGCAGGCGCTCTGGTAATTCTACCAATTCGCTGGCGGCCTATTTCTTTAACTTTATTTTGTAATAGCTTTATTGCGTCGTCGTTATTACGAGCAATATCTTCAAACTTTTTCGGTAAAAAGTCCATCGCGCCGGCATCAAGTGCATCTAAGGTGGCAGATGCGCCTGCGCGTGTTAACGAGGAGAACATTAAAATAGGAGTTGGGTTACTCGCCATGATCTCTTTGACCGCGCTAATACCATCAAGCACCGGCATTTCAACATCCATGGTGATCACGTCAGGTCGTAATTGAGCTGTTTTATCGACAGCTTCTCGACCATTTACAGCGAAACCTATAACTTCAATGCCGCTGTCTTGTTCAAGAATTTCACTCACTCTGCGGCGAAAAAAGCTTGAATCATCAACTACTAAAACTTTAACAGCCATTTCGCTCTCTTATTCAATGAATGGGTAGGCATAAAATATATGCCTACTTTTAATTATCCAGCGTAATGCTTTAACATACTTGGTACATCTAATATCAGTGCAATGCCACCATCAGAGGTGATTGTTGCACCTGCCATACCAGGCGTACCTTGAAGTAATGCGTCTAAAGGCTTAATTACCACTTCCTCTTGACCAATAAGCGAGTCAACAACGAAACCCACTTTTTGAGTTCCTATTTGTACAATAACCACATGACCTTGTGCTTTTCGCTGACCTCTATCGGCCCCTTTGATGAGCCAATGTTCAAGGTAGAATAACGGAATCGATTTTTTACGAACAATTATAGTAAGCTGACCATCAACCACATTGGTTTTTGTTAAATCTAAATGGAATATTTCACTTACACCCGCCAGCGGCAACGCAAAGGTTTGTTCGCCTACCACTACCATTAAGGTAGGCAGTATTGCCAGTGTCAGCGGTACTTTAATCTCTAAAGTAGTACCTACGCCCATCTCTGATTTAATATTTACTGAGCCATTGAGTTGAGTGATTTTTGTTTTAACCACATCCATACCAACGCCACGGCCAGAAATATCTGAGATCTCTTCTTTAGTTGAAAAACCAGGTGCAAAAATAAGGTTATACGCTTCAGTATCAGAAAGGCGACTCGCTTGATCGTGATCAAGCACCCCTTTACTAATCGCAATCTTTTTAAGCTTTTCAGCATCCATACCGGCACCATCATCTTGGATGGTAAGCAGGATATGGTCGCCTTGCTGAGACGCTGATAAAGTAACAGTACCGGTTCTAGGTTTACCCGATGCTTCACGAACATCTGGCATTTCTATACCATGATCCACTGAGTTGCGCACTAAATGCACGAGTGGATCTGCCAATGCTTCCACTAAATTTTTATCTAAATCGGTGTCTTCACCAACAAGTAATAAATTAATATCTTTTTGCAGCGTTCGTGCTAAATCTCGTACTACACGGGGGAAACGGCCAAACACTTTTTTAATTGGCTGCATTCGTGTTTGCATTACCGCACCTTGGATATCAGCAGTCACTACATCTAAATTAGAAATAGCTTTACCCATAGCCTCGCTGTCAGAGTTTGTTGCCAAGCTTACCAAACGATTTCGCACAAGTACCAATTCACCAACCATGTTCATTATTTGGTCTAAACGTTTGGTATCAACACGTACTGTTGTCTCCGCCGGTGGAGGCGCTGCTTTTTTAGGCGGCGCTGTCTTAGCTGGCTGTGGAGAAGGTGCCGGCTTTGCAGGCTCTGCTTTTGGTACCGGTTTAGGCTCAGGTTTTGGCTCAGGTTTTGGCGCAGCAGGCTTATTTGCGGCTACTGGCTCAGGTTTACTTTCTGGAGCCGATGTTTCTAACGATTTAGGTGCACCTTTGCCATGTAATTCATCTAGCAAAGCTTCAAATTCATCGTCACTTATTTCATCATCGCTCGCGCTTGAGTCGTTATTTTGTGAAGCCACAGGAGCCGATGGTGCTTGCTGTGGTGTACTTGGGGCGCTTTGAGTAACTTCGCCAAAACTACCAACACCATGAAGCTCATCTAATAAGCTATCAAATTCATCGTCAGTTATATCGCCACTGACATCATTATCACTTGATGAGGACTGTTCTTCTTGTGGAGCTTGACCTTTACCATGTAACTCATCAAGTAAGCTTTCGAATTCATCTTCAGTTATTTCATCAATCTGAGAGTCTGAGCTACTGCTATCTGGGCCGCTAAATAATTCATCAAAAGCAAACGGATCTTCTTCCGCATCATTGCTTGGCTGCTCAGCTACAGGTTCAGGTTCTACCGAGGGAGTTTCAACAGGGGCTGTGTCTTCAACTACAGAATCGCCAGCAAGCTCTTCTGCCGTCGGTGGTTGTCCAAGTTTATGAAGGACTGCAAGTAACTCTGGATCAGCAGGTTCTGGTTGGTCACGATTTTTAATTGTGGCAAACATTTCATTAATGGTGTCGAGTGCTTGTAAAATTACATCCATTAATTCAGAGTTAACTGTTCTTACACCTTGGCGCAATAAATCAAACACGTTTTCAGCACCATGACATGCATCAACAAGCTCTGTCATTGCCAAAAAGCCGGCGCCACCTTTTACAGTGTGGAAACCACGAAATATTGCGTTTAGTAGTTCAGTATCATCTGGGTTGTTTTCCAGTTCTACTAACTGTTCAGATAAAAGCTCAAGGATTTCTCCGGCCTCTACTAAAAAGTCTTGTAAAATATCTTCATCGACTTCAAAGCTCATGCAGTACTCTCCTATTAGAAGCCCAAACTTGATAATAGATCATCAACTTCATCTTGATCAGATACAACATCATTACGCGATTCTTTATCAATAATAGGCCCTTCTGGGCCTGCTAGTGTTTGTGCAACAATGGAATCTTCTGTTTCTTCTGGTTGTTCGGTCAGTTGTGCTGGCTCAACTTCACCTTGTGCTGCAAATGCAGTTAACAAGTGGATTAAGCTTTCTTCAACTTCACGCACAAGTTCAATAACACGACGAATAACCTGACCAGTTAAATCTTGATAGTCTTGAGCCATCAATACATTAGTCATCAACATTTGCAACTCATCAGTTTTATGATGAGAGCTGTTCATAAACTTATCAATACTATGGCAAAGTGACTTAAACTCACCAAGCTCTATTTCGCGGTTCATTAAGCGATCCCACGTTGGCTTGATGTCAGCTATTTCGTCAGCAATTTCTTGTGCTAATGGTAAGCTTGCTTCAACCGCATCCATTGTTTTATTGGCTGCGTTTTCTGTCATTTCCATGACGTAGTTAAGGCGTTTTTTAGCGTCAGGGATGGCATCAGTGGTAATATCTGTTAAGCGCGTGTCTAACTCGAAACTCTTTAAAGCTTCGTGCAGTTGACGCGTTAACTTACCCACCTCAGCAAATAGCTGTGATTGCTCTTGTGAAGCTGTTTCTAAAATTAACTGATTCGCTTTATCTTGCTCACCATTTTCTAAAAAAACCACTAACTGGCGAGCTTGTTCTAAAGTAATCTGAGGCGCAGCAGGTGCTGACATAAGCCTCTCCCTCTCATTAACCTAAGCGTTCGAACACTTTTTCTAATTTAGTTTTCAATGTACCTGCAGTAAATGGTTTAACAATGTAACCATTAACGCCAGCTTGGGCAGCAGCAATTATTTGTTCTTTTTTAGCTTCTGCTGTCACCATTAAAACAGGAATATGCTTTAATTTTTCATCAGCTCGAATTGCCCTCAAAAGATCAATACCTTGCATGCCTGGCATATTCCAATCTGTTACAACAAAATCAAACGCTTGATTTTGTAACATAGGTAAAGCAGTTGACCCGTCATCTGCTTCTTGAACATTGGTAAAACCTAAATCGCGCAACAGGTTTTTAATAATACGTCTCATCGTCGAAAAATCATCAACAACAAGAATTTTAATGTTTTTATCCAAAACATCCTCCAGTGAGGCCTGAACCTTTATTTACTTACTTCTAGTTTATCCAGTCATTGATTTTTGCTTTAAGCTTAATCATCGCCTGACCATGTATCTGACTTACACGCGACTCACTTACATCGAGTATATGCCCAATTTCTTTTAAATTCATTTCATCGTTATAGTACAAAGAAAGCACCATTGCATCTTTTTCCGGTAACGACTTTATCGCATTGAGTAAAGACTCATTAAACCGTTCATTTTTAACATTATTGAAAGGTTTGTCTAGTGCTAAATCTTGACCATGCGGTGTAATCACATCATCGTCAATACCAAGGTCTTCAATACCTAAAACTTTGCTTACATTCACATCGTTTAAAATATGATGGTACTCATTTAACGAAATTTCAAGTTTTTCAGCAACTTCACTATCTTTGGGTTCACGGTTTAAACTACTTTCAAGAGCAACAATAGTCTCTGCTACTAAGCGGCTTTTTCTGTGAACCGAGCGTGGAACCCAATCACCTCGACGCATTTCATCTATCATTGCACCACGAATACGAATTCCAGCAAAGGTTTCAAAACTCGCACCTTTGCTTGCATCAAAATTTTTTGAAGCTTCTATTAATCCGATCATACCTGATTGGATTAAATCATCTAGTTGCACACTAGCCGGTAAACGAGCAATTAAATGGCATGCCACTTTTTTGACTAATGAGGCATGCTTTTCAACAATCATATTTAAACTCTGTGTTGACTGATATCCCATAGCTCTATTCACCGGTATTGTCATTATTAGTTACTAACTAGCTTCTCAATAAAAAACTCTAAATGACCCGAGGCTTGACTAGGTGTTGGCCACTTAGTAATTTTTGTCGCCAGTGTTTTAAAAGCAATCGCAGCAGGAGATCCTGGAAAAACTTCAACTATCACTTTTTGGCGACGCGTTGATTTGCGCATATTCTCATCATAAGGAACTGTTGCAACAAGCTCCATTGATATATCTAAAAATCGGTCGGTTACTTTTGAAAGTTTAGCAAATAATTCCTGCCCTTCACGTAAGCTACGCACCATGTTGGCAACAATTTTAAATTTGTATACGCCGTGCTCACGGCTCAGTACTTTAATGAGCGCATAGGCATCGGTAATTGATGTTGGCTCATCACATACCACCACAACCACATCCTGTGCGGCACGAGAAAAGCTCAATACCATGTCAGAAATACCCGCAGCGGTATCAACAATTAAAATATCAAAATCAGTGTTAAGCTCGCTAAATGCACGAATAAGTCCGGCGTGCTCTGAAGGAGATAACTCAACCATACTTTGCGAACCCGATGTTGCAGGTACTATTTTTATACCTGCAGGGCCTTCAACTAAAATATCTTCAAGTTCACACTCACCTGATAAGACATGAGATAAATTGCGCTCTACACGCAGTCCAAGCATAACATCACAATTAGCTAACCCTAAATCAGCATCTAAAACCAGCACACGTTTGCCTTGTTGGCCTAGCGCGATTGCCGTATTAAGGGATACGTTTGTTTTACCTACTCCACCTTTGCCGCCGGTGACAGCGATAACTTTTACGCCGTTATTATTATTGTTGCTCATTTTGCGAAGGCCGCTTGCTTGATCTAAAACTGTGTTAATCATACATCTCTACTGTGCTCGACGCCACTGATTGGTGTCGTGATTGTTGTGCTTTTATTCTTTTTAAATACAATTGCTCAGCTTTTTTTACTAGTTTTTCGGCATTTGCCACTCTAATATCTTCTGGTACTCGCTGACCGTTAGTAAGATACCCTATTGGGAGACGATTTTGAATCGCAATACTAATAATCTCACCTAAACTCAATGACTCATCTAACTTAGTAAAAATACATCCACTAAGCTGTACTTTTTTAAAATGCCTTACTGTTTCTTGTAATACATTAATTTGTGCTGTAGCACTTAATACTAAATAACTACGTATATCTACACGCTGATTACGCATCAAGGTATTAAGCTGCTCAGTTAAACGTAAATCTCGCTGACTCATTCCTGCTGTATCAATTAAGACTAGACGTTTATTTCGTAAATGGTATAAAACTTCTGCTAATTCATTTGCATCTTTGACTTGTTTAACGCCACAGCCAATAATTCGACCATAGGTTGCTAGCTGCTCATACGCACCAATACGGTAGGTATCAGTAGTAATAAGTGCAACTTTATCAGCACCATATTTTTGCGCACCTAATGCAGCTAATTTTGCAACTGTGGTGGTTTTACCTACCCCTGTTGGGCCTACTAGTGCATAAACACCACCTTGGCGAAGAATTTCGTTGTTAGTGGTTTGCATTTGATCTTCAACCATATTCAATAAGGCTTTCCAACCTTGTTGGCGAGATACATCGTCGGGTACAAAGCATGCCATTTGCTCAGCAACCTCTTTATCTATCCCCATACCCACTAAACGGTCAATCATACATGCACGAGTTGGATCGCGACGTGCCATATCTTGTTGCATTAAACCTGATACTTGATGTTCTAGTAATTGACGAATTGCGTTCATTTCTTCGCGCATAGTGCTTATATCACTCGACTCGTTTTGCATCGTTTGCTGACGAGGTGCACTCGGTGAGTCTAAATCGTCAAAACCACTGTCTAAATCATCAAAACCCAAGCTATCAGCTTGAGTACGAGGACGTGCAGGTGCGCTTGGTTCACGCTCAAACATATTTTTAGGTCGAGATTGCACAGCTTCTTGTTCTTGATAATGACCAGAGGTATCAATGCCTGATTGTGAAAACATTGACGCAAGCTCTGCTGAACGAGGACGGGGAGATTGACGTTCTAATAAAGCTTGTAAACTATCAGCTACCTTTGCTTGTGGCTTAGGTTGAGCACGTTGTGGCTCTGGTTTTACAAAATTATGTGAGCTCTGGGTATGTGCAAATGAAGCGCTTGCAGCTGGCTGGCTTTGAGGCTGCTCTGGCGCTTTTGCTGCGGCTTTGTCGTAATCAACAGCAGCAACAATTTCAACGCCATTAGCTAGTTTCTTATTTGACATAATAACCGCATCAACACCGAGCTCTTCTTTTACTTCTTTTAGTGCGGTGCGCATGTCTTTAGCAAAAAAACGTTTAATTTTCATAATTCAAACCCCTTTAAAATCTTATTGTTGGCCTACAGAGCTGACAATCTTGATCTGTCTTTCATCTGGTATCTCTTGATAAGACATCACTCGCAATCCTGGAATGGTGTATTTAACAAATCGAGATAACACAGTGCGTAACATTCCTGACGTTAGCAATATTGAAGGTTCACCGGCCATTTCTTGATTTTGATGCGCTTCATTCAATGATGTTTGAAGTCTATCAGCAAGTCCTGGTTCTATTCCGGCACCTTCATCACCTGCATTTTGAAGTGACTGATGCAACATCTGTTCCAACTCAGGCGCCAAGGTTATGACAGGGATTTCAGAAGACATACCAACAGCATCTTGAACGATTAATCTACGCAACGATATTCTCACTGCAGCCGTTAATACATCAGGGTCTTGGCTACGAGGGCCATACTCAACAAGGGTTTGAACAATTGAGCGCATATCTCGTATTGCTACCCCTTCATTTAATAAGTTTTGTAGTACTTTAACGATGGTGGTTAGCGGTAATACCTCAGGTACTAGCCCTTCAACTAAGCGAGGGTGACTTTTACCTAACATATCTAATAAGTTTTGTACTTCTTCGTGGCCAAGCAATAATGCGGCGCTATTGGTGAGTAACTGGCTAATATGAGTGGCCACAACGGTTGCTGAATCAACTACGGTATAACCTAAAGATTGCGCTTCATCTTTTTGATCGGGTTTTATCCATACCGCATCTAAACCAAATGCAGGGTCTGTAGTTTCAATGCCTTTTAGCGGGCCAAACACTTGGCCTGGGTTAATTGCTAATTCATCGCCGTGTTTAAGCTCTCCCTCACCACTTGATACACCCATCATAGTGATGCGATACGCATTTGGATCAAGTTCAAGGTTGTCGCGAATATGTACAGGCGGTACTAAAAAGCCCAGCTCTTGAGATAGTTTTTTACGCACCCCTTTAATGCGGTTTAACAGCTCACCACCTTGTGATTGGTCAACCAAAGGAATTAATCGATAACCTACTTCTAAGCCAATAACATCAACTTGCTGTACATCATCCCAACCCAGTTCTTTTTGTTCTTGTTTAGCCGCAATCCCGGTACCTGAGGCTGCATTTTCAGCTTCTTCGGCCTCAGCAGCCGCCAATTTAAGTTTGTTTTGCTGGGTGTAGTATGCAAGGTAACCTAAAAGCGCCCCTAAGCTTAAAAATGCAATATGCGGCATACCTGGGACTAAACCCATAGTAATGAGGATACCAGAGGCAATAAATAATGATTTTTCGTTTCCTAGCTGCTGCTTAAACTGATCGCCCATATTGTGCGACTCATTTTGACGCGTTACAACAATCGCAGTACCAATTGAAAGTAGTAATGAAGGTAATTGCGCGACTAAGCCATCACCAATGGTCAATAGTGTGTACACTTCCATAGCGCGTGAAAAGCTCAAGTCATGCTGGATCATGCCAACAAATAAACCACCTACAATATTGATCACTAAAATGACGATACCCGCGATAGCATCGCCTTTTACAAATTTACTGGCACCATCCATAGAACCATAAAAGTCGGCTTCACGGGTTACTTCATCACGACGCTCTCTGGCTTGCTCTGCACTAATAAAGCCAGCATTCATATCTGCATCAATCGCCATTTGCTTACCCGGCATGGCATCAAGGGTAAAGCGTGCTGACACTTCAGAAATACGCCCTGCACCTTTGGTAATTACCACAAAGTTTATGATAATTAGAATCAGAAACACCACTAAACCCACGGCGTAGTTACCACCAATCACCACCGAGCCAAATGCTTCAATTACCTTACCAGCGGCATCACCACCATTATGACCCTCAAGAAGTACCACCCGAGTACTGGCTACGTTAAGTGCTAAACGCATGATCGTAGCGATTAACAACACCGCTGGAAACATGCCAAACTCAAGCGGCTTCATGGTATATACGGTGACCAGTAATACAACTAATGCGAGCGCGATATTAAACGAAAATAATATATCAAGCAGAAATGGAGGCAGTGGTAATATAACCATGCCAAGCGCAGCTAAGACTAAAAGCGGTGTACCAACGCCTTTTGCATATTCTTTTTTATCTTTATTAAGTTGTTGTAATACCGCTTTAAATTCCATAACTCTACAATTTCAAAAAATTGACACTACGCTGAAATTGCAATAACTATTCCAAGTTAGTTGGTTAGCGGTTAATACTTAAATTCATCAGGGATTGGCAGCTTTTTATTAAGCGCGACAGGGCGTTTTCCACGGCCTTTTTTAAACCGTTTAAGCTGAAATACATAGGCAAGCACTTGAGCAACTGCAGTAAAGAGCTGATCGGGAATTTGATCCCCTACTTCAGCGGTATGATAAAGCGCTCGCGTTAAGGTAGGCGACTCAACAATGGGCACTTCATTACCCAAAGCAATTTTACGAATTTGCATAGCGAGTTCGTCAACGCCTTTTGCTAGTACAATAGGCGCTCCAGCTCGCTCTGTGTCGTATTTTAAAGCCACTGAGTAATGAGTAGGGTTGGTAACAATAACATCGGCATCAGGAACATCCTGCATCATTCTCTTTTGCGACATTTGACGTTGGGTTTGCCTGATACGCGCTTTGATTTGCGGATCACCCTCAGAGTTTTTATATTCATCTTTTACTTCTTGCATCGTCATTTTAAGCTGTTTGTTATGGCTATAACTTTGAAATGGCGCATCAATAGCTGCAATAATAATTAAGGTGCAAGATAACCCTAAAAACATCCAGGCTAATATTTCCAAAGCATGCACGATATTGCCCGGCGCACTTTCTATACTCAAATGTAATATTTCATCAAAATAAACATTAATTAAAAAGATAGCGAAGGTTGCCACTAGGCCAAACTTTAATAATGACTTAAGTAGCTCAATAGCCGCTTGCGGGCCAAACATCCGAGTAAAACCTTTCATTGGCGACATTTTACTGGCTTTGGGCGCTGCTGCCTGCCAGCTAAAATTAAAGCCGCCAAGCATGGTGTTACCAATAAACGCAGCCAGTACAATAATAAGTACAAACATCGACATAGGAAATAACAGTACGTCAGCAACCTCCCCCCACACCGCAAACATTTTTGTGGTGTCGTAAGTTTCATTGCGATTAAGACTAAGCATTCTGCCCATAATTCGATACAAGCCTTTACCAATTTCAGGGCCGTACATTAATAAAGAAATAGCAGAAAAAATGAGTACAAACATAGTACCTAGCTCTTTAGAGCGCGCTATTTGGCCTTTCTTTTTGGCATCATCAACTTTTTTGGGCGTGGGTTCTTCGGTTTTTTCTTGTCCTGAATCTTCAGCCATTACGCTCTCCTAAGGGGAACAACCAACTAGAGTACACATTAGCTCAACCATTTTTAGCCATTGGAACTCAAACTGAGTGATAAAGTTACCGAGGGTAGCCCAAATAATAACGAGCCCAGCCACTAAGGTAAACGGAAAGCCTATAGAGAAGATATTTAACTGTGGGGCAGCACGGGTCATGATGCCAAATGACATATTAATTACAAGCATGGCCGTTAATGGCGCTAACGAAAGCACTAGTGCAGTGGTAAACATCCAACCACCCCATGTCACTATGTCCCAATAATGATCAACCGCCCACCAATTACCATGAATTGGCAATACCTGAAAACTATGTACCACCATTTGAATCATCATTAAATGGCCATTAAATACAAAAAATAACAAGGTAGCTAAAATGAGGTAGAACTGCCCTACAGCAGGTACACTCATTCCATTTGAGGGGTCAACAACAGACGCAAAACCTAAACCAGTTTGCATAGCAAGGATTTGCCCGGCTAACACAAATGTATTGAGCAGTAGTGTGGATGCAAAACCAATCGCAACGCCAATCAGCATTTGTTGTAGCACCACTAAAACCATTTCAAAAGAAAATAAATTAGTAAATGTAGCTGGAGGTAGAACAGGCACAACTAAAAATGTGACTACAACAGCCAAGCCCATTTTAATTCGAGAAGGGACGTTTTTGGCGCCAATACCCGCCATTATCATGATCATTGAGCTAATACGCACCAAGGGCAGTAAAAAATCACTTAACCATTGAATAACAACGGAAAATGGGAACTCCATCGTTAACCTGCTATTTCGGGTATAAGAAGCACTAAGCGATTAAAAAAATCCATCAGCTCTTGAGTAAACCAATGTCCACCCACTATTAACGCACTAATAGTAATTAATAGACGTGGTAAAAAGCTCAGTGTTTGTTCATTAATTGAGGTTGCCGCCTGAAATACTGCCACTACTAAACCAATAATTAAACCAGGTACCACAATAGCAGACACCAGCTTAATCACTAAAAACAGGGCTCCACTTAAAATATCAACAAATACTTCAGGTTCCATGGGCGACTCCTAGAGTGATTGGTTCAAAGTAGAAAGCACCACTATGTGCCCAACCCAAAGCTTTTAGCGAGCGTACCCATCACCAAGCTCCAACCATCAACCAATACAAACAACATAATCTTAAACGGTAGCGATACAATCATGGGGGATAGCATCATCATACCCATGGCCATCAACACCGATGCAACCACCAAATCGACAATCAAAAAGGGGATGAAGAACATAAAACCGATAATAAAGGCTGTTTGTAGCTCACTGGTCACAAACGCCGGAATAAGCACTATCAATGGCGTTGCTTCGGGTGAATCAAGCTGATCGTACCCAGCTATTTTTGCAAAGGTTTCTAAGTCTTTTAATCGTACTTGAGAAAGCATAAAAGCTTTCATTGGCTCTTTAGCTAAATCGAGTGCTTCTAGTGATGTTACCTGTTCACTTAAGTACGGTTCGATTGCACGTTCGTTTATTTGCTCATAAATAGGCGCCATAATAAAAATACTTAAAAACAGCGACATTCCTAGTAATACTTGATTAGAAGGCGTTTGTTGTAAACCAATCGCTTGGCGCAAAATAGCTAAAACAACAATAATTCGAGTGAACGAGGTCATCATGATAATGGCTGCTGGAATAAAGCTCATAGCCGTCATGATCGCTAACACTTGTAGCGTCACTGAATAGTCTTGCGTGCCATCTGCATTACTTGTGATCGTAAGCGCGTCTATTCCTTCAGCACTGACTCCTGGTACGAATACCATAGCAAATATGAAAAGCAGCCATTTAGTCATGATATTAGTTCTTTTTATTTTGATTAAGTTGCGGATTCAACATTTTGCCAAAACGCTTAGCTAATTCTGGTAACTCTTTTTCTGTCAGGGGAGTTTCTAGCTTGTGTAAATAATTAATGCTATGTGGAGTTACACCTAATAGGTGCTGTGCATTATCTATCTCGACTACCATTAATCGCTCGCGTGAGCCTAAAGGAAGACTGCGGATCACTTTGAATTCATCGTTATTGGTTAAATTTGGATTAAGCTTTTTAACAAAAAAAGCCAACACTAAAATTAACACTACCACCACACCTAACGACATAACCATTGAAATAATGTCTGTGGTGGGTGTTGCAGCATCGGTAGCTGCAAACACTGAATTGCTTAAACCAAGTAATGCTATCATCGTAATTTTTTGATCCGTTCAACCTGACTAATTACATCCGTTAAGCGAATACCAAACTTATCGTTCACCACAACTACTTCACCATGTGCTATCAATGTACCGTTAACTAATACATCTAGCGGCTCACCAGCAACCCTATCAAGTTCAACAACTGAACCTTGGTTAAGTTGTAATAAGTTACGAATATTAATTTTAGAACGCCCTACTTCCATCGAAATAGTAACGGGAATATCTAAAATAGTGTCGAGTTTACGTTTTTCTTCACCGCTGAGCTCATGCTTTGAATCATCCAGCTCATCAAGCTCGGTTACTTTAACCTCTGCACTATCATCGTCAGTTCCCTCAGCCTCAGCAAGTGCTGCTGCCCATTCGTCCATCGTATCTTGATCATCGCTCATACTTTTAACCTTTTAATCAATTACCAGTCTAAGTCTACACCGTTTGAAAGGTGTAAATCATCTTCTAGTTCTGCTAATTCTGCATCTGAATCAATTTTTTTGCCGCCTTTAGTAAAGACATGCAGCTCAGATTTAACTGAATCAGGGCGTTTAATTTTTTCACTAATTTGTAGCGCAACGTTATCGCGTGAGCGACCCATTTTAGCTCTAAATGTTGGTAACTCTTCAACAAACACAGTAATATGCTCTGGCATTTCAACAGGAATGATATCCCCCGCCTTAAGCTCCATAATTTGTTTTAAGCTTAAATCAACTTCAAGTAGCTGAGTCGACAAATCGACTTCTACATCCATTATTTCGTCGCGAAGTGCCTTGCTCCAACGTAAATCGGTATCTTCAGTATCAGACTGAACACCTGCATCCAGTAGCTCTCGTATAGGTTCGAGCATTGAGTAAGGCAGCGCAATATGAAAGTCACCACCGCCGCCATCAAGCTCAATATGAAAAGAGCTAATAACCACCACTTCGGTTGGGCTAACAATGTTAGCCATGGCGGGATTCACCTCAGAATCGAGATACTCAAACGACACATCCATAACCGGCGCCCATGCTTCTTTGTAATCTTCAAAGATTATTTTTAGCAGCATTTGCACGATACGGCGCTCTGTTGGGGTAAATTCACGCCCTTCAATTTTGGCATGATAACGACCATCGCCACCAAAGAAATTATCTACCAGTATAAAGACTAATCGCGCCTCCATGGTAATTAGGCCAGTGCCTTTTAGTGGGCGAAAACGCACCATATTCAAACTGGTTGGTACAAATAAGGTGTGAATATACTCACCAAATTTGATCATTTGCACGCCGTTAATTGACACCTCAGCGGTGCGGCGCATCATGTTAAAAAGGCTAATTCGCATATGGCGCGCAAATCGCTCATTAACAATTTCAAGTGTCGGCATGCGACCACGCACGATGCGATCTTGCGAAGAGAAGTCATACTGTAACGTACTTCCCTCACCGTCTTCACCGTCGTGTATATCTTCCTCTTCGACCTCATCAACACCGTGTAATAGCGCATCAATTTCGTCTTGGGATAATAAATCGCTCACACTGACCCCTTATTGCATCACAAAGCCGGTAAACAGTACCCGCTCAATTACTTTACTTCCTTCCACATCCATCATTGCAGCTTGTACTTTATCTAGCGCAGTAAAGCGCAGTGTTTCTTTGCCTACACTGGTGCTAAGTTCATCTGCGGTAGTCATTGAAAATACACTCAATAGCGTACCTTCAATCAGTGGAATATGCTTTTTAGCAGTTTCTTCATTGCCATCTCCGCGCACCAGCAATTGCACTTTAATTTGTACAATTCTATCGCGACTCGCCCCTGGAACATTAAATATAAAAGGTCTTGGCATAGCAACATATAGCGCACTGCCGACCGTTGCCGAGGAGCTTGATGATTCTGCGGCTACTTCACCACTGGCGGCATCATCTGTTAAAGTTTCTACGGGCTCATCATCACCCGATAGTAAAAAGTAACCAGCTACACCGCCAACAATAACTAATACAGCGGCTATAATTATAATGAGTTTGCTTTTATTTTTACTGACTTCTTCTATTTCTAAATTAGTATCTTCAGCCATTGTATTTCCTTTATTCGCAAAGGTATTTGCTTGTTTTAACTATTATAATAGCAGGACTTAGGCATAGTAATCTATTGATGATGACGTTTGTTGTCCAGAACTATGTGTTTGCTTATCTGGTTGCTCACTATTTGTCTCATCTGAAGAGCTATTATTAGCCATTTGACCTTGTGGCTGACCTTCTTGTTGCTCGTTTTGTTCTGGAGATGAACCACCATAAGAAATGCTGCTTTCACCTAGTTCTAAACCCTGTTGCATTAATAATTCTCTAAGCCTAGGTAATGATTGCTCTAGCGCTTCTTTGGCTTGCTGATTTTGCACTACAAAGTTTATTTGTGCTTGCTCCGCATCACTTCGAATACGAATTTGCATACTGCCCATTTCAGGTGGATCTAAACGAATTTCAGCTTCTTTGTTATTAATGCTTAACATTGAAGTAACGCGCTCTTGTAGCATTTTTGCAGCATCACTTTTAATAATATTTAACGCCTGTAAGGTAGCAGGATCAATGCTCACCTGTTTAGCTTGTGCAGTGCTTTGCAACTGCCCGGCCTGTAAACTTTGTGCTTCAATAATAGCTTGCTCGTAGCCTAAAGTATCGTATTTAGCGATAGTATTAAGCGACGATTTATCAAATATATTAATGATTTGAGAAAAAATCTGTGCAGCACGCGGTGGCATTTGCTCTGCGTTAGTAGCGCGCATACTCTCTTTTTGTAGTACATCAAGCTGTTTAGCAAGCTCCTCTGGCGTTTCGGCTATCGATTTAGAGCTTTCTAATTTTAGCTCAGGTTTTACATTAGCCGACTCTGTACCTTGTTGTGTTTTAGGTGTAACACCTGCTATCAACGTATTATTAGCAAACAGCGGTTTATCTTTGGCACTAGACAAAGTGTCTGCGTTGATAGCTGTTTCTAAATCACTGATAACCCCTTTTAATAAAGTAAGTTCTTTAGTAGATAGAGGCTCACTTTTAATGTATGCCTGCATCTGATTAAGCAATGCCTGTTTTTCTGGGGTAGTTAACGTACTTATTTGTGTATTAATGGCTTGTTGAGGAGTTTGCGGTTTCTCGCTTTCGCTAACATACTTACTGAGTAATTGCTTTAAATCCGCTACATTGTCTTTATCAATAGGTTTGCTCATCGCATCAAGCTCAGTAGCAAGTTCATCTTGTTGTGAAGGCGTTAAATTTGCTAAGAGTTTATCTGCTTTAATTGTATCATCATCTTTTGATAACAGCGCTAAAACAGAGGCGTCTATCGATGCTTTAGTACTCGTAGGAACAGTCGGCTTGTCTGATGGTTTAGCAACCGCTTGCTCATTTTTAACAGTCTCAGATTCTCCGGCTATGGCAGCTGTCGCTATCGATTTAGCTCCAAGCTGTGAAGACTCAGCTGCAGTTTTGCTCGCTGACTCAGCACCTACAGCATTTTGTGCTTGTAAAATAGCTGCATCATCAACAATTTCATCACTTGGCAAATTAATAACAATAGGTGCAAGCTTATCTTCAGGCTTGATGTTTATTTTGACACCGTCTTTATCTATTAACTCTGCGCCGCTATGAGAATTATTTTTTACTGAGGTGTCGATTACTTGTGCCGCATTAATTTGCGCCAACATGTCTTCACCGCTCAAAGGCTTTTCTTCGCTATCTTGCTCTTTTAGGTCGGGTTGTTCATCTGAAGGCTGTTTGTGTGGCGCTTTGACCTCTGAATCTTGTGTTTCAGAAGCTTGGTTCGCAAGAGCTAGTTGGTCGAAAAAACCAGCATCATTACTACTATCTAGTTTTGCTTTATCACTGTCTTTTTTAACTAAGTATGAGTCTTGCTCAGATACCGCCAACATTGAAATATCATTCATCGCCATAAATCACCTAATAAAAGCGGCAACAGCCCACCGCACAATCCTAAAAAACATTGCTCTAATAGAACATAAGCAATTAGTATGCCTACCTTATAGTGCTTTATTCCTTTGATAAAATTGATTAGAAGAAAACTCATCTAACATTTTTTGTTCATTCTTAGCCACCAGCATATCCGCTTTTAACTGTTGCTTTTCAATTAGCTTAGCAACCGCTTTCGCTTTAACTTGTTGTTTTAACCATAACGTTTTACGCTGGCTCACGACTTGTTTTGCAGTATTAACGGTACTCGCTTGTTGGCGAGTCGCCTCTTCAATCTTAGCTATGAATGCGTGATACTGGCTAAACCCGGCACTTGATAAGCCCGATTGCCCTTTAATATGAAGTTGCTGCGTATATTCAAGTCGAAAGTCATTTAAGCCTTGAAGCTTTTGCTGATTTAGCTGCAAGTTTTGATTTGCTTGCAAGTAGCTCATGCGTAATGTTTCTTCTTTTTCATTTTCAAGCTTAAGCAGCAAATGTAGTTTATTTTTTGCCATTATGCTTGTCCTAATAATTGTGCGAGCCCTTGTAGGCCATCATCATAACTAATCACGTCACGCATGCCTTGCTGTAAAAATGCGTTCACTCTTGGCATCATGTTTATTGCCTGATCAAGCATTTGGTCACTGCCTTTTTGATAAGCACCCAAGGTGATCATATCTTTATTCTGTTGATACATAGAATAGACTTGTTTAAGTACCCGAGCTTGCTGCATATGTGGCTCTGAAACCACTTGTGGCATCACTCGAGAAATAGACTTTTCTATATCAATAGCAGGGTAATGACCGCTGTCGGCTAAATCACGCGATAAAACAATATGCCCATCAAGTATGGCACGTGCGGCATCGGCTATCGGGTCTTGCATGTCATCACCTTCACTCAGTACAGTAAAAAAGGCAGTAATAGAGCCTTGCCCTTCTCCGCCATTACCAGCACGTTCCACTAATGCTGGTAATTTAGCAAATACTGAAGGCGGATAACCTTTGGTAGCAGGAGGCTCACCCACAGCAAGTGCTATTTCACGCTGTGCCATGGCATAACGCGTTACCGAATCAAGCAGTAACAATACGTTTAGCCCTTGATCTCGAAAGTATTCTGCAATGGTGACTGCACTCTCACAGCCTTTTAATCGCATTAATGGTGAAGCATCAGCAGGCGCTGCCACAACAACTGAGCGTTTACGTCCTTCAACACCCAGTATTTCTTCAATAAATTCTTTTACTTCTCGGCCACGCTCACCAACTAAACCCACTACAATTACATCGGCTTCACTGCCTCGAGTCATCATGCCCAATAGTACTGATTTACCCACACCGGAGCCTGCAAATAAGCCCATACGCTGACCTTGGCCTACGGTAATTACTGAGTTAATAGCGCGTACTCCCACATCCATAGGTTTACTAATGGGGCGTCTTGCCAGTGGATTTATTGCGTTTTGAGCGAATTTAAGAGTGTGTTCTGCGTTTATTTTACCCAGCCCATCTAAAGGTCGCCCTAAACCGTCGACAACTCGGCCAAGTAAACTCATACCAACAGGTAAACCAGTGTCGTTAACTTGAGGAATAACTCGGGCACCAGGAAGTACACCTGAGATATGATCATTGGGCATTAAATATAAGGTTTGATCATTAAAACCAACAATCTCGGCATCAACAAAGCCGCTCATGGTTTCAATTTTACATTGGCTGCCTACTGGAGCTCGCAGGCCTTTTGCTTCAAGTGTTAAACCAACCACACGGGTTAAAACACCCGCAACCGCAGGGGCAGGGGTTTTAATATGTTGTTGGTATTGAGATAAGCGTTCGCTTAATGAAGTATCGCTCACAGACATTGCACGCCAATAAAAAGTTAGATACCACTATTATGCAAAAAACTATCCAATGTTTCTTTGACACGAGTTTTCAAGGTCATATCTAAAGACGATAGTGTTGTCTTAACTTCACAACCGCCACGCTCCAATGTAGGCTCTGGAATTAACTGCCAATGATTATCTTCAATAGCTTGCTCGCCATAACTGGTTTTTATAAGTGTTAGGTCTTCTGGGTGAAGATGAATTTTAACTTTCTGTTGCTCTGCATTCAATGCATCAATGCTTTTTTTCAAGGTATGTAAGATAATATCAGGCGAAGTTTTTATCTCTTGATAAATGATTGCTTCACTGAGCATAGTCGCTAACTGCACTAACTGCTTTTCTGCTTGCTCATCCACTTTTTTAAGTGGATCAGATAAACTATCTAACAAGCTGCGTAAGTGAGTTAACTGCTCATCCATCAAAGGTTTAACCTCTTCTTGACCTTGGGTTTTACCCAGCTCAACACCTTCTTTGTAACCAGCTTCTTTTCCCTCAGTTACGCCTTTATCAAAACCATCTATATAGCCTTGCTCGTGTCCTTGCTTAAGACCTTCCTCATACGCATCTTGGCGAATGCGCTCAAGCTCCACCATAGTAAGAGAAGGTAATTCTTGTTCTTCGGGCTCTTCATCTTGCTCTTTGGCCATTTCTTTATGGTATAGCTCTGCCAATGGCGTACCAAAAGCGGTCGAACGATTGCCAAAACTTCGCTCATCTGGCGCAACATCTGGAATTGGCCAATTTTTTAATAGCTCATCAGCTTCATCAGCGTGTAACGGGCGACCTTTTGAGTTACTCATAAATTATAAGAACTCCTCACCACCGCCACCACCAAGCATAATTTCACCTGAATCTGATAGACGACGAGCTGTTGACAGTATTTCTTTTTGTGCTGCTTCTACTTCACTAATGCGCACTGGTGCCATAGCTTCTAAGTCATCAGCAAGCATTTCTGCTGCACGTTTTGACATGTTACCCAAAATCTTCTCTTTAAGCGCTTCATCAGTGCCTTTAATCGCCTTCATCAGTACATCTTGAGGCACTTCACGTAAAATTGCTTGAATACCTCGATCCTCTACATCCATTAAGTTTTCGAAGACAAACATTAAGTCTTGAATTTGTTGCGACATTTCTTCGTCATGCTCACGGATAGAATCCATTAACTGCCCTTCAACATTGGTATCGAGGTAGTTCATAATATCTGCAGCCGCTTTTAAGCCACCCATCTTCGCAGCTTGTGCGCCCGCTTGACCAGCGAATTGTTTTTCCATAATTTCGTTTAATTCTTGTAAAGCCGCGGGTTGAACTTCTTCTAAATTGGCAATACGCATGGTTAAATCTAAGCGCACTTTTTCAGGAAATTGCGCTAAAATCTCAGCAGATTGTTCCGGCTCTAAATAAGAAAGCACAATTGTTTGAATTTGCGGATGCTCATTACGAATAATATTCGCTACCTGCTTTGAGTCCATCCATTTTAATGAATCAAGCCCTTTGGCGCCTGATCCCATAACAATTTGGTCTATTAAGCTGGCAGCTTTATCTTCACCTAATGCAGCCGTAAGTGCTTTTTTGATAAAATCTTCAGACTGAAAACCTATCGTACTAAAGCTTTGAATTTGTTCGATAAACAAGTTGTGCACTGCACTAATTTTAGCTTGCGACAAATCATCGATTGCCGCCATGGCCATACCTACCTTTTGCACTTGCTTTGGCTCTAAGTGCTTTAGGATTTGCGCTGCATCTTCTTCAGATAAACTTAGCAATAATATCGCCGCTTTATCTACACCATCGAGCTTATCAACATCAAACGCCGGTGGTAGTTGTTTTTGTTCTTGATCAGTCATCTTCTGTTAACCACGCTTTCACTACTTGTGATGATAGTTCTGGTTCGTTGGCTACAAGGGCACGAACCGCTTTCAATAAGTCTTCGTCGCCATGTAGGTCTGGTAACTGTAGTGTACCATCGCTTGAGAAGCCAACTGAAGCAGAATCAAAGTCATTATTAAGCATATCTAATGTGCTGTCACCAAGGTCAACACCTGAACTAAGAGAGTCTTCATCATATTCTTCAAGTGTATTATCTGGGTAAATTAAGCGCTTAAGCATAGGCTTAACTACAGCTAAAATCAGTACAATAATAACCAGCGCACCTAATACTAAGCGCATCATTTTCATAAACCAGTCTTGTTCCCATAAAGGCAATTCGAAATCAAGCGCTGAGTCTTCACGAACAAATGGCACGGTCACTACTTCAAGTGCATCACCACGTTGCATATCAAAGCCTACGCCACCTTGTAACAAGCGACGAATATTTGACAAAGCTTCTACCGAGCGTGGTGTCATGGTTGTTTCACCGTTTTCACCAACCGTGGGTAAGTAATCGACCGCTACAGACACACTTATTCTGCGGATCACACCCGTTTGCTGACGTTTATGAGAAATAGTGGTATCAAGTTCATAGTTACGGGTAGCTTCTTTGTGAGTACGACTTGGTGAGGTTGCAGTGCCTGCACCGCCAGCCATTGCATCTTCAGGTATAGTTGAGTTAACCGGAGGCTGATTAGTAAGTGCACCAGGAATACCTACCGCTAAACCACCGATATTATTTTCTTCGAAAGTGGTTTCACTTCTTACTGCCGGTAAATCTGGGTTGTAACGTTTTTGTGTTTCTTCTACTGCACTAAAGTCCATGCTTAAATCTACTTGGGCGGTGTAATTACCTAAGCCAACGACGGGAATTAAAATGCTGTCAATTTTTTCTAGGTATTCTTGCTCACGTTTACGCTCTAGGTCGTATTCTTTACGAGAGCGTGCAGCCAAAGAGGTTTGCGAACCTGAATTTAATAAGCGACCGTTTTGATCGGTCACCGTTACGCGAGAAGGCTCTAGCCCTTGCACCGCTGAAGCAATCATATCAACTACTGAGTCAACTTCTTCGCTATCTAGTGAGCGACCACGCTTAAGCGTTAGTACTACTGTTGCTGAGGGTTTTTTCTCTCGACGAGCAAATACATTTTCTTTTGGAATAGCTAATAGTACTTTGGCGCGAGTAACGTTGTTTAGCTCTTCAATAGTACGGGCAAGCTGTTGCTCGCGACCATGTTTAAGGCGCTCACGTTCTAAACGTTGGCTTACTCCAAACCCCATGTCTTGCATAATAATATCGCTACCTGATGTAGGCCCTTGATCTAAGCCTTCACGGGTCATCAGTAACTTAATATTTTGATACTCAGTTTCATCAACCGACACCACATTACCATCAAGTTCATAGTCAATTTTTTGCGCATCTAAAAAGTCGAGTGTTTCAATTAACTCTTGAGTTTGCATTTTACCTAATGGGCGCATATCTGGCTGACGAGCCCAGATAATCACGAAGATAGCAATAGCCAAACAAATGGCCAATGCAACAATCAGGGTAATTTGACGTAAAACATCAACACCACCTAGGGCGCTGAAATAGCCTGATTTTTGCTCTTGTTGATCTTCAGTTTCACTTTGCTCCATCATGCCATCAGCAAGTGCCAGATCTGTAGATTGATTAGATTGCGCCACAATAATTCTCCACTACCTAGTTAAACAGGCATGTTCATAATTTCTTTGTAAGATTCAACAAGCTTATTACGAACCTGTACCGTAGCTTCAAATGCCACAGAAGACTTTTGCGAAGCAATCATCGCCTCAGCAAGCGATACGCTTCTATCGCCCATCTCAACTGCTTTTCTTTTTTGTCCTGTGTCTTGCTGAAGCTCATGCACTGTATTAAGTGCATTACTCAACATATCACCAAACTGTGCTGTAGACGTTGATTGCACTTGCGTTGGCAAGTTATTAACTTGGTTACTACGCGTGGCTTCTGAAGCCATAGATTGCATTTCTTGAAATAAAGCACTGTTTTGAATTTTCATAATTGTCTCTGATAATGCAGTAAACTCTTAAATAGAATAAAGCACAAAACATGCCAAAAATAAAATTCAATTAAAACAATATGTTGAACTATAAAATTACGTAGTCAGAGTTTTGACAGCCCTAAAATGTGTTACTTAGTTTTAGGGCTGTTGAGGTTATGCAGGGAGGGAAATACCTAAATCGCGCATTTGCGCTAATTTGTAACGCAAAGTACGTGGACTTATACCTAAGGTTTCGGCTACTTCTTTACGCTTCCCTTGGCAACGCGCCAAGGTTTCTAAAATTATGCGATGTTCTTTATCTTTAAGTTCATCTTTATAACTCCCCGTGTCTAGGGCTAGCAAATCATTTTTTTGCTCATCTTCGGGCATTGTTTTTTCATCATAATAAGCGTTACTGAGATTACTTTTTATAGGCTCCGGCACTGTTGTTGTTTCAACCACAAACTGAGTTGGGGTTAAATTTTCGATAAAAATTGCATGCTCATCAATAGTACTGCCACTGCGTAAAATTAAAGCACGTTGAATAACGTTATCCAGCTCTCGAACGTTACCCGGCCAGCTATGGCTAAGTAGTTTTTGTTCAGCGCTTGTATCTAGATACGCCATTGGCTCTTTGCTTTTACTTAAGTGACGTTCAATTAAATGCTTAGCCAGTACAATAATGTCGCCAGGACGCTCACACAGAGGTCGCCACAGTAAAGGGAAAACATTGAGTCGATAATATAAATCTTCGCGGAACTGATTTTCAGCAACGGCCTCTTTTAATTCGCGGTTACTGGTTGCAAGCACACGTACATCTAGCGAAATAGTTTTCCGACCGCCTAAACGCTCAACTTCGCGTTCTTGTAATACCCGCAGTAGTTTAGCTTGTAAGCCTAAATCCATTTCGGTGATTTCATCAAGTAAGATAGTCCCACCCTGTGCTTGTTCAAACTTACCCGGGCAGGCCTGAATCGCACCAGTAAACGCGCCTTTTTCGTAGCCAAACAAAGTAGCTTCAAGCATGTTTTCAGGAATAGCAGCACAGTTAATTGCTACAAATGGTTCATTGCAGCGTTTTGACTTGTCATGAATATACCGTGCCAGCACTTCTTTACCTGAGCCACTTGGCCCAAGTACCATTACGCTGGCATCTGAACGAGCAACTTTACCTGCAAGTTCAAGTAGTTGAATACTACTAGGGTCGGCAACAATAGGACCGTCTGTTTCTTTTTCCTTTTCAGGTAAGTAACGGCTCACCATGTTCAATAGCACTTCTGGGGCAAATGGCTTAGCCATATAATCAATCGCGCCTAGGCGCATGGCCTCAACTGCATCATCAATAGTGGCATAGGCCGTCATCATAAGTACGGGTAAATCAGGGTGATTTAATTTAATACTGCGTAATAAATCCAAGCCACTCATTTCGCCCATTTGTACATCACTGACCACCAGTGAAAATACATCTTTTTTTAATAACAACATGGCTTGCTCTGCACTGCTGGCTGCCGTGCAAGCGATGCCCGACATTTCTAGAGTATCAATTAATGCTTCACGAAGTCCGGCGTCGTCTTCTACAACTAAAATAGTGTTACTCATGTGACTCCCCTAATTTAGATGTGACACTAATAGGCAGCAACATACTAAAAATTGCTCCCCCGTGTGGGTTGTTGTTTGCCTCAACCCTTCCCTGATGCGCACTGGCTACCGAACTAACAACGGCAAGCCCTAAGCCTGTACCTTGGCTTTTAGTGGTATAAAAAGGTTCAAATATTTTCTCGCTCTGAACTAAGTCAATGCCTGGACCATTGTCACTAACGCTAATGCGCACAAAGTCAGAGTCTTGTTTGTCACGCTGGGCGCTAAGGTAAACCTGCGCGCCACTGCCAATAACTTGAATACTGTTGTGAATTAGGTTTTGAATAGCGCTGGCTAATGCGGTTTTATTACCCATAATTTCTATATCGGGTTCAGGTAAGCTCACATTTAATTCGCTATCATTGAGCGCTACCATGGCATCAGCACCGGCTTTTACTTCACTGAGTAACTGTTGCATCGACACTTGCTCAACTACCTGTTGATCACCACTTTTAGCAAATAGCAGCATGTCGTTTACTTGGGTTTCTAAATCTTTCAAGCGAGACATTAATTTTGTGTGAAAACTGCCGCGTGATGCTTCCGGTAAGCGCTTTGAGCCTAAGTTGGCAGCATACAACATAGCTGCTGATAACGGTGTGCGTACTTGATGGGCCAAAGATGCCACCATTTTACCTAACGCACTTAAACGCTGCATATGCGCGACTCGTTTTTGTAAGCGTCGGGTTTCAGTCAAATCGGTCATTAATATAAGTTGCCCAGGCTCTGGCGCAAGTGCGGTAATATCGAGTTTTATTAAGCGTCCATCTTTTAACGACACTTCATGACCATCATCTTGATGAGGACGAAATGAGCGCTGAATAACACTAAACCACTTCTCACCTTCTAGTGGTTCACCGAGCATATCGATAGCAATTTGATTCGCTTTAGCGATCATTCCTTTACCATCGAGTACAATCACGCCCGCAGGCATAGTATCAACTAAATGAGAAAGCCAACTTGCCTGTTGACGCAAATCACTCAACTCACCAACATACTCCTCTTGCAGTAAACATGGGTTATACTGATTAGCAGAAATAAACTGGGGTTTTAGCACACTTGCAAGGGCCATAATCAACTCTCTAAAATAATGTAGATACAGTGGCTAATGCACAATATGTACCAAAATTATTTACCAGTAAATTCAATAGATTAAACCATTAAAATACGTGTCGTAAAAATGACGCGCAAAGGAAAATGCATGAATAAAGAAACTCAGTGCCGTTGCCCATGGTTAGATACAACAAAACCTGACTATGTGGATTATCATGATCATGAATGGGGCGTCCCTGTGTATGACGATCAACTACTTTTTGAGTTTTTGACATTAGAATCGGCACAAGCAGGACTCAGCTGGTATACCATATTAAAAAAGCGTGAGAATTATAAAAACGCCTTCGCCAATTTTGACGTACGCAAAGTAGCGGCCTTTACTGAACACGACATAGAAAAATTAATGCAAAATGCGGGCATAGTTCGCAACCGCTTAAAAATTGTCGCAACAATTAATAACGCAAAATGCTTTATTACTATTCAAGAAGAGTTTGGCAGTTTTAGTGATTATCAGTGGCGGTTTGTTGGTAATAAACCTCAGGTAAACGATCTAGAAACACTGGCCGACTACCCTGCAGTTACTGAGGCATCGACGTTATTTGCGAAGGATTTAAAAAAGCGTGGCTTTAAATTTTTAGGCCCAACCACAGTGTATGCTTACATGCAGGCCTGTGGAATGGTTAACGATCATAGTAATGATTGTTTTAGGAAGGAAGAAGTTAAAAAATTAGGCTAAGGGCGGGTTTCGGGTTACGAGACGCGAGGTAAACCCGCTCTAAAAGTTAAGCGCAGTGTTTATTTTTTCTAACCTAACACCTTACACCTAGTACCTAATATCAGCACTTAACCCTCAATCTCTAGAAAGGTTATATTTTTTCATTTTTTCAACCAGTGTGGTTCGCCTTACGCCAAGTACTTCAGCAGCACGGGCGACAACGTAATCAAAGCGCTCTAATGCCTGGGTGATTAAGTTAATTTCAAGCTCAGCTAAGTACTCCTTAAGCTCAATACCTTCATCGGGCAATAAACCCGGTGCTGCTTGAGCAAAATCATCTTCGAGGTCTATTTCGTCTTCGCTGAATCCGCCACTAAAAATATCATTAAATGCATCACGCTCCATCAGTTCTTCTGGGTACTGTGGCTCATAGGCTTCAACTTCAATGTAGCGGTATTTGTTAGGTAAGTCAGGAACATCTACCACCTTGTCTGGGAACATAATAACCATACGCTCAACTAGGTTCGCAAGCTCACGAATATTACCCGGCCAAGAATGCTCTTTTAAACTATCAATAGCACGCTCTGTAAACTTAGCCGTAGTACCGCTTTGTTCATTTACACGGCGCATTAGCTCTTTAAGTAGCAAAGGGATGTCTTCTGCACGTTGAGCAAGTGATGGGCTCTCAATAGGAAAAACATTTAAGCGATAGTATAAATCTTCTCGAAACGAGCCTTTTTCAATCATGCTTTCAAGGTCGCGGTGGGTTGCAGCAATAACACGTACATCTGCTTGAATCGCTTTGGTACCGCCAACGCGCTCATAGCTACGCTCTTGTAGTACTCGCAGTAACTTAACCTGCATTTGCAGCGGCATATCCCCTATTTCATCTAAAAATAGCGTGCCACCTTGCGCCAATTCAAACCGGCCTTTACGTGCTGAAATAGCCCCGGTAAATGCACCTTTTTCATGGCCAAATAGTTCACTTTCTAGTAGCTCCGCAGGAATTGCCCCACAATTTACCGGTACAAATGGGCCTTTGTTACGCTTAGAGAGCAGATGCACATTACGAGCAACCACTTCTTTACCCGTGCCCGACTCACCTAAAATAAGTACGTTGGCATCGGTTTTAGCAACCTGCGTAATTAAAAAGCGTAAGTCTTTTACGGCTTTGGTTTCACCTACAAGGCCATCAAAGGTGCTTTTTTCTTTATTATGTTGATGCTCATGAGGCAGCATACGCTGATATTGCTGACAATCATGTAGTAACTGAGTGGTAACTTCATGAGTAAATGGCTCACAAATTAGTCCAACAACATTGGCGAGACTCAGTAGCGGTTTGAGCGTTTCACCAATAAGTAAAAAAGGAAATGTTGGATAGCGTTTAATTAAACTTTCATGATCTAAAGATTGCAGCGCCCCTAACACCACAATACATTCTTTATTTTGATAGTGACTACATGCCTGCTCAAAGTCAGCTTCTGTTTGCAACTGTACCGCCTCACCAATAAAAGTAAGCGATGCATATAATCCAATAGAGCGATTATTATTATTATCTAAAATTAAGATCATTTTTAGCGAGCCATTTATTTCACTAATTTGTTTTATTAATCAAATTGTAAGCCAGTTGGATTTGGATGCAAGTAATAGCGGCGATTTTTTGACATTAACGCCAAAAAACAGACACCCAGCCTAAAAAGCCAATACTTTATAACTAATAACTCTTTAACTATTTATAACAGCATACCTACTTAGGGTGAATTATCTAACACGTTTTGCCACTGATGATGATGCGACTCTACACAGAAGAAACTCATAAAAAGTGCTATTATTACTTAAAGGTGTGACTGTTTTTGCCGATAAGTAATAGTCAAACTTATGTTGGAACTAAACTTGCTTAAGGTTCTACACAGTAATTAAAATTTGAGGAATTACCCATGGCTCATGCATCAATCAATAAATACCGTCAAATAACAGTTAGCAGCGTTAAAGAGATGACTCCCTACGACCAAGTTAAACTCGTGTTTGTAAATATTGTTGGCAAGCTCTCTGCTGCAAAAGGATTTATTGAACGTAAAGAGTTAGAAAAAAAAGGCAACGCAATCTCTGATTGTATTGTGCTACTTGGTGCTTTGCAGCAAGTATTAAATTTTGAACATAATAATGAAGTATCAACTAACTTAGACTCTTTATATGATTATTGTCAGCGATGCTTACTAACCGCAAACCTCGAGAACGATATAGAAAAAATTGATGAAGTAATTACCTTGATTAAGGAAATAAAATCAGGTTGGGAAGCAATTCCATTTGAACAAAGAGAACCACAACTATAATGTCTTTAAATCGGGTTACAAGCTCACAAGTTAAAGATAGTGAGACTCGAGCATATTGCAATGAATTAGTAAGCTTGATTAATGACTCAGAGGATTGGGATATTGACCAAGCGCTGAATATTCATAATAAACTTGATGTTCACATAAGTAGCTCACTTTCTAGAGAAAAAACTCATTATTCAGCCACTGAACTTGAGTTTTTAATCAACCTAATAGAACAGCTATCTGTTAAAATAGATAATCAAAAGCAACTATTAGCGGTTAAAATAGTTGGTAATCAAAAAAATAAAAAAGCTGTAAATAAGTATAAATCTAATATTTAAAAACACTGCTTGCCTTAGCTAACCCCCTATTTTATTCCCCTTTACAGAGTGATTAATTGATTTATCACTCTGTATTTTTATAGCCTGAAAGTTCACTATAAACCAAGCGTCGTTAATTACCAATAAGCGAACAGGTATAAAAAAACCTGACTAACAAGCCAGGCTTTATTTACTAAACAATGCTATTTAGCTAGACTTTTTAGCCACACCCGGTAGGTTAGCTAATTGTTGCTGCAAGTAACTTCCTGTCGAGTTTAGGTTAGCAACTAATATATCCATGGCATTGTATTGGCTATATAATCGCTCTTCATACTTTTTCATTCGGCTATTAAATGCATCAACTTCATCTTGTAGCTTATCGAGTTGTGTTTCACGCCCTTCAATACGTGAACTAATAATACCATCAGAGGCCGTATAACCTTTAATAACAGTATCTAACTGGCCAACAAAACCATCACCGTCATTTTCGCCAACAAAAAACGTTTGGATAGCTTGTGGATCACTTTCTACCGCAGCTTTAAGAGCGTCAGAATCAATACTTAACTTACCTGAGCGCTCAGTTCTAATACCAAAGTTAGCTAAAAAGTCGGTATTACCATTACCCGTGCTAAATTCAGATGTTAACATCGAGCGTACTTGGTTTACAGAGCCTCTAAGTAATGAATCACCCGCAAGTGCACCAACGCCCTCTTCAGCGCTAGAGCGACCTAACTGATTTGATAAATCAATAAATGCATTAAACTTCTCTACAAACGACTTTAATCCAGCAGCAACATTATTGTTATTTTCAGTGATAGTTGCTTTACTTAAATCATCGTCTGCATTGTGAATTTTTTTAGCATTAATGGTAACGCCTTCAATAACATCTTTAAACTCATTGGTACTGCTTGAGGCCACAAGCGTTCCGTCAATCGTAATTGAAGCATCGGTCGCTGCTGTTACTTCGTTTAAGTTTTCAGCATACGTTGTTGATGTTGTATCACTATCATACGCAAGACGAGACAAGCCAGACAAGTCTGTATTATCACCATCACCGACATCATCAACTACAATTTTTATTGCGTTTTCTGCGCCGGTTTCTTTACTTGATAACACTAATCGCTGCCCCGTATCATCGGTAATAATAGTAGCATTAACTGAGTCGTTATCGGTAGAATTATTAATCGCGTCACGTATATCAGCCAGCTTTGCTGTGTCTGACACATTTATGTCAAAACTGTTAGAGCCAGAACTAATAGTGAGCTTACCCTCTCCCACAGCTTGATCACCCGCGATGGCACTTGAGGTTAACTTATGATTTTCGGCTAACGCATTCACTTTAATAGAATAATTATTGGTTTGCGCATTTTTTTCAGAACTTAAAGAAACAAAATCATCACTACCACTGATAGTGCGCTTTTGAAAGTTTTCGATGTCACCTAATGATTCTAGTGAACCATTAAGCTCTTCTAAAGAGGCTTTTAGGGTACCTACTGCAGATATATCAGTAGTAAAGTTTGCTTGTTGTTTAGTTACTCGAGCTTGGTAAGGGCTTTTTTCAGCATTCACTAAAGCAGTTACAATTTCATTAACTTGAAGCCCTGAACCTATACCTGTAAATGAAATAGCCATAATACTTACCCTCTTAAAAATTTGCTCAAACTAAACTTTAAAATCAACCAATACGCCGGTGGCTTCTGCTAATTTAGCAACAATTCCTAACACTTCTTCTGAGGGATATTGCTTAACTAAATCACCACTTTCTTTATCAATCACCTTAATAACATTACGGCCAGAATCCTCATCCACTTTAAACTGTAGACTACGGTTCATTTCGCCCATAAAGTCCTGCAATTGCTGTACCACCTTCTCTAGTTTTTCAGGTGATAACTCTGTTTCAGAAACTTCACTATTACTTGCAGTGGTGGTGATGGGTGTATTCTTTTGTTCATCAGCGTTTTGCTTAACTTGTGATGGGGTTTGGTAACTTGAGGTAACCTCACCTTTTTGCGCTGAGCTGATATTTAGATTTAAACTTTGCGTTTCCATAATTCGCTCCTACTATAAAGCGATATAAAGCTTTATACCTATACAAGAAAGGAAGGGTTGCCCCTTCCTTAGTAGTTAAGTATAGAGCTTATTGTTAAATTAACCTAATAAGCTAAGTGCTGCCTGTGGTAACTGGTTAGACTGAGCTAAGATTGTTGTACCAGCCTGTTGCATAATCTGGTTCTTAGTTAGTTTAGCTGTTTCTGCAGCATAATCTGTATCTTCGATACGACTTTTAGAAGCCGACACGTTTTCTGATACGTTTGCAAGGTTAGCAATGGTAAAACCAAAACGGTTTTGTACCGCACCTAAGTCTGCGCGTTGTGCATCAATTTGCGCAAGCGCCGCATCAATTGTTTGAATTGCATCTTGTGCACCTTGACTTGTTGCCCCAGAAATATCAATACTTTCAACTGATGTCAAAGAACTTGTAGAACCACTAAACAATTCAGTTTCATCGGCAGTTCCATCATTAGAAATACCAATTTTGTTCGGTGATGATAAGTTTATTTCTGATGTTTTTGAAGCCGTTGCTGTAGATGCAGTTACTCCATCAAATGTTAAACCACCAGCTGGAGTACCTGCATCCATAACAGATTCAATACCATCAACACCCGTTGCTTTTAGCGTAATCGTTCCAGCATCAGAGTCATAAACTGCATCGTAACCATCGGCAACCATATCTTCAGCTAAGCGAGACATCTCACCACCATACGTTCCTAAATCATAGTTGTCATCGCCAACATTAATCGTAGCGTTATCTGTATTAGTGATACCAGCAATAGTCACTTCTAAACGAGCTTCAGCAACTACGCCTGTAGCAGCAGCATTTATTTTTGCTGCAGCACCATCAGCACCATCATCAGCTAAGAGTGCAACATCGACACCATTAATATTAAGCGTACCTGCTGTTATAGCTTCATTTGTAGCCATGTCACCAGCTGCAGCAGCTGCGCCAAATACAGAACCAGCACCATCAATTTCATTTGCACCAATCGCATCTGCTGATACATCACGCAAAGTTACGTTGATTGTTTCGTTGGCGTTTGAACCTACTTGGAATTGTTTAGTACCGAACGAACCATCTAGTAAGCTTGTACCACCAAATTTAGTCGTTTCAGCGATACGAGTAAGCTCTTGCTGTAATGCGCCAACTTCTTTTTGTAGTGCTGCACGAGCGTTAGCATCGTTTGAACCATTAGCTGATTGTAGAGATAGATCACGCATACGTTGTAAGATGTTTGATGACTCTTGCATCGCACCCTCAGCAGTTTGCGACATTGAGATACCATCGTTAGCGTTACGCTGAGCAACACCTAAACCATTAATTTGTGAAGAAAGACGGTTAGCAATTTGTAGACCTGCCGCATCATCTTTCGCGCTATTGATTTTCATACCAGATGAAAGGCGTTGCATTGATGTACCTAACGCATCGCTAGATTTTGATAAATTTCTTTGTGCATTTAGTGATGCAACGTTAGTATTTACTGATAAAGCCATGTTATAACTCCTGATTACTTTCGTAATGTAACTAATTGATTTTAACCAAGAGCCATCACAATAAAAATCTGTTCAAGCTCCGTTCTAATTAAGTTAACGGCCGTTATAAAATTACCTTTAGCTTTTTTTTAAAAAAATAGTGTTTTTTTCACCCTTTCAATTCAGGCTACTGTTTTTAAAGGAGTTATATTTTAAAGGTTAAGTATTGGATTAGCATTTAGGGTACAAGTTAAACATGTAGTAGTTATTTTAAATGCCTCTTTTAATAATTTATTTACTATAAAGGTTGATAGAATAATAAATGTATTTAAATGATTTGTAGGTGAAGCTTTATATTAAGTAAATGCAGCTGTTATCTTGTTTGTAGTATTTAAAGTATAAGCGCGATATCAGCCGGTTGTCATCATCTGACTAACAACCGGTCTATCTCTAAGGGATAAAAACACTTAGCTAATTTAAAAGAGTACAGCAAAGTAATAAGCAACGCTGGCTTACCTACTAATTCCTGAATTAGCTTTCATTTTATTTTTTAACATTTAAGATTAAAGCTTAATTATTAAAATATATAGAAACAGGGGCATCTTGATGAGCTATAACAATATCAAGATCGCCATCACCATCTAAATCAGCAAGAGCTACAGCACGACTACTATTATTACCTAGCGATTGGCCACTATCATAAAAGGTACCTGAGCCATCATTTAAGTATACTTTATTAGCATTACCAAGAGCATTAGCTTCAACTAAATCATCATAGCCATCGCCATCTACATCTCCAAGAACAACGCCCCAAGTATAATCATTAGGCTTTCCAACATTGCGACTTACAGTTAACCCAGAGCCTTTTCTAATTCTGTTATACGTAAGCCAACCGGCAGTTATAACATCTTGATATGAATCATTATTAATGTTGCCAACAGCAACTCCTGGAGCATGATATTCACCAGCAGTTTTGCTAACCGTCCTAAGCTGTCCATATTTATTACTCATATACACAGTATCTTCATTTATATTACCTGCATATACGTCTAACCGACCATCGCCGTTAAAATCTCCAACTGAAATTGCTTGTGTTCTTGTTAAGTTTTTCTTATTTGGTTCTTTTAGGCTAAAGGAGCTATTGAATATGCCAGTCCCATTATTTTTATAAACTCGATTATAGCTTCCAAAATTTCCCGCTACTATATCTATATCGCCATCATTATCCATATCACCTACAGCTAGGGCTTGGGTTCCACCATTACCTAGAGATTGCCCTGTGTCAGCAAACATACCCGTTCCATCATTAAATAAAACTTTGTTTCCACCGCTATTATTTCCAATAACCAAATCTACATAACCATTTCCATTGAAGTCAGCAAACTTCACAGAGTAAGCATACATTTGTTTACTAAAATCAATTGATTGACTAGAGTCGGTAAAGTTACCCAAACCATCATTTATAAAAATACGCGCACCTCTAGGAATAGAGGTAGCAATATCTAAATCGCCGTCGTTGTCAATATCAGCTATTGCTAGAGAAAACACACCTCCATTCCCTAACGCTTGTCCCGAATCAATAAAGCCACCTGTACCACTTAAAGCACTAAAGCTTGTTAAAGCTAGAGAGACAGTCGCATAAAGTACACTATATTTAATGTTCATTTGTTAATTCCTTTTTATTATCCAATTAAAAATTGAGCATAAAATATCATTATATGCAATGCAAGCAATTTATCGCTAAAATAGGTACAAAAATAAAGCGCAATATTTGTTCGAAAAAACAAATTGTATAGCGTAATTTAAGTGGGTGGTGGAAATGCTAAACTTTAATTGCGGTTATGATTATTAAATTTAGTACTTTTTGAGGCATCATCTTTTAAATTAAAAAACGCACCTAAGTAGGTGCGCTAAATGATTCAAGCTTATTATAAAACTGTTACTTAACCACCGAGTAGACTTAATGCGGCCTGTGGTAACTGGTTTGCCTGAGACAAAATAGTAGTACCGGCTTGTTGCATGATTTGGTTTTTAGTTAACGTTGCGGTTTCAAGCGCGTAATCGGTATCTTGAATACGGCTACGCGAAGCTGACACGTTTTCAGATACGTTAGCAAGGTTGGCAATGGTAAAGCCAAAACGGTTTTGCACCGCACCTAAATCGGCACGCTGAGTATCTATTTGTGCCAATGCAGCATCAATTGTTTGAATTGCCGATTGAGCCCCCTCACTAGTTGTACCACTAATATCTATCGCTTCAACCGATGATAACTCACTCAATGCACCATTAAACATCTCTAGCTCATTCGCTGAACCATCATTTGAAATACCAATTTTATTCGGTGATGACAAATTAATTTCTGACGTTTTTGAAGCCGCCGCTGTAGCTGCAGCAGTTCCGTCAAATGTTAATCCACCAGCTGGAGTACCTGCATCCATAACAGATTCGATACCATCAACACCCGTTGCTTTTAGCGTAATCGTTCCAGCATCAGAGTCATAAACTGCATCATAACCATCAGCAACCATATCTTCAGCTAAACGAGCCATTTCGCCACCATATGTGCCTAAATCATAGTTATCATCACCAATATTAATTGTTGCATTATCAAGGTTTGTTATTCCACCAATAACTACCTCTAAGCGAGCCTCGGCTGTAACGCCTGACGCGGCTGAATTAATCTTATTAGCAACCCCATCGGCGCCATCATTGGCCCCGAAAGCAACATCAGTACCATTAATATTTAGTGAACCAGCAGCGACAACTTCGTTAGCGGCCATACTGCCTGCGGCAACTACACCAAATACAGTACCAGGCCCATCAATTTCATTAGAACCAATAGCATCGGCAGCAACATTACGTAAACTAACATTAATGGTTTCATTGGCATTAGCACCTACCTGGAACTGCTTAGTACCAAATGTACCATCAAGTAAGTTGGTTCCACCAAATTTGGTGGTGTCTGCAATTCGAGTAAGCTCTTGTTGCAGGGCTGCTACTTCTTTTTGCAGGGATGCACGGTCAACAGCACTGTTTGAGCCATTCGCTGATTGCAGTGATAAGTCACGCATACGTTGCAGAATGTTTGCAGACTCTTGCATCGCACCCTCAGCAGTTTGCGCCATTGAAATACCATCGTTGGCATTACGCTGAGCAACCGTTAGGCCATTTACCTGAGACGTTAGTCGGTTGGCAATTTGTAAACCTGCAGCATCGTCTTTTGCGCTATTAATACGCAAACCAGATGATAGTCTCTGCATTGAGGTTTCAAGTGCCATGCTAGATTTAGATAGATTGCGTTGCCCATTAAGTGATGCAACATTTGTATTTACGCTTAAAGCCATTTTACCATCTCCTAGTTTCAATCAGAATGTGGTTCAAAATATTTAAGCAAAAACCACACTTTCTATAACTAGCTAAATGCATTAGTTGTGCCAATTAACAAAAAAAAGTTAAAATACTGTTTTATAACAACTAAATTTGATTTATTACGGCTTTAAATTGAGGGCTAGCGTTTTTTTGACAGAAGAGAAAAAGGGGTGACAGTTTTTTGCCGCCTTGTTAAGGCAAGTTATTACCTATTTTTCTTTAAGTAATAACCTGCCTTGGATGGTATTTATAAATAATCGAATAATGAAAGTTTAGCCAAGCGACCAAAAGTCGCCATCGATCTGTCTAAACCTGCCTCCTGTTTAGCGAGTTCACTAATGGCTGCAGCAGGATCAATTTCAATTAAGCTCGCTCTGTTGTCTTGATTATTAATATCTAGAGCACTGTTTGAATCGGTCACACGCTCCACCACGTTCATACGCCCACCTAGGCCAGCCTGAGTAAACACAATTTGCTCACTGGCATTTTTAAGCTGAATTAACCCATCCGATAACGCTTGGTTAATTTGCGCTCCATCAAGTTGTTCGTCATTTAGACTAGTGATCAGATCTTCAAGCGTATTAAGCACATTTTCTTTACCTGGCTTTTCAAGGGTGAAATCAAGTTGGCCGGGTGCTACACCTTCAAGTTGAATTTCCATGCCTGCAAACTCAATCGGCTCATCAGTTACTTCACCAGTAACAGGTGGTACAAGAGGATTACCATCACGTAATATTTCATACTGATCAGGCGCTGAAGGCGTTGCACCAGGGATAACATTAACGTTATAGGTATTGATCGTTGGAGAAATAAGCGGATCTGGGTCTGAGTTATAATTATCTTTATGAAAGCGATCAAACTCGCCTTGGTTTTCAACATAAACAGTCCCTGCGGTAATGCCGCCTGATGGCGCTCCATCATTCGACACCACATCAAGACGTGCATCAACTCGTTCAAATACATTAAAACCATTATCACTTGATTTGATCTCAACCCCTTTTGCGATCGTCACTTCATGCTGGCCTTGATCGCCTTGGTATTCGTATTTGCCATTAGTGCTATTAAATGTATAGGTTTGAATATCGTCTTGATAGCCAGAGAATAGGTATTTCCCCCCTTCTGATTGACTATTCATTAAGTTAAGCAGCGATTTTTGCAATTCTTTTAGTTCACTGGCAACTGAAGCCAAATCACTTTGACCTAACGAACCATTGCCCGCTCGTATGGTTAGCATTTGCGCCTCTAAAATAGTGTCGTTCATACCTTTAAGTATGCTTTCTTCGGTTGATAAGCGACCATTTAGCTGCTTTATATTTTTAGTTAACTGCTCATTGGTTTCTATTTTATTGGTGTACAACATCCCTTGCGATATAGCAGCTGGGTTTTCAGAGGTACTCAAATACTTTTGACCTGTGTTTGCTCGCTCTAAAGCGCCTGCAACGCCCTGTTGATTATCTAAAATTTTATTAATTTGACTTTGATACATTAAATTATTTGATAAACGCATAATTACCTCGCCGCACTCAATAAGGTGTCAAAAATAGCTCTCGCTGCAGTTAATACTTGTGCAGAAGCAGCATAAGATTGCTGGAAACGCAGCAAATTAGCCGCCTCTTCATCTAAGTTTACGCCCGATAACGATTCGTACCAGGCTTCTGATTGTTGTGCTAAAGCATCAAATGCAGCACCATTGGTTTTTGCTTGACTGGTTACTACACCAACATCGGTTACTAACCCAGCATAGGCCTGATTCAATGTTTTATGATTATCAGCTGAGGCGCTCGCTACTACATTTTGACGTACTAAATCGGTGTTTTGTAAGTCAGCAAGTTTTTGACCGTTGCGGTTATCATCAAAACCACCTTCATTAAATTCTAAATTAAAGGTATCTCCCGTTGCTGGTACGCCTTCAATATTAAAATCAAAGCCATAACCATCGTATGGTGCCCCGGCTTGAGCGAGTATATTGTTAGCAGGCGGTGTAACCGTAAACGTAGTTGTACCATTACCATCAGTAAGTTGATATTCATTAGCATTGGCTGTTTTAACAATGCTAATAGGGCCATTTGCTAAATCCAAAGGATTACTAAAACTACCCGTGGTTACATCGGTGACATTACCCGGTGAAATACTGCCTGTGCCTGTATTATCTAGGCCGTCAGCTGTTCTAATTGGAGAGGCTAAGGCAATGTCTTCGCCTCGACCTGTTGTCAGCGATATATTACCTGCCGCGCCACTATTAAGTTTTACCTGAAATTGGTCACCGGCATTACCGGCTCCGGTTACGTTTAGCTCTAAACCAAACGACTCCCCACTGGTAATAGCGGCTGAATCGATAATGCCACTGGGTGGAATAGTTGCTAAAGAGGCTGTGCCTAAAGGTTCACCTTTATTATCAATAGGCTGAATACTTACTTCGTTAGGATTACCCGTATAAGTGATCACAAAGTCACTTGCTGGCAGTTCACTGCCTTTACCTGCTTCAATGGTTGCCTTTATTGCCGCTGTACCTGTATTCGCTTGGTATGCGTAACCACTCACTGTTGGGATATTAAAAATATCGCCTCCAAGCTCGCCATTTGCATCCATACCTAAACGATTTTGCTGATTAAACGAATCAGCAAGTGCTATCCCCATCTGGCCTATTTGATTTTGAGCAGGCACCAAAATATCGTCTCTAAACGCTAATAAACCGCCAATTTTACCTTTGAGTTTAGTAGGGTCTATATCTAGTGGCACAGCCTTACCGCCATTTACATCTAGGCGTAATTCTTTAAAGCTTGTATCTGGGTCGCCACTAATCGAAAATAAATTAAATGAGCCATTTTGCATAACAACGGCTTCGCCTGTGCCCATAAACACTTGTTTTTCGCCATTTGGGCCATCTAACGTTTCTATATCAATCAGTTTTGATAAATCACGTATTGCTTTATCACGTTCGTTATAAGCCGAACTCGCATCGGCTTCATTGTTAGTACCATGAACACCCGCTATCTCTTGATTTAACGAACTAATACTTTCGATTAACGTATTCGCCTCTTCTGAAAAAATCTCTAATTGCTCATTAACCACCGCTTTTTGCTCTGAAACAATACCTGCAAGCCTGTCCATTTGATCAATCAGGTTTTGCGCATCACTCATCACCAACGAACGAGCAACTGTTGATGAAGGTTGATTAAGAGCTTCTTGCACGTTATTAAACATTGAGTTGATACTAGTTGATAAGCTGTTTGATTTTTCTGAAAAAATTTGATCAACCCGACTCGCTTCACTAACAAATTGATCAAAAAAACTTTTATTTGAAGTATCTCGGTTTAATTGCTTTTGCGCAAACTCATTCAATAAACGATACGTTTGACCACGGCCTACCTGATTATCAATCATGGTGGTAAATTCGGTGCGCTCACGTACATACCCTTCGGTATTAACATTTGCAATGTTTTTACTTGTCGTTTGCAATAACTCAGAGTTTGCTCTTATTCCTGAATTAGCAATATTTAATAAATTAAACGACATGTTACTCTACTCCTTGGCGGATCACGCTTGTGGCGATATTCTTCAATTCGTTACTGTTCAGCACTCTTTTTATTTTGTCTGCATAGTTAGGATCGGTTGCATAACCAGCTTGCTGTAAAGAGTCTAAAAATTTATGCGGCTTTGCCGTATTGTTTAATGCATCTTGATAGCGCGGGTTCTGTGTTAAAAAATCCACAAAATCATTCACGCTATCTTTTATCGAATCATACGCTCTAAAGCTTGCTTGCTTTTTAACTGCAGCACCTTGCTCAAACTCTAAAGTGACTTTACTGGCCTTTTCACCCTGCCAACTTTTATCTGACTTAATATTGAATAAATTGTTTGAGCTATTACCATCACCTTTACTAATAATATGTTTACCCCAGCCAGTTTCTAATGCTGCTTGTGCGACCATAACCGCCGGATTTAAACCAATTTTTTTAGCCGCTGTTTTTGCGTGTTCCCACATGGTGCTTACAAATTCCTCAGCATTTTCAAATGTGCCAGACGCTATGTTTTGTTCGCTTTTTTCAGTTGAATCAACGAGCGGTACTTTTTCAGTGACCTTTTGGTTTTCTTGATGAGGTAAGGTGCCACCCGCACGTTGGTCACTAAAGAAATCTGACGTTGTGCGAAGAACAGAGCCTGGCATAAAGTTTTTTCCATCTGGCGATAATTGCTGCACAATTAAATCTGCAAGACCCAAAGAGCCATTTGATGAAAGCTCGGTAGCCATCTGTTGGTCGTGCATTTCTTCAAAAAACTTCACGCCACTAGCATTAAACGGGCTTTCTTTATCTTCGAAAGCTTCATTGGCTTTGCGCATACTTTTAAGCAGCATTTGGGTGAAAATAGCTTCAAATTGTGCCGCTGCTTTTTTTAACGCCGCTTTAGATGCATCGGTTGATGCATCACCGCTGTTTAGAGCATCTCGACGCAAAGAGTCTAAGTTGCCTAAATCAAAAAAGTTTTGTTTATCTAGATGATTTGTTTCCATCAGCTTTTTGACACAATAATTAATAATACCTAGTTAAATGCAATAATTGAGCCAAAAGAAGAGTAGCGATGAAAGGTTAAGGATGAAAGGTTAAGGATGAAAGGTTAAGGGTTAAAGACCCTAGGCCCTAGGGCTTAGAGTCTTATAAAACTAAATTACAACAAGCTGACCGTTAATTGCACCGGCTTCTTTGAGCGCTTCAAGAATAGCCATTAAATCACCCGGGGCAGCTCCTACTTCATTAATTGCACGTACTAAGTCATCAAGACTTACACCTGGGTCAAATACAAAAGCGCGTGAATCATCTTGATTAACATCAATAATACTTTGCTGAGTAACCACGGTTTCACCCTCTGCTAAAGGATTTGGCTGCGCTACATTTTGTTGTTCCGCAATCGTTACTGTTAAACCACCGTGGGTAATTGCCGCAGGTTGTAATTTTACATTTTTACCTATAACAATGGTGCCAGTACGTGAGTTAACAATTATTTTTGCCGAAGTATCCGCTGGTTTAAACTCTAAGTTTTCAAGAGTTGATAAGTACGATACGCGCTGCGAGGCATCACGTGGGGCAATAACGCGAATAGAGGCTGCATCGAGTGCTTGAGCGCTATTTGGACCAATTAAATCATTAATGGTTTTCTCTAAACGTTTAGCAGTAGTAAAATCAGGGCGGTTTAAATTAAAAGTAATATAGTCATTTTGCATAAATGGGCTTTTAACAGCACGCTCAACGGTTGCACCATTTGGCACGCGTCCTACCGTTGGCGTATTAATCACAACGCGACTGCCATCAAGCCCCTCAGCACCTAGGCCACCTACAATTAAACTGCCTTGAGCGATGGCGTAAACATTACCATCAACCCCTTTTAAGAATGTTTGTAATAATGTGCCACCGCGCAAGCTGCCTGCACTGCCAATCGATGATACGGTTATATCAATAGTCTGCCCTGGCTTTCTAAATGGCGGGAGTTCAGCATGAACAGCAACCGCTGCAACATTTTTAATTTTTGGCTTTAAACTAGCTGGTAACGTAATACCAAAACTATTGAGCATGCCTTTAAAGCTTTGCTCGGTAAAACGGCTTTGCTCACCAGTTCCCGGTAAACCCACTACCAATCCATACCCGACTAATTGGTTTGAGCGCACCCCTTCGACCATAGATACATCTTTAATTCGCTCAGCACTGGCAGTAAATTGCCAGCCTAGTAGCACCATAAAACAAAAAACTTTAAAACCATTCATGTCGAATGTCCTCTAAAAGGGAAACAATGAGCTACTAAAGAAACGCGTTAACCAACCCGGGCTTTGTGCCTCTTGAGTTTGACCCTTACCTGAATACTGAATACGTGCATTCGCAATTCGATTAGACTCAACAGTATTATCGGCATTGACATCTTGCGGACGCACTAACCCTTCTAGGCGAATAAATTCTTCACCGGTGTTTAACGTTAGCCATTTTTCACCGCGAATTACTAAATTACCATTTGGTAGTACTCGCATCACGTTAACCGAAATATCGCCAACTAAGCTGTTTGATTGATTTGATTTTGAGTCACCTTTAAATGAGGAGTCACTACCAATACCAAATTGAATACTATCGCCACCAATATTTACCGGCAAACCACCTAAGCCAATAACAGGGTCGAGGCTGGCATCGGTTTCTTTATCTGTTTCAGTTTTAGCTGCTTTAGTCGCTTGGGTCGACTCTTGTAATTTAACAGTAATGATATCGCCTGTTCGCAGTGCTTTTTTATCGGCATATAGGTCATTCGATAATTGTGTACTGAACAAAGAGCCGGTTGCGACTACTGGCTCCATATTAGGCTCTGGATACATAGGTGCATAATAGGGATCATCTTGTACTACCTCATTATTTTGTGTAGCTACACAACCACTTAATAGTAAAGTCCCTACTGTAAATAACATAACATTACGCATACAACCCCCCAAAACTATAACTGTTGATTGATATAACTCATCATTTCATCAACGGCTGAGATCACTTTTGAGTTCATCTCATAAACGCGCTGCGTTTCAATCAAATTAACTAATTCTTCGGTCACATTTACATTTGATGTTTCAAGTGAACCTTGAATAATCGTGCCTAAACCTTCAACACCTGGGTTACCTTGAACAGGCGCACCGCTTACCGCGGTTTCGGTATATAAGTTTTGACCTATAGGTTCAAGGCCCGACGGATTAATAAAATCACTAATCGTGATCTGACCAATAACCACGTTTTCGGCCTGACCTTTAACGCGAACTGACACTTCACCGTCTTGAGATACGGTGATCGACTGTGCATCGTCAGGTACATTCATTTCAGGCTGAACAACATAACCAGCACCCGAGGTGACAACACGCCCGTCGCCGTCGGTAGTAAACTGGCCGTTACGCGAATAAGCAATATTGCCATCTGGTTGCAGTACTTCAAAAAAACCAGGGCCTGAAATCATCCAATCTAATGAATTTTCAGTAGTGAGCATATTACCTTGCGAAAAGTTTTTTTGGTTAGCCACTACCTTAGTACCCGCACCAAGCATTAAGCCTGACGGCATTTCGGTGTCTTGCGATGAGCGACCGCCTGGTTGATTAATATTTTGGTAAAGCAAGTCTTCAAAAATAGCGCGGCTTTTTTTGTAACCCACTGTACTGGCGTTCGCTAAGTTATTTGATATAACCGATATATCAGTTTGTTGAGCGTCAAGCCCTGTTTTACTTATCCATAATGCTGGATTCATAATAATATCCTCACGTTAAAGTTAAACGATGCGCATCAGCTGTTCTTGACGTTCGTCAATCTCTTCAGCTGTTTTCATCAGTTTTACTTGTAATTCAAATTGGCGTTGGTGACTGATCATATCGACCATTTCATGCACAGGATTTACATTCGATTTTTCTAATGTGCCACCTAATACTTGTACATTGGCTGATGTTTCAACTATTTGGCCTGGTTTAGCTCTAAATAAGCCATCGTTGCCCTTCTCGAGCGTGGCGTTGTTTGCATCAACCACTTTTAGCCGATCAACTTCTTCTAAAAAGTTAGCCGGTGCACCTTGAGGGCGAACTTGAATAGTGCCATCTTTACTAAATTCAATTTTTTCAATCGGTACAGGTAATATGACTGGCCCACCTTCGCCAATAACTTGACGACCGTCGCTGGTAGTTAACATACCTTCAGCTGTTATATTTAACGAACCCACTTTTGTGTAGGCTTCATTACCAGAGGCGTCCTGAACACTGAGCCAGGCGTTATCGCTCATAGCGATATCAAGGCTGCGACCTGTTTCCACAATACCGCCCGATGTCATGTTTGATCCTGGGCGCTCTTGCATTGCAAAAACACGAGTCGGCAAACCTTCACCGAAAGCCTGCATTGATCGCGCTTGCGCAAAATCAGATTTAAACCCAGTGGTATTCGCATTTGCCAAATTATTGGCTTTAAGAGCAAGCCCCTGCATGCTTTGTTTAGCGCCAGATGCGGCTATGTAGACCATTTTATCCATAACATCGACTCATTAAGAAATCTATATATGGGTAAATGCAATATAAGTGCCAAATTAAATTTAATCCGATATTTGATTTAAAGGAAGGATATAAAAAAGGCTGCATGAAGCAGCCTTAAAAAATGATAAAACCTGATTATCGGATCTGTAAGATATTTTGTTGTAATGTTGAATTCACTTCAAGTGCACGAGAGTTTGCTTGGAAATTACGTTGTGCACTAATCAAATCAACAAGCTCATTGGTTAAATTAACATTAGATTGCTCAAGAGCCGTTGAGTTAATTGACCCCAAAGTCCCTGAATTAGGCTCACCTGCAATTGGCTCCCCTGACGTTAAGCTTTTCTTCCACGCGGTATCTCCAACCTGTTGCAGGCCTTGAGAGTTTGAAAAGCGCACCAGAGCTACTTGGCCTAAAAAGGTTGAGTCACCATTACTATATGACGCTACAACTTTACCATCTGCGCCAATTTCAATACCAGCTAAACGCCCAACTGTTGCACCATCTTGCTCAAGCGCTTTTACTTCAAAGTTACTCGCAAATTGTGTTGGCAATTTTTTATCAGTACCAGCTTCATCGCGCCAATTTAACTCAACGCCTGTATCTGGAAAAGAAGCACCATTTGTTAACAATGACGATAAACCAGTCGTTGCTGTTGCTGGTAATACAATTTCATCAAACGTTCTAGGGTCGATATTAGGTGCTCCATTTGTTGTACTTGGCACACCATTGGAATCAAAACCCATAGTAACTGTTGGTACATATGGAGCTGCAGCTTGTTCACCACCTGTTGCTGGATCAATAACCTTACTGTCTAGTGTTGTGTATACCTGCCACTCATTTGGATTAGTCACTGGGTCAGATTTTGCAAAAAAGTATTGCAAAACATGTGGTTCACCTAACGAATCATAAATCGTCGTAGAAGTAGACGAATTGTATGTTGTCCTATCTTCTGGGTCAAAAGCAACGCCAGGGGCATCTGCCGTCGAGTTCAAGTTGAATGATGAGTAAACATTTGTAGTTGATCTAGGCGAACCTGACGAATCAGGGATTTGTATTGCAGAGGAAGTACTTAAACTAACTGAAGTTGTATCACCTGTTGATGCGTCCACAGGGAACCCCTGTAAATAGTTACCCTTTGCATCAACAACAAAGTTATCTTTGTTGAGTTTAAACGCGCCTGCACGCGTATAAGTAAAGTCTTGCGCACCAAGATCATTTGACATCGCAAAATAACCTTCACCCGTAATCGCTAAATCCAATGAGTTCTGGGTGAACTTTAATGAACCTTGATGAAATTGCTGTGCAACCATAGTGGTTTGCACACCATCACCGTTTTTAGTTTTATTTGCGCTAAATACAGATGATGCATATACATCAGCAAACTCAGCCCGAGATTCTTTAAAACCCGTGGTATTTACGTTAGCAATGTTATTGGCGGTAACGTCTAAATCTTTTTGTGCGGCAGCAAGGCCTGTTAATGCAATATTGAAGCTCATAATTAACCTCTAACCTGAAATGTTTAGTCTATTGACTAAAAAATATATAAAATCTATTACGCGATTTCTGCGACATCAGTCAGCCTAACCGCACCTTCTCTGGTGTTAATAATAATGCCGCTTGAACCATTAATATTAACACTCTCAATATTTTTGAATGTAGCTAATGGGAGGCTTGAAAATTCCCCATTTGTACTACCTTCGGCCGCTACATTGTATTCACCAGGAGGTAGACGCTCACCGTCTTCATTGGTACCATCCCATGCAAAGCGGATAGCTCCTGCAGGCTGAGTGCCTAAATCTATAGTTTTAACCAATTGCCCTGATGCGTCTTCAATGCGAATCATTAAACTATCGACTGGCTTTTCAGCTACAACAGAACCTCTTGATTCACCCGACTCATTAAGCTCCAGGGTATCCGACTCCAACAAAGCTTGTTTGCCTACCAGTGTTGATGCTTGCAATGCCGAATTTGATGTCATCGACGCGGCTAAAGACTCAAAGTTAGAGTTTAAATTTGATATTCCTTCAGCCATGGTAAAGTTTGTCATTTGTGCAATCATCTGATCGTTATCAGCTGGTTTGCTGGGATCTTGATATGACAACTGCTGTGTTAACAACGAAAAGAAATCTTCTTGGGTTAACGCATCACTGTCTTCTTTTTGTGGCACTTGCTTATCTTGCCAACGTAAAGAGTCCATGTAGGATGAAGAAGTACTAATATCGTTACTCATGAGCTACCCTCAGTTACCGCTGACCTAACAGCAGTGTTTTACTTAACATTTGCTTAGCTGCATCAGCAACTTGAACATTTGTCTGATAAGAGCGAGACGCAGAAATCATATTTGCCATCTCCTCAACAACATTCACGTTGGGTTTATAAATGTAACCATTTTCATCCGCACTCGGGTGGTTTGGGTTATATTCAATTTGTAGTGGTTTATCACTCTCAACCACTCCTAACACTTTCACACCAACGGCAGAGCCCTGTGGGTTGCTTGCTGAAGCTGACGCTTTTGTTAGCTCCGCAGCAAATACAGGTTGTCGCGCTCGGTACGTTTCATTTTGTGAAGAGCTAATTGTATTGGCATTAGAGATATTACTTGCGGTGGTATTTAATCGCACGTTTTGCGCGCTCATACCCGAACCTGCAATATCAAACACATTATATAAACTCATAATTAGGCTCCTTGACTACCGAGGGCTTTTTTCAGGCCTTTAAATTTACCATTAAGAAACTGGACACTGGCCTGATACTCCATAGCATTCTGTGTATACAAGTTCCGTTCCACTTGTATATCAACAGAGTTACCATCACCTGTATCTGTTTGATTTGGCGTACGAAATAAATCATTACCACCTACACTACGGGTACCACCGGCAATGTGTTTTTCGTTGGTTCTTACCATCGTATTGCCGCTTAGTTGGTTAGACTTTGCCGTTTTTAATGCTGAGGCAAAGTCGATATCTTTTGCTTTATAGCCGGGCGTATCAGCATTTGCGATATTAGTAGCGAGCATTTCTGCTCTTTGCGAACGGATCAACATCGCATGCGGATGCACGCCTAATGCTTTATCAAAACTGATAGCCATAACTATCTCCAAAAAATTGACTTAGTACCAATAAAGCAATAAGTAAGCCAGCAATGAAAATAGTGACGATAAAAACAAAAAACGACGCTATAGCGCCGTTTTTAGGAGGGGGGGTGTAAACGGTAGTTATTTTTTTTGATAAATAATCCCGGGGTTACAACGCACCATATCAAATTCGGTACTCAAACCAGACATAGATTCCGACGCACCTAAAAATAAATACCCCTTAGGGTTAAGTGCTTGAGAAAATTGTGCAATTATTTTGGCTTTCACCTCAGGTGAAAAATAAATTAAAACATTACGGCAAAATATAATATCGAACTTACCCATCAAAGCGTACGAGTCGAGTAAATTTAAATGCCTAAAGCTCACTTGCTTTTTCAATGAGTCAACCACTTGTGCCATACCATTGCCACTATCTTTAAAAAACTTCTTACGACGCTCAGCAGATAGCCCGCGAGCCAGTGCCAATGCATCATATTCAGCGTGTTTACACATATCCAGCATGGTATTTGAGATGTCAGTACCCACTATTTGTGCACCCATTTTTAAAACACCAGGACTACTTGATTGAAACTCAGCAACCGACATAGCAATTGAATAAGGTTCTTGCCCTGAAGAGCTCGCAGCAGACCATATTTTTAATGGCCTATTTAACGCTTTAAATTCAGGGAATAATCTGGTTTTGAGCAACTCAAATGGGTATTGATCTCTAAACCACAATGTTTCGTTGGTTGTCATGGCATCAACAACAGCAGCGCGCAATTGACGCTCATGCACGCCAAGTGTTTTGCTAACCAGTTCAGATAACGATTCAACATTAAATCGAGACATTAATGGTGCCAAGCGACTTTTAACCAAATACTGCTTATTTTCACCTAAAACAATACCGCACTGTTGTTCTAAAAATAAGCGAAATTGATCGTATTCTGTTTGCTGCAAATCTTTATTAGTCAAATCAATAACACCTATGTTTATTAATCACAATGAACCCACTTATTAACGGCTGTAGCAAGCTCGTCTGGATTAAATTTTGCAATAAAATCGTCAGCCCCTACTTTTTCAATCATTGCTTGGTTGAACACACCACTTAACGATGTGTGTAAAATCACATGCAATGGTGCAAGTTTGGGATCTGCTTTAATTTCTGCAGTGAGCGTATAACCATCCATTTCTGGCATTTCTACATCTGAAATAAGTAACCCTACTCGCTCTGTAATATCGTTAACACAATCAAGCTCTGCAATTTCTTTTAGTCTTATTAAAGCTTCTTTACCATTTTTAGCAAGTTCAGTAGTTACACCTAAAGGTTCTAACGCTCGTTTAACCTGATTTCGTGCCACGGCCGAATCATCGGCAATAAATACAATTCTTTCGCCTAAGTCTTTTTGTATATTACCTTGCGAGGCAACATCATCACTCACGGTAGTATTGACAGGACAAATTTCGTTTAGGATCTTTTCTACGTCGAGTATTTCAACCAGCTCATTTTCAATTTCAGTCACGGCAGTTAAATAAGAATAGCGGCCCGCTCCTGATGGCGGTGGCATTATTTTTTCCCAGTTCATATTAACAATCCGCTCAACACCACCAACTAAAAAGCCCTGCACTGTACGGTTATATTCTGCAATAATAATAAAGCCATCTTCTATGCTTTTAATAGGACGACCACCTACAGCCATTGATAAGTCAATTACCGAGATTGTTTGGCCACGGATATGTGCTACACCACGAATGTAAGCGTTAGATTTTGGCATGCTGGTTAATGGCGGGCATTGAAGAACTTCTCTTACCTTAAACACATTAATGCCAAAGCGCTGACGTCCGTTAAGCTTAAATAACAATAACTCTAAGCGGTTTTGCCCAACCAACTGAGTACGTTGGTTTACTGAGTCTAAAATACCGGCCATTTAAATCTCCTAAGAAAACAAATATAAGGAACGATAATTGCTTTCAATTAATAAAGCGTCATAACACAACGGGGGCGTCTAAATTCTGACGCAAAATATTTATACCCTGTTTGCAACCATAAGCATAGTCGAAACATTATGAGTTTGTTAAAAAAAACCAGAAGATACAGTGTTTTTTATTTTCTTGCTAGCCTCTGCTTCACTTTGCCACTGAAGGCTCAAGTATTTAGTAAAGAATCACTACAGGAAATGGCTGTATCTTATGTTGCTCAAAAAGCAGTAACTACAAATGACAACAAAATACAGTTTAGCGCGTTACCGCTAGATACCCGCATACCCGATCGCCAGTGTAACTCTGAGCTAGAGCTAGTAACGCCAAGTGAGCCACCATTTAATCGTCAGGTCACCATTCAAATAAAATGTAACGATAGTGACAACTGGGCACAATACGTTCATGTCAGAATCACTGAATCAGCACCTGTTGTAGTTGCTACTACCAATTTAGCACGAGGTGAAGTGATTACTCCATCCCATTTAAGTATTGATATGCGCCCTGCGCACTTTATACGTGTTCAGTATCTTGATGATCCTGCGCAACTTATTGGTAGCCGCAGTAAACGTAATATTCGTGAAGGTATGCCTGTACTACTCAATCAAATTTGTATGGTTTGCAAAGGCGACTCTGTCAATATTTTTGCCAATATTAAAGGCTTAAGAGTAAAAACCACGGGTGTTGCATTAGAGGATGGAACCTTAGGTGAACAAGTACGAGTTGAAAACAAAAAAACAGGTAAAGTTTTAAATGCGCGAGTAGATGGTGTAGAGTCTGTGCAGGTAAATATTTAATGTAAATTTATGCTAAAGTATCTTTAGTAAATGCCGATATAAAGGCATCAGTTGGGTAATAAACGGGTTTTTATCATGGTCGGTCAAGTAAACAAATCAAATCAACAGCCTGGTGTTTTAACAAACACTCAACAGCAAAAAGTTGATTTAAAAAGAGATAATGCAAATACACAAGCTGCGCAAACGCCTTCACCTAAAGCTGCAAGCGATTCGGTGAGCTTAACACCGCAGGCCAAGCAATTAAAATCTTTACAAGAAAAAGCAGAGCAGTCTTCTGGTTTTGACAGCAACAAAGTTGCTGAACTTAAAAAAGCGATTACCGAAGGCAAGTATCAAATAGACAGTGAGAAACTTGCCAAAAATTTAGCAGACTTCGAGTTTAATGTTTATGGCTGATCACAATAGTTTAATTACGATTAAACTAAACGAACAAATAAATTGTTTAACAGCCTTGAGTGAGCTTCTTACTCAAGAACTTAATGCTATTGCCTCACGAAGAGGCGAAGGTTTGAAAGAAATTGCCCAACAGAAAATGTCTTTTTTAACCAGCATAAGCACCCTAGATAAAGAACTCAGTAAACTGATTGCCAGTAATGATCAGCAAACAGATGAAAACGCTGATTTAATAAAGCTAACCAGAACTAAGCTTGAGCAATGTCAAAAACAAAATGAAGTTAATGCTCATGCAGCGCACCAGGCACAGTTAAGTGTAAAGCAGCTAAAAAGTATTTTAATTGGTGCACCTTCATCAATGACCTACGACCAAGCTGGTAGCGTTGTAAATACCGATAACAGTATTGTGCGTAACCTAAAAGCCTAAAAAAATACCCATAAAAAAACGCCTAAACGATTATTCGTTTAGGCGTTTTTTTATGAGTAATAATTTGTCGGTTAGTAATAAGTGACTTTTTTCACTTCCCGTGGCTTTATCTCACCGATGTATAAGTCGTGCACGCGTTTCATATTAAGCTCAAGCTCGGTTATATACATATCATTAACGGCATAGGTTTTTATAATTTGTGCGCCTTTAATAATACCTTGTACTTTGCTTTGTAAATAATCATCTTGGGCAACCGAGCCTGCGACCGTTGTACCTGCGGTAATTTTTTGCCCGTATACTTGTTCGGTTAGTTCACGATAAGCCTCGAGCTTTGAGGCCTTAATCGCCATAAGCTGTTTTTGAGTGTCATTACTTCCCGACTGCAAACTAATGGGCGCGTACCCTATTGCTTTTAATACAGGGTAATTATTTGGCTCAACATATTTATATTCAACGTGCTTATCAAATATATTGCTACAACCGCTTAACGTTAAGCAGCCTAATGTGATCATTAATGGCATTACTCGCATCATACAGGGCCTTTAAAAACTAATTAAACTCAGTTATGCACGTTTAATGCCAGTGATACCTATATTCTGTAACAACAAATAATAGTGGTACATTACTTGCTGAGACTCATTAACGCTAACGTTTAATTGGAGTAAGAGTATGAAGTCGTTTTTAAAAGCAGTATTGGCAGGATTAAGCACCACTGCTGTATTAACGTTTTCACCTTTTACCCACGCTCAGTGGTATGAGTCTACAGGCCATGCGGTTATTCAAAATAGCGACATTCCCGGTGCAAAGGCCGCTGCAATAAAAGATGCGATTACCCAAGCCCTTGTATTCTCTGGTGCGCGGGTGAGCTCGGTGCAAACACTTGTTGATGGTGTTTTAACCCAAGATCAGCTAAAAATAAGTAGCCAAGGCGAAATTCAAAAAATAGAGCTCGTTAGCGAAAACCGCAGCAATGATGAATTTGCGATTACCTTACGCTTAGATATCTTTGCGCAAACCGAGCAATGCCCGCAAAGCAACTTCAATAAATTTATAGCTGTGACGCAAAGTCAATTAACAAATCGCGAACACGCTAGAATGGGTCAAATATTTGACATTAATAAAGCAGTAAGCAAAAACATCTACACGTCACTGCAAAAATCAAAAATGAGTGCTATACCGGTTGCCTATTTCAATAAAGCGATAAAAGTCGATACCTATTTTAATCAACAGCATGACTATTCAAACAGTCAGTTAGAAGAAATTTCATCACGCAGCAACGCGCAATATGTGCTGTTAAGTCAAATAACCAGTTTATCTACCAGCGATAAACTCAATAGCGACTATGCGTTTTGGCAAGATGAAAGCTATCAGCGCCACTACCAAATAGAGTTTAGCTTATTTAATGGCACCACTTACGAGCCGTTATGGCAAAATAGCTATCAAAGCCAAGCTATCTGGCCATTTGAAAAAACAGCTATTATTGATGTAAACAGTAATCGTTTTTGGCAGTCACCTTTTGGTCAAAGTATTAGTGAGATAAACCAAACCCTAAGTTACGATTTGCAAGCAGCCATGGCGTGCCTACCCACCCAAGGCAAAATTTTGCACATGGAAAATAATAAACTCGTCATTAACTTAGGAAAGGCACATGGCTTAGAAAAAGGCCAACAACTGAGTATTGCTCATCATAATTATTTAACAGACGCGCAAGGCAACACCATGCCGCATACTATAACTACTTTGAACCGTATTCGTGTAGAGCAGCTATATCAGCACAGCGCCATTGCCGTTAGTATTAATGATCAGCCTTTACCGGGCGTACAAATTAACGATATTGTGGAAGTTGCAACGCCCTAAAGTACTTGGGTTAGCTTAACTTTTAAATTTTTGTGGGCGCTTAACCAATCTGCTAACTGCTCAACCCCAGATAAATGCGGGTAGTGCTTTCGACAGGCCAATACAATATTACGTTGCTGATTAGGAAAAATAGGCAAATAATGAATTCCCTCTCGGGGGATTGCAGCAAGTTTTGGCACAAACGTAACCCCATCGTCCATCGCCACCAGCGCTAATAAGGTTTCTAAGCTGTTGCCTTGGTACTGGCTAGAAACATCCACTCCTGCCGAAAAACAAAACTGCTGGGCTTGATCTTTAAAGCAATGGCCATCACTTAACATTAATAGGTTACTACCTTGAAGATCTTGCAGTGCTACCTTTTTATTTACAGCTAAAGCGTTATCAGCAGATACCGCAACTAAAAAGTCTTCTTTATATACATTAATAGTATGGTAATTTTTTAGCTCAGGTACATCCGCTAAAATTGCAAAATCCACCTCGCCACTGTCTAGCGCAGCTAAAATGGTAGAAGTTTGCATTTCAATAAACGAAAACTGACTTTGAGTAAATGCCGCTTTCATTGATGTAAGCAGTGTAGGTAGTAAATACGGGGCAATAGTAGGAATAATACCAATACTCAGCTTGCCCTGTAACGGTTGGTTAGAAGTAGCAGCCAGTTCTTTTAATATTTGAGTTTGTTCTAATATAAGAGTGATTTGTGTCAACAAACGTTCACCTTGGGTTGTTAAGGTAACGTGCTTAGTTGAACGGTCAAATAAGATAACCCCTAATTCTTGTTCTAGCTTTTTAATTTGCCCACTCAAGGTGGGCTGGCTTACAAAGCAGGCATCAGCCGCTTTGCGAAAATGTTTAAAATGCGCAACGGCTTTTACATATTCTAAATCTTTTAAGTTCATATTCACACTCAACCTGATAGCTTATACCTATCAGTTTAATACAAACAAACGATTGGAACTATATTTAATTGTTCGCCATAATGGCTATTAACAAATCAAGAGGAACTAAAAACATGTTAAACAATATTGAAGGTCAAACAATCCCTAACGTTACATTTGCAACGCGTCAAAACGACGAATGGAAATCAGTAACTACTGATGACATTTTTAAAGGCAAAACAGTCGTTGTGTTTTCACTACCTGGTGCATTTACACCAACGTGTTCATCAACTCACCTACCACGCTACAACGAGTTAGCTGGTGTACTTAAGCAAAATGGCGTTGACGACATTGTTTGTGTATCTGTAAACGACACCTTTGTAATGAACGCATGGGCTGAGCATCAAGAAGCGCAAAACATTACTTTACTACCAGATGGTAACGGCGAATTTACTGACGGCATGGGTATGCTAGTTGATAAAAACGATTTAGGTTTTGGCAAGCGCAGCTGGAGATACTCTATGCTAGTTAAAGATGGCGTAGTAGAGAAGATGTTCATCGAGCCAGATTTACCAGGCGACCCGTTTGAAGTATCTGACGCTGACACTATGCTTGATTACATCAACCCAACTCAAGTAAAACCAGAAGCGGTTACTCTATTTACTAAGCCTGGCTGTCCTTTCTGTAAAAAAGCAAAAGAGCTACTTACAGCTAAAGGCTTTGCTTTTGAAGAAATCGTAATGGGTGCTGGCGCATCACTTACCAGCCTTAAAGCGGTATCGGGCCGTGAAACCGTACCACAAGTATTTATTGGTGGTAAGCACATTGGTGGCTCAGACGATTTAGAAAAATACTTTGCTTAATTAAGTAAATAAAACAGGGGCTGCAACGCCCCTGTTTATTAAAGGAAAAACACTATGAAAGAATTGCAAACCGACGTTGTTGTTATAGGTGCAGGTACCGCTGGTTTAAGTGCCTACCGTAATGCTAAACAGTTTACTCAAAACGTACTTATGATTGAATCAGGCCCATACGGTACAACCTGCGCACGTGTTGGTTGCATGCCAAGTAAATTATTGATTGCTGCAGCAGAAGCCGCGCACTCAATAGAAATGGCACCTGCCTTTGGAGTTCACAGCTCAAAACCGGTTATTGACGGTAAAGCCGTCATGGCACGAGTTAAAAGTGAGCGCGATCGCTTTGCAGGATTCGTAGTAGAAGCAGTTGATGAAATACCTAGCGAAGATAAAATTCGTGGCTATGCACAGTTTTTAGACGCCAACCGCGTGCAAATAGATGAGCACACCATTATCACTGCTAAACGCTTTGTAATAGCAACAGGTTCACGCCCATCTTACCCTGGCGTATTTAATAACTTTGGCGACCGACTGATTATTAATGACGATGTATTCGACTGGGATGATTTACCAGAATCAGTAGCCGTATTTGGCCCAGGCGTTATAGGCCTTGAAATTGGCCAAGCGTTGCATAGATTAGGGGTAAAGGTAAAACTCTTTGGTGTAGGTGGTGCCATAGGCCCATTAACCGACCCAGTAGTTAAAGATTACGCTAATACCGTATTCGCAGAAGAATTTTATGTTGATACCGACTCAAACGTTTCAGATATGAAACAAGTAGGTAATAAAGCAGAGCTAACCTATACCGACAAACAAGGTGTTAAACACACCGAGCAGTTTGACTATGTTCTGGCTGCAACCGGGCGAGTACCTAACACCGATAAACTAGGGTTAGAAAACACCGGCATAGAGCTTGATGAACGTGGCGTACCACTCGCTGATGCCCACACTATGCAATGTGGCAACTCCCACATATTTATTGCTGGCGATGCTAGTAACATGATCCCTTTGCTTCACGAAGCATCCGATCAAGGAACAATCGCAGGGCAAAACGCAGGCCGCTACCCTCATGTACGTGCGGGTTTACGCCGCGCTAAAATTGCCGCTGTGTTTAGCGACCCACAAATAGCCATGGTTGGTGAAAGCTTTAAAGAAATTAGCCAACGATTAGGCAGCTGTGAGTGCTTTGAAATAGGCGAAGTCAGCTTTGAAAACCAAGGCCGTAGCCGCGTTATGCTAAAAAACAAAGGCCACATGCGTGTGTATGCCGAGCACGGCACCGGCTTATTTTTAGGTGCTGAATTTATTGGCCCTCAAGCAGAGCACATTGCTCATTTATTAGCATGGGCTGTACAAAACAAAATGACTGTACCACAAATGCTTGATATGCCTTTTTATCACCCTGTTATTGAAGAAGGCCTACGCACTGCACTACGTGATTTAAACGCTAAATTAAAATTTGGCCCAGACATTATTAACCATTGTATGGAATGTGGCCCAGGCGCATAACACATCACTAATACACACTTGCTACTCAAAGCCAAAACCATTGTTTTGGCTTTTTTTATGTTAAAAACTGGTATATGAAATGGAGTTTAAACTGCTACACTCAGATTAATAAACAAACAAAAATGGACCGAAAATGAGCAATAATAAATATAGACTTGTCACTCGAAGCGATTTTGACGGCCTAGTGTGTGCCGTATTACTTAAAGATTTAGATTTAATCGACGATATTTTATTTGTGCATCCAAAAGACATGCAAGACGGTAAAATAGCCATTACCAGCAACGACATTACCACTAACCTCCCCTATGTTGCCGGTTGTCATATTGCATTTGATCACCACTTGAGTGAAACCGTTCGTAACGAAAGCGATATTAAAAACCACATTATTGACCCAGATGCGCCCTCTGCAGCACGCGTTGTATACGACTATTATGGCGGTGCAGAGAAATTCCCTAATATTTCAACTGACATGATGGAAGCGGTCGATAAAGGGGATTCGGCACAATTTACAAAAGACGAAATTTTAAACCCAACAGACTGGGTACTGATGAACTTTATTATGGATGCGCGCACAGGACTTGGCCGTTTTCGTGAATTCAAAATTTCTAATTACCAGTTAATGATGAAGTTAATTGACGCCTGTAAAGATCACAGCATAGAACAAATACTAGCAATGGAAGATGTTGCCGAGCGCGTTGCTTTATACCATGAACATAACACACAGGCTAAAGAGCAAATAGACCGCTGCTCATCAGTACACGACAACTTAGTGGTCCTTAATTTAACCGAAGAAGAGACCATATTCGCCACTAATCGCTTTGTTATTTATGCCATGTTCCCCGAGTGTAATATCTCAATTCATAAAATGTGGGGGCTTAAAAAGCAAAACGTGGTGTACGCCATTGGTAAATCAATCACCAACCGCAGCTCCAACACTAATGTTGGCGAGTTATGCCTTAAGTACGGTGGCGGCGGCCATTTAAATGCCGGTACTTGCCAAGTAGAAACTGACAAAGCTGAGCAGGTATTGAGCGAGCTGATTGCTACGATCACTAGTGATGGCTGAGTTATAGCCTCGGGGTTCGGGGTTCGGGGTTCGGGGTTCGGGGTTCGGGGTTCGGGGTTCGGGGTTCGGGGTTCGACAAAGTACTTTATAAAGCGGGTTAATTGATAGCTCGCTTTTTTATTATGCAGAATTTAATGGAGGGCTTCTTTGAGCGATAACCGGACATTGAGGTGAGTTGTCATTTACTTAGTAAGAAAGAAGAAAACTTTCCTCTTTTTTATACGCTCAGATAAGCTAAAATAATAATAGAAGCTCATGAGATATGGACGTTTTCGCGCTAGAATAGGGAAAATGTCCTCTGATAAAGTCGTTATATGAATAGGAGCTTTCAATGGACGAGGTAGTCAAAAATCGCTTCGAAGAATATCCCGAAAAAGTTCGGCTACGACTTGAGGAGTTACGAACTTTAATCCTCAAGCTTGCATCCGATTTGGAGCTAGGTGAAGTCGAAGAGTCACTGAAATGGGGTGAGCATAGTTATAGTGTAAAAACAGGCAGCCCAATTAGAACTGATTGGAAGTTGAAATCGCCAAACCAATACTACTTGTTCTTCAACTGCCAAACTAAGTTAATCGATACATTTAGAGAGCTGCACAATGACACACTCGAATTTCAAGGTAATAGAGCAATCGTATTAAGTTTATCGAGTTCGTTGCCTGAGGCGGAAATCAAGAACTGCTTAGAGCTAGCTTTAACCTATCAGCAGCGAAAGCATTTGCCACTTTTAGGCGCGTAATAGGTAATCACATATAAGGTACTAAACCCGCACCTTTCGGTCACTACCCGTTAGCTTAGCGTTACTAATGTCCGCAATTAGCACTCAGCCGATAGTCGGTATAGAGTGGTTTAACTTACAGTGTAAGGCAGTTGTCTCTGGTAAATTTATCATTTTTGTCGGATGGCGTGGCTCCGCCACTTATCCGACCTACGTCAAAATGTAGGTTGGTTAAGCCGAAGGCGCCACCCAACAAGCTTTCAAATTCACTTTTTATCCGAACGGCACAAAGCTGACATTGCTACAAATATACTACATAGAGTTGATATAGAAACAAAGAAAGAACATAACTCATTGATTTTATTGGTAGCCCCTGCAGGAATCGAACCTGCAACTGCCCCTTAGGAGGGGGCCGTTATATCCATTTAACTAAGAGGCCACGTTGGGTGCTAAGTACCAAGTGTTTGGAAATTATAACGGCATCTGGTTTTTTATATCAAGTATCAAATTAAGTTAATTGCTTGATAAATATATATCTTCTTTATTTAGTACGTAAAGCGGTATAAATGTTCGGCTGCTGGCGGCAAGGCGCTTATTCTCAATATTTATTACGCGAGCGTTAATAACAACCCCATCTGCACGGTAAATTAATGTACCCGATAAAACATGGCTGGCTATATTCGTACCTGCAAGCTTGCGAGTGTTGCGGGTGAATGCAAAGTCGCCTTGATCATTAACGGTAATTAAATTGGCTGTTTTAAAATCAACCGCGCTATAACCAAATTTTTGCAGCTGATGTATAAAGGTTTCTGATAACTGATTACCTAACTGGCTTGCTGTAGTTAAACTTGCGTCTAAATCAACGAACGACGTGACTGCAATCGCAGCATCTTGCGGGGCTACTTGCATGGTGTCGGTTAAATCAAGTGCCATTTGCTCTACGTAGTTAACTAAGCTTTTATGATGCTTGTTTGGGTTAAACTGCGTTGTATCGGCGTATTGTTCTTGCTCGTCATTTTGCTGCATTTGCGCCATGATCTGGTTAAAATCAAGATTGCTTACCACTGTTTGCTCTGGCTCAGATTTGGCGGGTTCAGCCATGTTAGATCCACCAAGTAAATTACAGCCTGAAAGTATTAGTGATAATGCACTTATGCTAATTAAAGCTGAGCGCTTAGCTAAGTTAGCCATGATAAACCTCACTTACTCGCTTGTTTAAGCATAATGCCATCAGCACTGTTACTGCTATTTAGCGCATCAATAACTGATTGTGGAATAAAACCCTGTGCAGAGCCTACAACCGCTTTACTCGCTAAACCAACAATACGTGCGTTTACTAATATGCCGCCTTGGTGGTTTACTAGCGTGCCGGCTAATACGTAACTAAAGTTTTGTTCTTGGTTAAGCTCTAAGTAGTCGCGACTAAAAACAAAATCGCCGCCAGGCGTTACGCGCATATAATCGGTGGTTTTAAAATCAATGACCGGCACACCAAAATTATGCAGCTCATGCATAAAGCTCTCTGCGATTTGGTTACCCACTAAGTCAGCATTATTGTAGTCACGGTCTAAAAAAACAAAGCTTGATACTGCCAATGGCGTTTTAGTATTTACGTACTGTAAGTTTTCAGCCATGTCTTGCATTATGCCACGCACATAGTGATTAATATTTTTACGGGTTGGCGTATTTACTTGTTTGTTTTTATTCATCACTGCAGCTTTATTTTGATAAAGCGAATCAGTATTTGTTGGTGCAGCTACAGGGCGTTGCTCAAAAAACATAGGCGCATCGTCGGTAATTTGCGTGTCACTATGGTTTGTCATTTGTGAACAACCAAAGCCCAGTGGCAAACATAAAGTTAATAGTAGGCGTTTCATGTGTGCTCCTAATTAATATTCACTGCGGTAAATATAGTCACCGCGCTGCTGTATTTTTTCATTACTCCACATCACATTGATGGGAATTTCAGTACTTGCGGCAGATACAATCTGATTAGTTTGCATATTTACCATGCGAGCATTAACAATATAAGCATGTTCTTGACGGGTTAAAGTGCCGGTGATCACAAAGTCAATAATCTGACGCTGCTTTAAGTTACTCGTACTGCGGCTTAACACTGAATCAGCGCTCGCTGATAAGTTAAGCTGGTTTTCAAGCCGGTATTCAACTGTGTTGTACCCTAACTGAGTAAATTGGGTTATTAAGCTTTCTTGAACTTGCTGACTAAGCCCTGCTCCCTGCCCTTGAGCAATTTGTGAATCCAAAGCATTGGCTAAATAAAAGCTGCTGACCGCGATTGAAGCGGTGCTTTTAAAAGGCTCTTTGATATGGCTAAGCTGGGCACTCAAGCTATTTACGTACTGATTGAGCGTATAGGGTGCCATGACCGCTTTAGGCGCATCAGTGCTTATACTTGGCTTTGGCTGGGGTGTTAAGCTACAGCCCGCTAAATTTAATAATAGTAAGGGTAACAAAAGGCGCATAGTTGCCATCCTCTAAAAACATAATAGTTACAAAGCAATTATTATGCCTAATACCCTAGATGCATATTTATTTTAATGGCTGTTGGGTGTAATGGCTCACAATGCAGTTGATTTGGCGCTGTTTAAGTCTATCGCAATCAGCAGCCGCATTCGCTTGATTTTGATAAGCTCCAAGCTTTAAACGGTAGTAAGTCATGCCACTCACGTTAATAGTTTCTACATTCGCCACGAATTCGCCCTGAAATAACGAAGATGCGCTGGCTTTTATTTGATTTAAACTTTGGCTAAGTCGCTCTTTGTCGGTAACGGCTGCAACTTGTAAGGCAAATAAGGCTTTAACGGCTTGTTTTTCATCAGCTGTATTCGCTGCTACTTTAGCTTTTTGTGCAACTTTTGTGGGTGCTACCGTCTCAGCCGAAGCTTTAGCTGTTGGTACAACAGGCGTATTTGTTGATGCAGAACCTTGTTTTGCTACCGCATTTAATTGGCTTATTAATAGCTTTAAGTCTTGTTCAATCACTAATAAACGTTCAACACCTGCTTTGGCTGATTGCCACTGCTGAGACGATGCTTTTAGCTGCGCCAACTCTTCCTCAGAAAGATTGGCACTCGCTTGCATTGGCTGAGGAGATTCTGCAGTTTTGGTGGTGCTGCATCCTGATATAAAAAGAGCAGCAATACAGGCAATTAGTATTGAGTAGCGTTTATATAAATTAGCATGTTGCATGGTTAAACCTTATTGTTATTAGTGGCTAATAAGTTGCGCTTGGACTTGGCAGTTCAAGCCTTTTACTTTTAATTCTGCACATACTTGTTCAAGTTCCCCTTGCGCAGACTCGGCATAAGCGACGGCTAAAATATACCGTTTATGTTTTTCGTCTTTGATATAAAAAGCATCACGCTTTGATTGCTCATTTAAATGACGTTTAATTAATTGATAATACGCTTTCATAATTGGCAATGATGAAAACCCACCCGCATTAGCAATATACGCTGGCGTTTGTGTTTTTTCTTTAAGCTCAAAGTCAACGCCCATTACTACTTCACCTTGCGCTGGTAATTTAACCACCACCTGTTGCGTATCTTTTAAGGATTTACGTTGCTTAAATTCATCATCTATAACCGCTTTATATTCGCCAGGGCGTAAATCGGTAAACAAATAATAACCATCATAAGCAGCCTGCGTTTGCGCCACTTGTTTGCCTTGTTTGTCGAGTAATTTTACGGTAGCAAAAGGCTGCACTTCACTGCTGCCTTGCTCATCTTGTTTGTAAACAGTTCCCTCTAATTCACTACTGTTATTAAGCGGGATTTCCATATATTCAACAAAACCAGCACGCGGTGTAATAGAAAAGCCATCGTGGGCGGCAACTAAAAAAGGCTCACTAATACTACCAGACTCAATCACTATGTCGGTGGTTCTATTTGCCGGCATCCCTTTAAGAATCGCTAAACCATTTTCGTTAGTTACCGCTCGGCGATAGTTTTGAACTCCTTTTACCTTAACGCCTTCAATTCCCTTTTCTCCGTCATCTTGAATATTGTTATTATTTGAATCAAGAAAGACTCTAACCATTAAAGTACCAGAGTTTGCGAGGCTTCTTTTACTTAAAAAGTACTCGTCAGTGTTCGTATCAAAACCAATACTAAAGCGACTAAATAAACCTAGCCGCCAGTTATCATCATCATCGTAACTCATTGTGCTATTTAAGCTAAAACTATCGCTTTGCCAATTTAGACCCAACTCCATAGAAACTAAATCATTTATACGGGAGTTTCTCAGTGTGAATTCAGATTGCAAATTCTGAGATAAACTACGGCTTAATTCTGCTTGGTAACCCAGTATAGTTGAACCAGAGTCTGCGCTATAGTCAACACTAAAACGAGTGTATGTTTTACCAAATCTATGTTGAAGACGCATGCTGCCAAGTGTTGTTGCATCATCTAAAGAATCAAATTTTCGCCAAATTAAGTTGTTACTAACAACGGTACCGCCTAAATTATAAGATAAGGTATTATCAACACTTAAATATGAGTCGCTAAACTCTCTGTTGTTATATGCGAGCGTATTTTGATAGCTCAAGCTTCCAAACGATTTATCAAACAACTTTCCTGCCGTATATAATCGATAACTTTCAGTTTTCGCTGTTTCTGTATCACCAACTATTTTCTCATTGTTTTGAGACAGACTTAAACGTACCGATTGACCAATTAATTCACCTCTAGCAGCTACCTCTAGCTTATCTTCATCGTTATTATTTTTTTCATAATCTAGATTAAGTAATACTTTATCAAATATACTTAGGTTTGAACCAAAAGCATAATTGTTAACATTATCACCCGAATTGCTATTTAATATTGATGTACCAGCATAAACCGATAAATAATCAGTTAATCCCGTTTCATAACGACCCGCTAGCTGCCAACCTATACCTTCTGGCGAATAAATTGACTGATTGAATAACTGCTCACCTTGCTCAGTAATTGACAACTCATAGAACGACTCATCTGCTGACAAACTATTACCATCTATAAAATATTGCTCTGTTTTTCGCTCTACTTGCCCTTGTGGGCCATAAAAAATTAGCTCAAAATTATTAGCACCAAACAATAAATCAATATCTTCAAATAAATAACGCCCATCAGCTAAACTAAACTGCTGCGCTAGCAGTACATCATTACGGTATAACTCAACATCCCACCCTGGTTGAATAGCACCCGTTAAATTAATTTGATTACTATTAACCTGTTTAAAAAGTGGTTTGTTATCAACTTTTACTCCTCTGGCGTAACTACTATTAAATTGTTTACCGACTTGAGTTGCTAATACATCTCCAAATTGAACAGTTGTCGCATTTAAAGGACCTAATAACCGTGCATCTTTACTTTGACGGCTAAATGATAATCTTGAATCTGATAGTAAATCTTGTTTTCGCCCTGCAAAAAAATACTGAGCATTAAAATAGGCTAAGTCATTTGACCCTAATACAGAGTACCCTATCGCTGAATCCGTATTACTCTTGGTTGCACTAAGCTGCACATCAGCAAGAGGAGATGAAATTGCACTGTATGGACTGGCCTTCCACGGTAGTATTGCTTGACGTGACTCTCTATTAGTCACAGTTTCTCGCTGCTCTCTTTCGCGTTTTAATTCTATAGGTAATTTGGTAGGGGAGCTTACATATAGCTCAAGTGCTGAATATTCAATATCAATATCTAACGAAAACCACTGCGCTAGCAAGTTACTATCAACAAACATATCGCCGTTCTCAGCATAAGCTTGTTGGCTGTTAAATGAATATCTAGCGCCGTTAATTTGTACTGTATTTGTATTTAGGTCTAGATAAAACTGATTATCTTCACGAATAAACCAGCCTTGAGCAATAGGGTCATCGCTATTTATATCGATAGCAAAATCCAGGCTTTCTGAAAAACTTAATAAATCTATTAATACACCGGTTTTACTTTTCACCCCGAGCATTTCACCCAGGTAATTTTTTTTCACGAACGATGAAAAAAATAATAACTCCCCTTCGGGGATGCCCTCACCTTGCTGCACATTAAGCTCAGGCTCTGTTCTTTCATTTACAGCTTGATCAGTGTTGTATTGCTGCCATTTTTTATCTATTTTTTTTATGCTAGCAAGAATGGCCTGAGTGTCAGGCTCTGCTGCTAATAATGGATCAATTGATAAAAAAATGATCAACAACCACTTTAAGCGCTTAAAGTAATACATCGCCTATTTCAAATTACCGATAATTGCATTATTGATTGGCGCAAACTTTTCACTAAAAATAGTATCGCGATATTCTTTAAGCCCTGTATAAATTAAGCGAATTTGACCATCTTTCGGGATATTTTGATCTGCAAAAATTGGTATCGTCGCCGTTGTTGTTTTTAGCTCAGGGTAAATACTGAAATCGTTTAACATGGCGATCTTTTTCTCTGTATCCGCTCCTTTTTGCTTAAAGAAAACTTCTAACTTGCCAAAAGAACTAAAGTCACCCTCTCGCTTAATTTCAATCTCAAGCGCCTTTTTTTCTGGGCTGTGTATAAGCTGTAAATTACTGATATTTACATTGGGTTTTTCAGCACCTTTTCGCAAAATAACGGGAATAGTGTAGCTTAAGAGTAAGTTTACCTTGATGCCTAGTCTCTGTTGCTGACTTTGAGCTTCATTAGGGAGTGCTTTAAAGGCTAGATGAGAGCGGTATTCCTGCTCTGCTAAACCTTTCGGCTTTCGAATAGCAAGCTTAACTATTTGCCTTTCTCCTGGCGCTAATCTAACTTGTGATGGGCTGATCCTAACCATATTTTTAAGTGAAGATGAACTTTCTTGATCAGCCGCTAAATTAGCATACCCTCCCCCAGCTAGAGCGACTTTATCTTGCCACTCCAACCTATAAGTTTTGGGTTCATTAGAGTTATTAACAACAATGACTTTAGCAACACGTTGGCGCTCATCAAAATTGATTCTTGTTGGAGAAATAAGTAAGTTTGCATAAGAATGAAAGCTAATTAAAATAAAGCTTACTAAGATAAAAAAAGTTTTTATTATTGTCATTTAATCAACATCTCTAGTTGTCTAATAATTTAGCGTCACTTCAATTGTAGTATCAAAGATGCCATCTTTATAAGTATTGCCGTCACCTGAGGTACTCAATTGCCCCCCAACTCTCAATAACGCAGTCCCTGTGGTATCGGTTGTAATGGTCGCATTGTATATGAGTTGATTTAAAATCAGAGATGCACCACCGAAAATGTTATTTAAAGGTTGGTTGCTTACAAAGTCACTTACATTTACTTGAATACGTGCAGGGTATCCTTCAAGCAGCAATTCAGCTGCATGGCCTTTTTCAAGTAAATATATCTTATTGGTTAAGGTATTTGTATTACTAGGCAACAAAGTTATGGAGCTAATGCTTTGATTATCACTTATAACAATTTTACCAAAACTCAATGGCTCAAGCGGTGTTACCTGCGCGCACAAACCTGGAGTTAAGGAAGCTGCTAGTATGAATAAAATTAATTTCATAAAATAGCCTGCTTTATAATAAAGCAGGCTTTGCTCATTAATAGTTTAATTCTAATGTGAATGAGCCACTGTAAGTGCCATCAATGTAATCACTCGTAGGAGTAGTGGCATCTGTCGTTAATGTGGCACCAACATTAAATGTCGCTTCACCATTTGCGTCTACCTGAATAGTCGTTGTAGCAGCACTGTTAGGCGTCGCGCCAGTTAGCACATAATACGTTGGAGTACCCAAAGTAAATGCTGCAGTACCAGCAGGTGCTGCATCAGGTGAAATTGCAGTTTCTGTCGGATTTGTAATTGTCAGTGAACCGAAAGGAGACACGCCTGAAACAGAAAAAGCGGCTGGTGCACCTGGTACTAAAATTGCGATTTCAGCATCTGCAATCGATGTAGAAGCCGTTGTAGGTGAGGTCGCTGGATTTGCGGCTAAAACAAGAGTAGCCGTCTCAGCTGCTGCTAAATCCGCTGAGGCACGAATTGTTCCAAAATCTAGTGCAGAATCGTTAGTCAAGGTAAAAGCATTTTGAACTGTAACACCTGCTTGAAACGAAACTGATTCAGCTGCAGCGCCGAAAGAAAGTACAGCCATTGATGCAGCTAATGCTGCTTTAGTAAATATTTTGTTCATAGTTTTCCCTTAGATATAAAGTATAAACCTGTTAGTCAGGTTATGTTAAGTATCGGCCAAAATCACTAAAAAGTTAGAAAAATATTTACTTTATTTTGATTTATAATAACAGGATGCAAAAATAAGCGTAAAAAAACCTTAAACATCCTCTGAAAATGTCGCTAAGGTACACTTATTACCTATTTTGTAAAAAAACAAACACAACTGCGCCGCTTGCTGTTGATTTTTCAGCGGGCCTGCTACAACACTATAAAACGTTGTTGATTCCTTTTGTTGCTCATTAATGCGGTATTGTAAAATACTGTTTAACTGAGGGTATTGCTCTTTTAGTCGCTGTACTTGCCTTTTGGCTCCGTTAGAAACTAAATAACGTCCAATTTGTACACCGTAAATTGCTTTGTTTGTACTGATAGTGTTATCGGCTAAGGCAGTTTCTGAGGAGAGTTGTAAAGATTGCTTAGAGCCATATTCAACACGTTTTACCTTCTCTTTCAACGGCTCAGGTACGGTATCAATATCTGTTTGTGCAGAAAGAGCTTGAATCAGTAATGATAAGTCCTCTTCCATGGTGCTTAAACGCGCTATCTGCTCTTTGTTGTTATCCCATTGCTCTAAGTAAGGTTTTATATCTTTTTCACGCACAAGCTTGTCGCTTTGTGAGTCGGCGGGCATTAGCTGGTTGCTACAACCAGCTAATGCAAATGGTATTAGTAATATTATTAAACGAAGTTTCACTTTAAAGAACCTATTACAAAAAACTAGCTCTAGCTATTATGCAATAAAAGCGCCAAATAAATAATTTATAATCTAATTGGTTTGTCAGTGTAGTTACTCACAAAGCAATCAACTTTATAGAATTTAAATACCTCACAATCATCCTCAGCACTTTTAAAGTTAAAATACTCACCTAATTTTAATCGATAATAGGTTTTGTTATTAACTTTTGCTTTTTCAATGTTTGTCGTGATTTTATCCTTAAACAAAGGCGCTGCTTTTTTGTTAATGTGCTTCCACTGCTTAGCAACACTCTCTTCTGAATCAAGCGAAGCTACCTGCAAAGCAAATACCTTTCTATTAGTATCAACCATTGCCACTTTTGTTGCCTTCGATATTTTAGAAGCGACCTTTTTATTCATCCTTGGATTAATAGCTTTTACTGACGAACGAACAGAGCGGTTACTGTAACTTTTTGGAGGGGCTGTAATCATTTTTTTAGGCACACTTGCATGGCGACTGTTGTATCGCTGATTTTGTAGAGCGTCCCTATTAGTTGGTTTTGCGTAGCGATTACTATATCTTTGCTTTGGGCGATCAACTTTATCTGACGTGCTTGCGTAGTTATTACCATACCTGAGGTTTGGCGATGTATTAGCCTTAATTGATGAGCGTGCATAGCGATTGCTAACAGCCTGATTTGATTGCGCTATTGCTTTACTATTAATAATATCTAAATTATCAACTAAATATGTAAGCTCGCGTTCTAATTTTAATAGTCGCTCTATACCAGAGCGCGCCTGTTGCCATTGCAAAGCGGCATCTTTTAGCTGTGCTAGCTCAAGTGCGGTAATGGTTACATATTCAGGAGAATCTTTAACTTGTTCATTTAACGTAGTTTTATCTGGCGATATAGTACAGCCACTCCCAATTAACATGAGTAACGCTATAACTAAATATCGGTGATACTTTATGCTGCATTCACACATTGATTGTTTCTCTTTCAACAGTTTAGATCGCTAAATTGAGCCAATTTACAATTGGCCTAATAAAGAACGTTAACTACAAAACAACTTTAATTAACATAAAGCTTACATTACAAACCCAGATCTGTCTGTATAACTGCAAAAATAGTTATAATTAAAGTCCTGAAAAAGCAACTTTACAATCAAAAAAAAAGCGCCATATAGGCGCTTTAAATAAATAAAGAACTGATTAGATTAACGTTTTAATAAAGGTCTTAAGCTCATCAGCAAATTCATCGCGGCGTAAGGCAAATTCAATCGTCGCCTTCAAATAACCAATTTTACTACCACAATCATGGCTTCGGCCTTTGATAGCATAAGCGTCTACTTTTTCGTTTTGCATAAGCATCGCAATTGCATCTGTTAGCTGAATCTCATCACCAGCACCTTGTGGTGTTTTAGCTAATAATGGCCAAATATTTTTACTCAACACGTAACGACCAACCACAGCAAGGTTTGAAGGTGCCTCGTCAACGGGTGGCTTTTCTACCATACTCTTAATGGGTGAGCTTTCACCTTGGTTTAACTCAACATCACCTAAATCAACAACACCAAATTTATCTACGTCATCTTTAGGAACTGGTTCAACCATAATTTGACTATGTTTACTTTGCTCAAAACGAGTGATCATTTCTGCTAAATTATCTTTTGTTAAATCACTTTCCACTTCATCGATAATAACGTCAGGTAAAATAACCACAAAAGGTTCATCCCCTATAATAGGGGCAGCACAGTTAATAGCGTGACCTAACCCTTTTGCCTCACCTTGGCGCACATGAATAATCGTCACGTCGTTAGGGCAAATAGACTGTATTTCGGCAAGTAATTGCCGCTTTACACGTTTCTCTAAAGTAGCCTCTAATTCAAAGCTAGTATCGAAATGGTTTTCAATTGAGTTTTTACTCGAATGCGTTACTAACACTATCTCTTTAATGCCAGCGGCAACGGCTTCGCTCACAACGTATTGAATTAGTGGACGGTCTACAACTGGCAGCATTTCTTTTGGAATTGCTTTAGTGGCCGGTAACATACGTGTTCCAAGGCCCGCTACAGGGATCACTGCTTTCATTATGCTCTCCTTATTTTTTAAACTGAAAATGGGTACTGAATCGCTTCATGGCATTGATAGCCAACCACCTCAAAGTCATCACGTGTTACCCATGTTTCTATATCTTCGAGTGATTTAATCTCTGGGTTGATTTTTAATTGGGGAGAAGCAAATGGCTCACGCTTTAACTGCACATCTCGCATTAAATCGAGCTGGTTTTCATAAATATGTTTTATGAACTAAAATATTTTTATCAACCTAGTAGTTTTAAGGAATTAAATAATTAAACGCAAAGACTGACCTATTGTAGCTTAAACCCAAGATATTCAATATATTTTATTCTATCAGCCTAATGAATTTATTTAAATAGAGAACCTGAAACCAAACTATTTATTATGAACCAAATAAAAAATAACATCCTACTGATATTAAGAAGTAAAAAATCTCTCTACATTAGAAAAACTAAAAAAATTTATTAATTTTAAACCTCGTCTGCTTAAAAAATTCTAACTTTGTAGTGGTCAACTAATTTGGCTACTGTTTTAGGATCTTTGTATCTAATCACAGATTATATTGATGAATATATCGACTTCCCGGATATGGCTACATAATCTCTGACTACGAATTAAAAAGATTAAGACAACACAAAAATTCAACCCAAGCTATCAGGTTTTGCAATTGGACTTCATCAAATCTTAAAGTCGTGTATGTGCCATGAGCGTTATACGGTTCCTACACTAGTAACAATAATTTAATTCATGGGCTTTGTTGGAAAAAAACCATAGCGTCCTGAATTTTTCTTAGTAAACTGAGTAACTTGCCTTCCTGAACTGTACTTATTCGGTATAGATTTTTTATTTTCAAAAACAATAATTTGTTTAGATTTCCAGGCTGCCAAACTATCAAAGAGCTTAATATTTACATCCGTATCACTAAGGTCATCTGCCTCATCATCTGGCTCCTCATAGGCAAGTAATGGCGAATCAAGTATGGAAAAACCTAAGTGAGGTAATTCATTATCTTCTGTATATCTCATCAGTCCGAGAGTCGCAGCAGCATGCGTAATAGCTCGGTGTCCTTTGCCATTACTAATTCTATGCTTCCCATTAATAACAAAATCACCTGTTTCTTTATCAAAGTGAACATCATTGGAATTAGGTAAGCCCCACTCTTGCAGAAAACCTCTTACTTCTTTCGAAAGCTTAAACAGAGCGCTTGTTGGTAACGTCCTTTCACTTTCTTCCTTGCCTTTAGATTCCTTTTTAGAAGCTGAATTTTCTAACTCTACTTTCTTTCTAGTTAAAAGCATTAATTGCTCATGCTGTTTTATTGAATCATCAAGTTCGGATTTTAAATTAAATAATTCTGTGTAATTTGTCCGCTGTTCATCCAATTCAGGGTTCACAACAGCTAATTCTTTACCAACAGAAGATATTTTTTCTTCTATATTCGGCAATTGCTCTATAATTGACTCTAACTCAGAACTAAGATTGTTCACTGTAAATTGAAGCTCACCATTAAGCCCTTCAACCTTGGATTTTTCTGATACAGCAGCAGCAACAACATCTTTAATATCTTTATCACAGTCTTGATGAGTTTTATCCTCAGAAACAAGTCTTCCACACGTAGGGCATTTTTCAGAAGGCAATGCTTCAAGCAAAATCCCTGTTTCAGAGATACTTTCCAGTCGAGCCATATCTGAAGCATACTGTTTTTGCAGCAGTTTGAACCGGGATAACATTTCGACTACTTCATTAATTCTGATGCTCTTGAGTTCTAATTCGTCTCTTAAAGCAGCCCGGTTTCTGACTAAACTATTGTATTTTTCTTCATTGGCATCAAGGGTAGAGCGTTCTTTCAATATAGTCTGTGACAACATCTCATCTTGCTGTCTAAGCTCCGTCAGTGAATTTTCTAAAGTAGATACATCTCCTAACGACTTACCCTGTTCTTCTATTAGTTCCTTTAAAACCTCAATTTTTGCTGCTCTAGATAGAGCTTTTTTTTCAACTTCTGCTGGCAATAGTGAACTATCATCCACCCCCGTAAGAATAAACTTCAACCTAGATTTATGCTCAGTTAATTTTGTGTATTGTGTACTAATATATGGTGAGGATTCTTTTTGAATATTTGCTTCATTAACAATCGCAAGATCTAGAGAATTCCTTAGAGTTAAACTAATCAGTCCATTCTGCGCATTCTTTTTAAGTTTCTTGTTCGATAAATTCACTTTCTCGAGTATAAAAGAGGATATACTTTTTATCTTTTTAGTTTCACTTTTAGCCCTAAGAATGACAGGCTCTATGTCTAGTGGTTTTCTTTTATGTAATCCTTCGAAGCACTCATAATCACCACCCTCTATACTTCTTACAAAAGTGAAGCAATCTGATTTAGAAAACGCCACACCTAGGATTACTTGGTCATAACCTTCATGTTCAGGAAGCTCTTTCAGGGGCTTTTCTGTACCCAGCATAAAATCAATCCCATCCAAAACGGATGACTTACCTGTATTTGAAGGGCCATATACTACATTCAAACCACTTCCAAATTCTATTTCTGCCGATTCTTTTACCGGGCCAGTAAAAATAATAAACCTAATTTCCATCTCAATAATACTCAGCTATTTTTTGCAATTGACATCTCTGCGGTTTGGAATTCATTTCTCCAACGATCAAATGCGGAATTGAAGATTTCTGAGAACAACCTATCACCGTAATCGTTATACATTGTGACAGCCCACTCTGCTCTTTGACTAAGTTCTTTTATATATTCATTTGTTAAGCTTTCGATAAAGACACTAGCAAGCTCTGTTGCACAGTAATAGAAGCCATCAGCTGTTATTACTTTCTGTACAAGCCTTTTGCTTTCCATAAGAACAAGGCCATTTTCAATTAACGGCCTCCTCACCAAAAGCTCACCACTTCTTTGTAGAATATTCGGATGTAGGCTCGGTGGAGCATTTTCAATATCTCCGGAATGAACAACAATATGATCTAAAGCTAACAGTTGCTGTATATCGAATTTATTTGAGAGGTCAGCAACTAATATACATATGGATCGTACCCCTGTTTCTAAAGCACTGTTAAATATGAAATCTGAATGTAGAGTTTCACTCATCATCTTCCAACCATTTTAATTTGTCGTCATTAGCCAATTGGTGGCATATACCATATCTATCTTTCACTCTTATATTTTCAAATAAACCATTTGAATCAAGCGGCACAGACTTTGACTCATTTAAAACAGCCTTAAGTTTAATTAGACTATTTTCATGCTCGTCTTCTGCTGTATCTATAACTCCATCAAACATGTCATTTTGAAGATCCTCAAATGTACCCAGCGGAACAGAATCTCGAGCAAAGGTTCTTAATGATTCAGCAAAGTAGAACGATTCTCTTTGCCTAATAAAATGCTTTGTAAGATCAGGGAAACTATCAATCTGAAAATCTTGTTGCTTAATACCTTTGCTATCAGCATAAGCATTATATAATTGCTCTATATAGCGAGCCTCATTATTTTGAAAGACCTTAGGAGGCTTTGAAGGCGCTGGGCGTTCTTTTAGTCCACCACCAAACCTTATTGGGTAATATGGGGTTTCTCTATATTCCTCGACAACTTCATTTACGGGTTTGTATTTGAAAATACTAAAGTCAAAGCACAAGACGAATTCCTTGAATTCGCCCTCTAGTGAAATCTCTTTGGTTGTAGTTATACTCTTCGAACACCAGCTATCCCACTCTTCTAAAAGCTTACTCTTCAATTTTTCTGAATTTAATAATAATTTTTTAAGTGATGGGCCACAGTCCTTAGGGGAGAAAAAGTAATATTTTTTTGGCTTTGTCAAATTTCCAGTATAAACATGCCATAATAACTTACCGATTTCAGGAATCGCAGTCCCTGGCGCCAAAGGATCACCTTTATAGTATTTGCATTGATAATTTTCCCAGCTTCCAGAAAAACCATGCTCAGTGTGAAAACAGGCAACGTCTACACCATAATCATTTGCCCCACCTAAACGCGTTACAAGGTGATACTTTGATTTTTGAAATGTTCCCCATTCTTCTAGAAAATATTCCCATTCTTCGGCTGAGAAAAGAAACAAGTGCTGCCTAGGAGTTATTAATTTACCATAAGAAACTTGATGAAAAGACGCTGAATCATTTTCACTCTTAGGTTTAGCTAATTCGAGAGCATTTAAGGCTAAATTTAACACTTATAAAACTTCCATTTTCTAGGCATGATCCCACGCTTTGTTTTATCACTCGAATCTCGGGCATTCATGTGAATAGATTCTCCATATAACGCTCTGTTAATGGGCAAAATATAGTTGGCTAAAATAAGTAAAAGCCAACTGTATTTTGTCCTTGTTAAACAGTTTGTTATGTATTTTATTTTATTTTATTTTCGAGAAACTCTTTCGTACCAATTCTAGGGTCTATTTCTTCTAGGCATTTTTGAAAGTCCTTTATTTTCCCATTAATTAAATCAGGTTTATCCGCATCTATACTGTAACCAATCTTCAGGCAATTAAGTTGCTGGTCTATCAGCTTGGTCTGAACCCAAACATAGCCATAATAAGATGTTGGAATGCCCAATATGATACCTAGCACCCAAACCCAATTCCGTAGTAAATAACCAATAATATTTAAAAGCAACTCATACCTCCACAACCAATCCTGATAAACACATAACACCCAATTAACGGGCAAAAAAATTGTTGTCTATAATGTTTGAGGCACGAAAAACAGCAAACTGTTTTTTGTCCCTGTTTAATTGACTTATTATACGTTTATTCCATAAAAATTATATTCATATAAGTAGGCCTTATTTCATTTTCTTCACACCACAAATCGAATTTTTCACGTTCAGATGAAACAAAACCAGTTCCATCGTCATTTGTAATCACAAGTGTAAGACTATTAATAGGTCTCAAAAAATCTCCATCAATCATAAAATCTCTACTGTTAGTTAGAGAGCCAATAACATGCTCTAAGCTAGAGTTCTTATTATTTTGTAGGTAATCTTGCATACCTTCATCTAATGGAAAATAACCGCCTTGCATTGCCATTATATTTATTGCAGACATTTCAGCTGTACCTATCGTATACGGCGCCCAAACATTATCATTACTTCGAATTAAGTCTTTTTCTTTCATTTCTATAGTTTTATACAACCATCCAGCTCTATCTTCTATTTCTTTAGGTATTGCTAGCAACAAGGGTTGAATATTGTCCATGTGAAGTCCATCATCCCAAGGCATTTTCACATCAAAAAATATTGCAATTTTAGACCAGATTAATTCTAAGATCATTTTTGCTGGATTATGCCTAGTCGAAAAAGATATAACCCAAGAATTTTGATCTTTAATTACGGTAAAGGGAATACCATTACCTTTTACAATACAATATTCATTAGAGGTTACCAATGTTGGCAGGCTAGGAACTCCAAGTCCTTGACCACCATCTTTACCTTTTTCTTCAAGGATCTTTATAAAAGCGGTTCTTAAGCCATTCTCACTTTTATAACCTTCGTAACCATGAATAATACTTACTGGAGCTAATGATTCCTGTACCAAGGCATAGAATAAAATACTGTCACTTTTTGAAAGATGATGTATGTCCAAGTATTTCTTTGGTGCTATTTTTCCAGTAATTTGAGAGAAGCACTTTCTAGCAATTGAGATATCAGGTTCATAATTTTCAGTTTTTAACTTATTTTCAAAGTGTTCAGAGAATCTCTTTCTTATTCCACCTAAATGTTCAAATGCATCAATGTAATCTTTTTTTCTTAAAGTTTTCTTAACTTCAAAAATACAAAGGATATTTTCTATTTCGTAGATGTACTCGTCTGTTAGTCCATAACGAACACCATCACCATGAACCAACATGCAATCAATCTGTTCCGGCAACATTTCGCCACCAACGGATATAAAACCAGACACTACTTGTAAATTGAGATTTTGTGGAAGGATAAATGCTTGGTCGATGCCTTGTTTTGTAACCTCTTCATATGCACTGCCTAGTGTAGGCATATGAGGCATCTCAAAATCTTTTAACTTTGTTGTTTCTTCTTGAATAAACAACTCTAAGAGTTGAGAGGCTTTAATAATCATCGGTGTTCTCCGTCCTTGAGAAAAGTATAACGCCTCAAGCAGAGGCGCAGCTTTGCTGCATCCCTTGGCTTGACTTGTTAGTTTCTGTTGCTTCAGCTGATTGCATTTTTTGAACTAATGATGGCTCTTCAGTTGCCTTTTTATTTTGAGCCTCAAGAGCTTTTTTGTAAGATTTCTCACTTACTATATATTCTTCTGCTCTTTGATTAATTGAAGAGTATTGGCTGTTAAGTGAATCAATTTCGTTTGATAGATGCTCTAAATCTAAGATTCTATCAAAGTATAATGCTATAAGCCGTTCACACTCCCTTGCTACCGCAAGGTATTCGTTACCTATTTCTCGATGGCCTTCATAACTCTTTTTAAAATTAAAGAATGTCTGAACACCACCAAGCAACGCCGCAGTCAGTGCTAGAACTGCTCCAACCCATTTGCTCCAATCGGGCAATTCGGTTCCCAGTAAAGCAAAAAACACTGAACCTAGAATCAGGTTAATTACTACTATTGGAATACCACAAAGGATATGAAGGTGGCGTCCATTTTGGGACGCATAGAAATGACTGTGCTTACCAAGATGGGAGTTCCATCTCAGCTTTTCTATTACATCAACAGTGTATGGAACAGATTCCATTCAATTCTCCTAAGAAACTAACGCCAAGCTCACCGGCACATATTGCGGAGAGCGTTTTTGTGTGAAAATGGAGCGAAGCGACTCACACAAAAACGAGCGTAGCAACATGTCTCCGCGTGCAGCTTTTTGTTAGGCTTTTTCACTTAGCAGCCCTGAACGATTTATGATTACCCCACGAGCAAATTTAAGTTTATCAACCAAACCTGCTTGCGTCTTGGGAGCCTCATCTGAATCACCAAGTGGACAATAGCTACCATCAGAAACAAGACCAATCTCGCAGCTTCCATGTATCGAATTAAGGATAAGCATTTTATCTTCATCTTCTTTAACAGGTGATTTTAGGAATCTATTAAAGTAGTTAATTTCCTCATTCTTAGTCATATGGTTAACTTTAGAACAATAATTCTCACTGCATTGAACGCTAAGCTCATGAAAGAGAGTGTTAAAAATAGGCTCATAGCGATCAAATTTAAATTTATCAGGTAGCTCTGTATTCGTTTCAGCGAATTCTTCAGGATTGTACAGCAATTTAGCAGTTATCTCCTCACCAGACCTAAAAAGAAGACATTGCATTATATAGGACAAGCCCTGAATTAATGGAGCTTGGTCTCTATTTAAAGAACTACATTTGAATATAAATGGATATACATTTAGCATCCCAGTTGCAGCAACAGAGAACAGCCTAACTTCATCTAAGTCTAGCCCCCATTGGTGGTTAACTAAATCTCCATAAGCCACCTCTGCCAAAACTGCTATTAACGTGAGATATGAGTTTTCATAATACTCATCCCTTTTATCCCATAATTCATCTAGCTCGCCTCCAGCAGGAAGTAGCATTAAGTTTGAAAATTTAGATTCGATAACTTTACAACGACCACTAAATGCAAGCGACGATGGAAGGAACCTGGCTAATGTCCGTGGGTTTTTTCTTAAGAGAAGCTCTAGATCGTGCCCTTGCCAAACTGAAATACTCGGAGTTTTATGTGTGCTCTGAAAGTCTTTGATCCAATCTAATGTGGGGTTGGATATTGTAGCATTGGTGATAATAAGAACATTATCTTTAGTGTTGTTTCCAGAGGCATTTAATATCGTACCTTGAACTTGTGATTTTTCTAATTGTTTTTTTCGGTATTTTACTTCAAACCAGTACTTTTCTTCTTTGGAAGCTGAAGGCAGAACAGTCCAAAATGTTGCCTCTAAATCACGCCCACCATCAGTGGCAGAGTTACCTTCTCCTCCTTTCCTCCACGTTAAATTAGAAAAGCCCATCTCATCCAACAAATGAAATATTAGATTCTCGAAGTCTACGGGACTAATTTCGGAAAAATCTAACCGTTCCTGTAAGAAATCTATATCTGTAAGGGTAACTGATATGTCCGTCATCTAGACCTCTGTTTCATGGATGCCTAATAATTTAATAGTGCGCTCATCGCGCATATTTCTGCCGACTTAACGCTCATTTATCTATCTTATATAGTTTTAACAAATTACCTAAGGCATTACTATCTCTAAGTTTTGTAAAATTTTTAGGTAGAGTTAAATGAACCAATTGCGCGCGCCGCTCATTTTCAGGAATATATGCGCAAACGACTCAGCTTGACCAATTAATAAACTATGATATTTAGCTAATCCCAATGACTGGTTATCGCTCATAGCAGTCTGCCTGATGAAGTCTAAACTTATTCACTTAAACTGTAAGAACTGATATGAGCTAGTACAGCTGATATGCTATTTACGACAAAGTCGCTCGGTAATTAGAGCGACATAATCCCTTGGTAATCACACTAGTACATCATCATGTTTTTAAATTAAAGCTGTTGTTTACTTAACAAACATCCAAATACCGGCAGCGATCATAAACAGGTTTTCTGTTAGGGAGATAAACCCTAGTGGTACGTTACTGTCACCGCCTACACACGCACATTTTAACTCTCGTTTATCTATATAGACTGCTTTTATCACTGAAACAGCACCAACCCCACCTATGAACAATGAAATAGGGGCAATAATATAGGCTGGTAATCCGGCTATCATTCCAATGCCAACAAATGCTTCTAAAAATGGGTAAACATAGGCGTACCTGACTACTTTCATAGCGACTAAGTCATAGGTTATAAATGAATTAGTAAAGCTAAATAAGTCTTGAAGCTTTTGTATTGCTAACACTGCCATTGTTAGGGCTACAAACAGTTCAGCGGTTTGCATTGATAATAAGCTATTATTCGCTGCAAAACTAAATGCCACACTAAGCAAAAAACTAACCGAAAAAATCGCAATCACGGGCGTGTAAGTTGTACCTTCTTGCCCAGCTTTTGGCTTATCAAAGTAATCGCGTAAGTCGACATAGCCACCTATACGTTTATTATCAATAAATGTTTGAGGTGTAGTTTCTACACTGTGTTGTTTTTTAAATTCATCTGTTTGCTCTCGAGAAGTTAATAGCTGATCATCAACTGTATATCCCTCTCGCTCTAGTAGGTCTTTTGATTTTAAACCAAACGGACAAATATGCTCATCTGTGGCCATTCTAAAAAGTTGGGCTGATTTACTCATGTTTAGCTCCCTTTTATGTATTGGTATAAAATTTTACTTAGCATTAAAATCCGGTACGGTCCTAGATTGTGCTTGTTCCTGAGTTTCTGCTAGGCCATTTTTTTCTATATCGTTCAGTAACCACTGCATCTCTTTAATCTCACGACGCTGTGCTTCAATAATATTTGTTGCAAGCTCTTGGACGCGCTTGTCTTTGATATTAGCTCTATCACTAGTCAGTATAGCGATTGAATGATGCGGTATCATGGCTGACATCCAAGACTGATCGTTGACCGTTATTTGCGAACGTACTAAAAATAATGCGCCTACAAAGCTAATAATGCTGATCCCTAAAACTACGCTGTTTTTCTTTTTATCCTTATACATATTTAGCATAAACAACAGCATAACTACCGCCATTGCAGCCCCCATATAAATAGCCATATAGGTACGCGTTTCACTAAAAAACACATGGCTTAGCTGATAACTATTCAAATACATTAGTACAAACATGACTAATGTTGATGTGGCTATCATTAAGAAAAATTTTAAATACTGTGACATTACAATGGCTCCTTTTCAGTTGTTCAACTTGTATTTTATTTATACTAAGGGGTATTACTTACAATTTATAAGGCGTAAGCCCACTATATATTTAATCATCGCATTAATACTTACGGCTAACTCAATAACTATGCCATAAGAGTTAAAACTGCACTGCGTATTTGCTGATATGCTTATAAGTATGTTGCTGTGAATCTTGAGTAAGTACTTCAATATTATATTTATGAAAACGATTGCCCATCTCCATACCTGGCGTGCCAACAGGCATTGCCGGAACTGTCAGCCCGATCGTTTTCTGAGGGTGTTGTTCAGCTAAAAACTGCTTTATATATTTAGCTGGCACGTGCCCTTCAAAAACATACCCATCGGCTGAAACAGCGCTATGGCATGAGCGCATATTTGGCTTTATTTGATATTGAGCTTTAATTAGCCCCATATCAGCAACATCTATTGCTTTTGTTTTAATGCCACTTTCATTAATATGCTCAATCCATTTTTTACAGCACCCACAGTTTTTACTTTTATAAACTGTCAACTCAATCTCTGTTTTATCTTTTTCTATGGCCTCTTGGACTGGCAATACACTGTGTGGGTTTTCCATACTTTTTACTGATATAGACACCGCCAACATCACTGAAAGTGCAGTTGTTATGTACGTTAATCGCATGTTACTTCCTTAATTTGACCAATGAATATGTGTGATTTTCCAGCCATTGCGGGTCTTTTTTAGAGTCATTGACTCCATACCCGTTGTGTTAATGGCTTTACCTTTGTAGCTGCCCATCGTTTCACTTCGCGAAATGGAGTAAGCGATATCACCACTTATATAAACCTGATGTTCTAATAGTTTGCTATTAACCGAACTGAGGTATTTCATATCCGCTAGCATGTGGTGATTTGCATATTCATCGGCAGAACGCTCAACGCCTCCGCCTTCAAAAATAATGACGTTATCAGCTAATAATGAGCGAGCTTTTTTTGATCACTTTGATTTAATGCTTGGTGAAAGGCACTTACTGCTTGCGCAGCTGGGGTATCGGTACCAACAAATAACACACGCTCATTTGCATGTTCCTCATTCTTGTGTGCGCTTACAGCTAGTGAGTTCAATGCGCCAAAAAGTAATAGCGATGTTATGATTATTTTTGCAGAGTTATTAAACATGTTGCTCTCTTTTTATTAAATTAATTTGGGGGACCAACAAGTGTGGTGAACACGCTTGTTGTAATAAGTACAAAAGCAGCTATCAGCATTTCTACACTGATGGAACGTTTTAGTGTACCTACATGCTGTTTTTGGGTGATTCTCGGAACTAAAATTAGTTTGTGCCAAGCCCCCATCATAAGCATCGCGCTCACTAGTAGCAGTTTTAGCAAAATTAATTGCCCATAACTTGACGTGAACAGCGCTGATAACGAATGCAGGTAATTAAGCAAAAGCGCTAAACCTGAAATAAGCAGCACAAATACAACGATGATGGCTAAGTGCCCAAACAGGTGCATTACCTTCTTAACTTCATGAACAGATAATATGGTACAGCTTTTATATAGTGGCCACAGTGACCCCACCCAACTTGCTATTGCAAGAAGGTGAAAAGTTAAAATGCTTTTTACTAACCCATTTTCATTTGCACTGTGACCTGTGAAAGTGAAGCTATATGCAATAGATATAAGCAAAACCAACATAACTGTATTATTTATAACCACTGCAAAACGGTGCTTTATGTTAATGCGCCAATTAAGTGCAACAATCATAGCCACAAAAAGCGCTGCGCCTCTGAAAAGAGCTTGTTCTCCTATAACTGATTGCCAAACAATCTCTTGCATAAAAGGGTCTAGCATTCCCGCTACACCAGATTCTGCAATTGCACCAGCTTCAATTGGTACTTGTAAAATGACAGCAATAAAACCCAATGCCACACATTGAATTTGCCAGCGCTTTAAATACTGAGAGAAACTTATAAAGTGATGACCAGATAAATTACTGGCGATAATAAAACGAATTAAAAAAGTACCAGCAAGTGCGGCCAAAGCACTATAGCTTGCTAGCTTTAATAATAGTAAAAGTACTGACCATTCACTTACTTGTATCATGCTGCTACTTAATGATTGTGTTTGCTGTGGGCATTAGATTGTTCTTGCATCATATTACTTGACTCACTTTGATGTACCATAAAAGAAAACGAATCTGACATTTTATGTCCATCCCCCCCAAGTACTGTCCATTTAACCGTGTAGGTACCATGTGCTAAACTCGGCAGCGACCAATTAAAGTCTGTGCTTGGGGTGGAGCTAGGTTTGAAATCAAAGTTTATTGATTTATTTTTTTCATCTTTGATGATGACTTTTGCTAGCCTTACTTCACCACCAAAAGTTAACGAAAGTTGCTCTGGGCTTTGCATTAACATGGCTTCTTGCGTAGGTGTTGATTGCTTGAGTGATATATGCGCTGATGCGGAAAATGTAAGCACTAAACCTAAAATAACTACTGCAGAATTAAATAACTTCATAATTACCTCTTATTTAAAATGATTAAAACCAAAATTTAATACCCGCAACAAATGCGGTGTTATTGCTACTTTGTCCACTTGATGTGGCATAGTCGGCGGTACTGCCAAATTTATTGCTCCATTCAACGCCAATATAGGGCGCAAACTGGCGTGTAAACTCATAACGAACCCTAAAGCCAATCGCGCTGCTTGATAGGCCACTTCCAAGTTCGTTTTGTTTATCGTTTTTGCCATAAAGTGTAATTTCGGCTCGCGGTTGTATAATTAACTTTTGCGTGAGTAGTAGTTCGTACTCTGCCTCTAACGTAAATGCGGTACTGCCTCGCTCACCTACGTACGCTGTCATATCAAGTTCAAACCAGTAAGGGGCTAAACCTTGTAAGCCAAAAGCCAACCATTGCCGATTTTCACCTTCTTTATTGTAATCAAGACGAACACCTGCTTGAGTATCCCAATATGCTGATACGGCGTGACCCCATAAAATATCGGTTTGGTTTTCCTCAAGGCTTCCTTCGCTGAAATCCCCCTCAGTTTTAACTACCAATCGATCAAAGGTAGTGCCGTACCATGCTTGTAAGTCAAATACACCTGCATTTGCTTGCTCGTTATATTCAAGACGATCGCCTAGTAATGCGTAAAATGGATGCTCATCAGCGAGTGTTAATCGCTCATTGCCCTCAAGCACATATGGGCCTTCTGTTAAAGTTGTTCCCGCAGAGTAAGCATGAGGGTCTCTTGCATCTTTAGGTGCATCTCCCCCTTGTGGTTGCATCTTAGCGCTACTCTTTTGTGCCATTTCACTTTGCGCTAATAAAGGGAAGCTAATTAATGAAGCCCCAGTTAACATTAATAAACCTAATGATTTAGATAGTTTTAATTGTTTCATGATACGACTACCTCTCTAAACATGCCGGCATCCATATGGAATAATAAATGACAATGCCAAGCCCAGCGCCCTACATCGTGAGGGGTGGTTAAGAAGCTGATTCTTTGTGCGGGTTGAACAGGTATCGTATGACGTCGCACTTGCACATCACCTTGCTCGTTTTCTAAATCACTCCACATACCATGCAAATGCATAGGGTGCGTCATCATGGTATCGTTTTGTAAAATAACTCTTAAACGTTGGTTATGCTTCATATGCACTGGCGTGCTTTTACCAAATTCTAAGCCATCAAATGACCAGCTATAACGTTCCATATTTCCGGTTAAATGCAGCTCAATTTCAGCTTCTGGCTCTTGCTGGTTAGTGATCCCTTCAAGTGAGTGTAAATCTGCAAGTGTTAAAACACGACGACCATTTTTACGTAAACCAATACCAGGATCATCAAGATTTGTTCTCGGCATATCAACGCGCATATCAACTGAAGCTCCATACTCCGTTTTTGCATGACGCACTTTAGAGCTGGCAACCGCTAATGGGTTTTCAGACATACCATGTTTGCTATGATCCATCGCCATTGGACCGTGATCCATAGCGCTATGATCCATTTCTTTAGAGTTCATACCTGACATGCCAGCCATACCTGCCATTGCAGAATGCTCACCGCCGTGGGTCATATTGCCCATCATATCGGTCATCGTTAACCATTCAACAGGGTCAAGTGCAGGTACTGGCGCATCAATATTAGGCGAGCTTGATAAAGTTCCTTTTGCGTAACCAGAGCGATCCATACTTTGAGCAAAAATCGTATAGGCATCATTTTTAGGCTCAACAATTACGTCGTAGGTCTCACCAGGGCCGAATCTAAATTCATCTACTGTCACAGGTTCAACATTTTGTCCATCAGCTTGTACAACTGTTAACTTCAGCTCAGGTATTCTTACATCAAAAAACGTATTGCTAGAACCGTTAATAAATCTAAGCCTAACCTTTTCGCCAGCTTTAAACATTCCTCGCCAATTTGACATTGGCGTACTACCATTCATTAAAAAAGTCATTGCAGATGCTGATAAGTCAGCAAGATCTGTAGGGTTCATTCTCATTTTATTCCACATTTCCCGGCGTTGTAGCGCATTTGAAACGCTGCTATTTGAAATGTCATCAAAAAACTCTGGAACAGTAGGTTGATTAAAGTTAAATACATCGCTCTGTACTTTTAACTTGCGGAACAAATCCATTGGGTCATCATCAGTCCAATCAGATAATTGAATAACATGCTCGTTATCTGCACTAATAATATCTTTTTCTCGCGGTTCAATAATTAATGCACCGTACATGCCAGTCATTTCTTGAAAGCCACTATGTGAGTGATACCAATATGTACCGCTTTGTTGTAATTTAAATTTATAAACAAAGGTTTCGCCAGGCATAATCCCTTTAAAACTGATACCAGGTACGCCATCCATTTGATACGGTAAAATAATGCCATGCCAATGAATTGAACTCGGTACTGATAACTTATTTGTTACTCTAATAGTAACGTCATCGCCTTCTTTGAGGCGCAAGGTAGGGGCGGGTATAGAGCCATTGATAGTTGTCGCCATACGTACTACGCCAGTAAAGTTAACCGGCGATTCATCTATAACCAGATCAATTACTTTGCCGCTAAGTTCGGGCACAGTGCCTGTTATTGTTCCTGCTACTAAAGATGATGCAGCATGTAATACACTCGGAAAAGCAGCAAGTACACCTCCTGCAATTAAGCCTTGAACAAATCGTCTTCGTGGTGTGCTAACCTGTTGTGATGACTTTTTAAACCCCATTTCCTTACTCCTTCATACCAGAATATGTATTGAGTATAGAAAATAGACCTGTCTTCAACATGACGCGAACATTACAAAGTTGTAATCTTGGTGTCATGTTGCTGTAGTGACAGATACTGCATAATATTTGCAGAGGTAGTTGTTAGGACTTTAATGAAGGAATTGTATGCGCTTATTAGTTGTTGAAGATGAAGCAAAAACGGGAGATTATTTAAAACAGGGACTAAGTGAAGCTGGTTTTCAGGTTTCTTTGGCGCGCAATGGTCTTGACGGTCATCACCTAGCAATGACCGACTTATTTGATGTAATAATACTTGATGTCATGTTACCTGACGTATCCGGTTGGAAAATTTTACAGTCGCTACGTGAAGCAGATAACAAAACCCCAGTACTATTTTTATCTGCTCGCGATAGCATAGACGATAGAGTAAAGGGGCTCGAACTTGGTGCTGATGACTATTTAATAAAGCCTTTTGCTTTTGCTGAAGTTTTAGCAAGAGTACGCACTCTTATTCGCCGTGGTGCAGTACAAACAGTTGACGATATACTGATCGTTGCTGATTTAGAAATGGATATTCCAAAGCGAAAAATACAACGTGCAGGCAAGCGTATTTTATTGAGTAATAAAGAGTTTAGCTTACTTGAACTATTGTTACGGCGCGAAGGTGAAGTACTGCCACGTTCGTTAATTGCTTCTCAAGTATGGGATATGAATTTTGATAGCGACACCAATGTGATTGATGTTGCCATTCGTAGGCTAAGAGCAAAAGTTGATGATGACTTTACTATTAAATTAATTCATACGGTTCGTGGTATGGGCTATAAATTAGAGGTTGAAACTGATGGCTATTAAGTCACGGCCTTTATCACTTACGATGCGTGTTGTGTTGTTTGTGGCTGTAACCGTTATTGCGTGCTTAACTTTAGTTGCCACCTTAATAAATAGTTCGATAAAACATCATTTTTTCAAGCAAGATAGTAGTGAACTGCATGTTATTAATCAATCTATTGAATTAGTTTTAAGACAACAGTATAAATCAAACCTGAAACTTAAAAATGAATTATCTAACGCTGTAGCGGGTCATCACGGTGTTTACTATCAGGTAAATACCGCAAAAGGAGAGCTCATTTTTCAAAGTTCTGAACGAGATTTTAGTGATTTTGTAATGAGTGCTAAGGCTTCAGCTGGCTTTAACCGTAACAACATTACCTCATGGCAAAATGATACCCACACCTACCGAGCTCTGGTGAGTAATTTAAGTACTGGGCAACAGCAATACAAAATTACTACAGCGATAGACATGAGCTTTCATTTACACTTTCTCAATCAATTTCAACAAAGCCTTTGGGCTATTATGTTTGGCTCTGCGGTACTCATTTTATTGGTGGCTTGGTTTGCTATACATCAAGGATTAAACCCTTTACGAGGTTTGAGTCAGAAAATGCATGACATCCAAACTAATAAGATGGATGTAAGGCTTGATGAAAATAAAGTGCCTATTGAGCTTGTTAATATGGTGCAGTCGTTTAACTCGATGCTCGACAGGCTCCAAGGTGAATTTATTCGTTTATCAAATTTCTCTAGTGATATTGCGCATGAGTTACGTACTCCACTAACAAATATAATCACTCAAACACAGGTTGGTTTATCTAAAAAAAGACAGTTGTTAGAGTATCAAGAATTATTGTTTTCTAATCTAGAAGAGCTGGAACGACTAACTAAGATGGTTAGTGATATGCTTTGGCTTGCAAAAACTCAGAATGGACTGGTTAAACCCGTTCAAAATACTCTAAAAAGCCATGATGAAATTGAAGCATTATTTGAGTACTTTGATGCTTTGGCTGAAGACTCATTGATTACATTTAAGAAAAAAGGTCAAAACCTTTGTTTTTATTGTGACAAATTACACTTTCGCCAATTATTATCAAACCTCCTATCCAATGCAATAAGGTATGCCCCAAAAGGCTCATCAATCACAGTAAATAGTGAAATATTTACCGCTGAAAAAATATGTATTTCAGTGATTAATACTGGGGAGAGAATACCTTCTGAGCATTTACCTTATTTATTTGACCGCTTTTATCGACCCGATAAATCGCGCCAACGACACAGCGATGGAGCTGGTTTAGGGCTTGCAATAGTTAAAGCTCTAGCGCAAGCAAACGGTGGAAATATAGAGGTCAGTTCAAATAATCAAACTACCAGCTTTAAAGTTTTTCTAAATTTAGCTAAAAGCTAATTATTAAATTTAATAACCCAATGTTTGCTTGTACCTCTAGACTTCCCAGCTTTCATTAAACACCGGTTTATAAACTTAAAGTACAAAACGGAAGTAAACTTCCGATTTGTAAGCCTATATTACTATATTTCGGAAGCAAACTTCCGTTTCTAGTGCTTCAAAGGTAGTTATAGGAAATTTACTTCTGTTTTTCGAAAGCGTTAACCTAGATAGCTATATGAGCCACTTTTCGGGGGCTTATTTGAGCGAATAGCGGACGGTCGGGTAAACTCGTTTTTGGACAAAAACGAGTTAGAGCCGGAGGGCGGATCTGTAAAATGTATAGTGATAACAACATCCTGCTAAGCCGCAGAAACGGAGTTGATTGTTTGATAGCTACCAGTACAATTAAGTATTTAGGAGCCTCATCACATAATTGCATTCCCCAGCCTTTATTTCTATGTAGGGCTAAATAAACTAATCAGTGTTTAAGGCTAAAGAGAATGTGATTTTTCTGTCACTAACTTCTGCACTTAATTGCGCATCAATTGCTTTACTAAGCGTTTTAGCGATTGATAACCCCAATCCAAAGTTATCATTCGATGTTCTTGAAGTGTCTTTTTGCCATAAAGGGTCAAATAATTGGTCTATATCATTATCACTCAAAGGTTCAATAAGGGAGTTAGTAACTGACAAAAATAAAAGTTTTTCTTTTGAAATCATTGTCGAAACTAAAATTTTTGAATTTAGTGGGCTGTATTGTTTAGCGTTGTTAACTAAATTGCTAATAATTGATTCGAGGGCAAACAAGTTGCTTATAATTGCTGGTGCATTCTCATTCAACTCCAAATTTACACGCGATAAATCAGTGTTTTCTAAGACTCTGGTAATGACTTGATTTAAATCACAAGCATCTTGTTTGATTAGCTTACCATTACTGTATTTATGTAATAGCAATAAGTTCGACACGATATTTTTAAGCCGTAAACTTATTTTCAACGCTTCAGGCTTAAAATCCTCATTGAGCTCAATCTCATTTGGAAACCTGATAGCAACTTCTGCCATATTTATAAGTTCGGCAATGGGCGTTTTTATTTCATGGGCAATATCGGATGTAAGTCGCTTTTCCCTTAGGTAAAGTTGTCTATTCTCTTTAATAAAAGCATTTAAGCTTTCAACAATAGGCAAGAGCTCTTGAACTGGCTCTTGTATAAATATCTTAGAGCCTTCACTGGTAATACTTAACTGACTGATATCTTGGTTGAGTTTAATTAATGGCGCAAGTGATGTATCTATCGCCTTCCTGACAAATAATCGAATAAATACAATAACTGTAATTATGGTGACTATAAAAATAACGTCAATCAACCAAAGTACAAAATCAACTTCCTCAGAAGACGCTGCATAAGCTAAAGTCAGTGGCTCATCATTTGTTTTTTTATATGTGTCTACTGATGTATTGTCTTTTTCTTGTGGTATAAAACGACTATAAAACACCCGACCATCTCGGCCATCAGATAATTGTATAGGGAGTATTTTTGACTCGCCAATTTCTAAGCTTTCATATGGTAGGTTTTTAACTTCAAATAAATCTAAACTTTTTGAGCGGGTAAAAACACTTTCTTTGCTCCATAATTGAAAGTACTCAGGCTCTATTTCCCCTTCGAACTCGGGCAAAAACTCACTAGAAAAGTTAAACGAAAAACCTTCATTAGTTTTATGTACTAAGGTCATTAACATACCTGCTTTGGATTGCAGGCTGCGATCAAACTCATTATCTATCCAACTATCAACAGCAATGTCGGTTGCCAACAAAATGCATAAAACAAAGCTAGTTATAGTTACCGAAAGTGTAACAACTAATTTACTGCGAATAGATTTCATTATTGTCCTTGTACAATATAACCAAAACCACGTTTGGTCTGAATTGGCAGCTCCCCTCCTGCAACTCTTACTTTTTTGCGAGCAGATGATAAATGGGCTTCAATCGAGTTCTTTGATATCAAATCATATTGCCCTGCAAGGTAGGTACTTAGCTTTTCTGCACTAAACACTTTATTTTGATTGCTAAATAAACATTCGACAATTTTGTACTCGTTGGGTGTTAAGTCGATAACATTGTCAGCAACTTTTAGCAGTTTTAACTGTAAATTCAGTGCTAAATTATCAATAGTTATGATATCACTCATCATCTTCAATCCTCCACGGCGCATTAAATTTAGCAGTCGAGCGTGGAGCTCATCAAATGAAAAGGGTTTAGTCAGATAATCATCCGCTCCTGTTAAAAGCCCTAAAACACGGTCTTCAGGTTCTTGCTTAGCTGACAAAATTAAGACTTTAGAATCAAGCTGTTTGGTTCTTATGGTTTGCAATAAAGTAATACCATCGATACTCGGTAACATAATATCAAGTATTATAAGCTCATACTCACCTGTCATCGCCATACTCAGCCCTTGTGCACCATCACCGGTGTCATCAACCGCAAAGCCTAGATTTGCTAAGCCAATTCGTAAACTACGCCTTAGTGACGCTGAATCTTCAATTATTAATAACTTCATGTGTTACTCATTCACCTGAAATGCATCTTCATCATTAGGTTACGCCATATAGCTTAAGTTTTACTTAAGACTTGCTTAAGTTTCCATAGTTTAGCCAATATTAAGTTTAGACTCAGGATTTCTTAAGTTTCGGTTTTTAGTATTGCTGCAATTATTAAGATCGAGCACAACTATGACAGCAAATACTTCCGTTTTAAAACCCTTGTTGCGTTTTACTATTATATTGATATCAATCTTTATAACTTCCCGCATTGCTTTATTGTTTTGGCAACATTCAAGATTAAATGATGGTGATATTTGGCCGATCATATCAGGAGCAATCAGAATAGACTTAAGTAGCATTGGATACTTAGCAACTATTGGGGTTTTTATACTGATACTACATGTAGTTGCACGCCCTAAAACAGAGCTTTTCCAGCGTATTTTTACACTTTACGGTAGCTGCGTTGTAACTGTAGTTGTTATTGTTGAAGCATCAACACCTGCATTCATCAATCAATATGATGTAAGGCCTAACCGATTATATATTGAATACCTTGATTACCCACAAGAAGTCTTCTCAATGTTAGTGCATGGCCATCTTTTTGCAATGCTAAGTACATTGCTTTTGGCCTCGTTAACAAGCGTTTATAGCTATCGCCTTTTATGCAGAGCATTCACACAACCACCGTCACTGAAAAAAGCATCCAATTTACCCATTCTAATGGCTGCTTTAATAATCTGCTTATTTGCTGCTAGAGGTACATTAAATCACCGACCGCTTAACCCTGCATTAGTCTATTTTTCTCAAGATTCACTAGTAAACTCACTTGTTCTTAACTCCACTTACAGTGTTGCGTTTGCGCTGAAAAACATGGGTAACGAAAAAAGTGCCAGTAATTTGTATGGCACAATGCTTCGTCAACAAATTATAGATACGGTCAAAAAGGCTTCTTATCGAAAACAGTTTGTCGTTGGAAATATTCCAACCTTGGCGCACAACAAGCCTTTTGTGTCTGGTGTTAAAAAAAACTTAGTTATAATACTTGAGGAAAGTTTAGGTGCCCGATTTGTTGGAGAACTTGGTGGGTTAGATATTACGCCCGAACTTCATAAGCTATATCAACAAGGGTGGGGGTTTGACAACCTTTATGCTACGGGCACGCGCTCCGTAAGAGGTATTGAAGCAATTACTACAGGTTTTACACCATCACCATCTCGCTCAGTAGTTAAACTATCTAAATCGCAGCATAATTTTTTTTCACTAGCGGATGTATTCAGTCAAGAAGGTTACAAAACACAGTTTATCTACGGCGGTGAAAGCCATTTTGACAATATGAAAAGCTTTTTTCTAGGAAACGGGTTTAACGATATTGTTGACATCAACCATATTGATAATCCCCAATTTATCTCCTCTTGGGGGGTAAGTGATGAGGACTTATTCAATCAAGCAGATAAAGAACTGACTAAATTAAGTAATTCGACAGAGCCATTTTTTAGTCTTGTATTTACTTCTAGTAATCACGATCCGTTTGATATACCACAAGGCAAAGTATCGCTACCCAAAGGACATAACCCTGAAAACTATAAGCGTGATCTTGCAATTAAGTATGCCGATTACGCACTAGGTAAATTTATAAATAAAGCAAAAACACGGTCGTACTGGGAAAACACCGTATTTTTGGTTGTGGCAGACCATGATGTGCGTGTTTTTGGCTCTGAACCTGTCCCTTTGAAGTCTTTTCATATACCAGCTGTTATTTTAAACAGCGATATGAAAAGTAAACGCGATCCAAGACTCGTTAGTCAAATTGATCTACCTGTTACTTTGATGTCACTTTTAGGAATTGACCAAGCAACCCCTATGCTGGGCTTTGATCTGACTAAAAGTTATCCAGTTGAACGCGCAATGATGCAGTACTACGACAATTTTGCATACCTAGAAAATGATCGCGCTGTCATCCTAATGCCAAATCAACAAACCAGCTATTGGCGCTATAACAAACAAACCAAAATACAAGAAAAAAATGAACAGCTAAACGTTGATCAAACGTTGGCTGAAAAAGCACTAGCTCATGTGTTATTTAGCAACTTAGCTTACACCGAGCAGCTTTATCGTTTAGCTGATAAAAGTAGTGATAAGGAATAACTATGAAAATTGCTTTTAAAAGATTTTGTATTTCGTCTTGGCAAGTAAGTTACAGCCAATTTGTTTGCTTAGTTTCAATGTATATCGTTATCGCATTTAATGGCTTGTTTTTATACAAGACTTTTATGGCTGCAACACAGTCAGGGCATATAAATTGGCTTTTTATCGCGTCGGTCCCTTTATTGCTTTTCTCATTGACTGTTTTAGTTTTAAGTTGGTTGTCCTTAATTACTTTTGTTAAAGCTATACTTCTATTTAGTGTTTTAGTTTGCTCATTGTTGTTTTATTCAACACTTAATTATGGCGTTATTTTTGACAAGAGCATGTTACAAAATATTGTTGAAACAAATTCAGGTGAAGCATTTTCATACTTGAACTTTCAGCTTGTGTTATTTATTTTTTTATTGGGGATTGTACCTACTTACTTATTTTCCAAGTTCACAATTATTGGGAGTTTTAGAGTTCGTTTAAAAAGTTTTACGAAGCTAAATCTATCAGCTTTGCTCTGTTGTGCCTTAATCGCTGTACCCTTTTATAAAGAGTACGCTTCTGTTGGCCGCAACAACCGACAGCTAACAAGTTATATCACCCCGTTTGCATTCTATACAGCAAGTTATAAATACCTGAGGGATAATTACTTTTACCCACCATTACCTTTCAAGGTACTCGATAACTTGCCCACTTTAAAAAATAAAACGAGCACCTCGCTAACTGTAATGGTTGTCGGGGAAACAGCTCGGGCGGCTAACTTTTCACTACAAGGCTATAGTAGAGCAACGAATACTTATACTCCCAAGTTAGGCGTAAAGTATTTTAGTAATGTTTCATCGTGTGGAACGGCAACGGCTATTTCAGTCCCCTGTATGTTTTCACGACTGAACCGCAAAGAATATGATTCTCGGCTTGCTAGTAGTCAAGAAAATGCTCTAGACATTATTCAGCGTAGTGGTGTTGAAGTAACATGGATTGATAATAACAGCAGCTGTAAAGGAGTGTGTGCTCGCATCAAATCAGACAACATTGAGCCGAATAAAGAACATCCGTTATGTGATGGTCATTACTGTTTTGATGAAATATTAGTTACGAAACTAGCAGACAAGATAGCGACTAGTAACGCTAAACATAAATTGGTTGTTCTACATATGATAGGTTCACATGGACCAACTTATTATCGTCGTTATCCTGAACACGAAAGTTTGTTTAAACCTGATTGCTCTCGAAGCGATATTCAGAACTGTAGTACAACTGAACTAACAAACACATATGATAATACTATCGCATACACAGATAAGGTGTTAAGCCAGTTGATAAAAGTATTACAAGCAAGTAACGAAACAAAGAAGTCACTCCTATATGTGTCAGATCACGGTGAGTCACTTGGTGAGAAAGGTTTATACCTTCACGGGTTTCCATATGCATTAGCACCAAGCGAGCAAACCCATATTCCAATGATTTTTTGGAGTAATAAACTCGCTAACTCTAAATTTAATCATTGTATTGAGTTACAACGCTCAAAAGTATTTTCACACGACAATATTTTTGACACTTTACTTGGCTTAACTCAAGTAAGCAGCAGTCAATACCAACCTGAATACGATATTTTTAACGCCTGTAAGGCCCTAAGTCTATAAAGAGAGTTTCCAATGCAATTTGATAGTGCAAATAAGCCGTCAGGTATTAATCGAGTAGTTTTAGCTTTTAAAAATTCACAGCGTGCATTTAAATGGCTTGCTAAAAATGAAGCTGCTTTTAAACAAGAGCTTTTTTTACTCGCTTTATCGCTAATTATTATTTCGATTTGGCAGATAGGTATTTACGAAAAGGTCATGCTACTAATCTCTGTTTTATTTGTGATATTCGCAGAGGTTGTTAATACAGCAATAGAAGCAACAATAGACAGAGTTGGCTTAGAGATTCATCCATTGTCAGGTCTCGCTAAAGATTTAGGCTCCGCAGCAGTATTAATTGCGCTATTGATAAGTTCATTCGTCTGGATTTCTGTATTTATAAGCTATATTGGTTATTTTTAAAATTTATCCAATCTCAATGATCGCTTATCGCTCATTTGCGACCGTCGCCTAAACTCGTTTTGGGGCAAAACCAATTTGCAAAATATGCAATTTGCTAACTCGAAAAGGGTATGTTCTTAGTTTAAAACCATCTAGGATGGTTGCGATCGATTTTTTCTCAGTATCACAATTTTCTCCGCGCGAGCGAAACTGCTATAGCAACGCTACTCTAATCGCTTTACTTAGACCATTAACTCCCATAATTGTGAGCATTCTTCTGAAGTTGTAAGCCAGAACATGAAGACTTATTTCTGTACTCACGCTTTTTAAACCTCGTGTTAGTAAGTGGGTAGCTCCCATCCAGAGTTTTATTGTGCCAAAGGGGTGCTCAACAGTTTGCTTGCGATAAAGCATCAATTCAGGTTCATTCTTTAGCTTTTGAAGCATTTCTTCTGTCAGAATCTCATGCACCCACCGCCTTATTCGCCTAGGGTCTTTTTTAGAGTTAGTGCACTGACTTCTTATTTTACAATCTCGACAAGCAATGTGATTGAAGTAAACATCAAGGTATTTACCTTGCTCAAATACCTGCATTCGATTTTGAAGTTCATTACCAGCGGGGCATAAGTAAATATCTTTATTTGCATCGTATTTGAAGAGTGAGCGGTTAAATATCCCTTTCTTTTCAGAGGACGATGTATCCGTCTTGGGCATGATTGGCTCTGCACCCAAATCGATAGTATCTTTTATATCGGGCTGGCTGAAGTAACCTTTATCTGCTAATACCCTTATATCTTCCTTGCGCAATGCTTTTTGTGCGAGTTTTGTCATTGACGCAAGCTGGCCTCTATCTGGCACGTTGGTCACCTCATGCGCCACTATAAGGTGGTGCTTGGTATCAACCGCACTTTGCACGTTATAACTCACAACTCTTGTAAAACCTTGAGTTTTCATTAAACGTGAATCAGGATCAGTAGTGGATATTTGCTTGTCAGGATGAGCTTCAACTTGTTCTTTAATCTCGTGTAGTTTTTTTAACTGGCTGCGAAAGTCAGCTAGCCTATCTTTTGTGGCTTTAATTTTTGTGACGTTAGCTTGCTCTTTATCGGCTTCATCAAGTAATTCAAGGTAACGTTCAATGTTCTTTTCGACTCGGTCGATGTGGAATTTAACTTTGCTTGGCGTAAAATTATTGCCTTTGTTGTTGCTAGCTTTAAACTTACTACCATCGATGGCAACAACTGGTTTCTCAAACATATTCAGACGACGGCAGACTTCAACAAACGTTTTGCACACATTTTTTATACCATCTCCGTTGTCTTTTCTAAAATCAGCAATCGTTTTAAAGTCGGGTGCCAACTTACCAAGTAGCCACATCAGTTCAATATTGCGTTGGCATTCGGTTTCTAATCGGCGGGATGATTGAATACGGTTGAGGTAACCATAAAGATACAGTTTTAATAATGTGGCTGGATGATACTTAGGGCGGCCTGTGGACTTTAAAGTTAATCCTTTAAACCCCAATTCAGCTAGATTTAGTTCCTCAATGAAAACATCAATCACTCTGACCGTATTATCTTCACTGACGTAATCTTCCAACGATTCTGGAAATAACGTTGATTGGTCACGACTTTCACCGCTTATAAACTTTGACATACTGCCTCAACCCTCAACTGAATCAATAGTCTAATTATATAAATATCAGTATATTAAGTGAACTAAATGTATAGATTAATAGATCATAAGCAGAACATACTTAGACCAAAAGGTGATCAGAGTTTTCACACAGTCTGTGCCATAAGCCGACCTTGAGACACATAGAGATTAAGACTGCAAAGATACGAAAGCGGAAGTTAGCTTTGGCCTGTTTAACGACAAATATTCCGACAAAGCAGTCATGACTATTAGTTTATTGTTAAATCTAATCTTTCTTTTCGTTCATCTACTCAATAACCCCACGCTAAACGTGACTTTAGCGTGGGGTTAGAGTTCACAGTAATTTTATCTGGATAGCTCTTTTATTTTTTTCTCTGAAAACCAGCGATATAAAACAGGTAAAACAAATAATGTTAACAGTGTTGCAGTTACCAAGCCGCCAACAATAACACTCGCTAATGGGCGCTGTATTTCTGCACCAACACCATTAGACATTAACATCGGTATCAAACCTAAAGCTGATGTTATAGCAGTCATAAGTACAGGTCTTAATCTTGAAGTAGCGCCTTCAAAAACGGCTTTAGATGCTTCTAGACCGTCTTTAATACGTTGGTTGATACTTTCTACCATAACGACCCCATTCAATACCGCTACACCAAATAAGGTAATAAAGCCAACGGAGCTTGGTACAGACAAGTATTGTCCAGATAAATATAAGGAGAAAACTCCGCCAATTACAGCAAGCGGCACGTTGACCAATATCAGCATAGCTTGACCAACAGAACCAAAGGCAAAGTAAAGTAGTAGTGCGATTAGTGCTAACGATAAAGGTACAACTATAGCTAACCTATTTTGAGCACGTTTTTGACTTTCGAACTGGCCGCCAATCGAAACAGAATAACCTGAAGGTAAGTCAACCTTTTCAGCAATTACCGTTCTGATATCGGCAACCACGCTTCCCATATCTCGATTTTGTACATTTGCTTGGATAACGACTCTTCGTTGTACATCATCGCGTCTAACTTGTGGTGGGCCTGACTCAAATGAGACTGAGGCTACGTCACCCAGTCGCACCCAAGCACCAGTAGGTGATTGAAGCCGAATATCAGCAATAGCTTCTTTGTTACTTCGGTACTCTTCCTCTATGCGAACGTAAATATCATAACGTTCATTACCATTGATTATTTGTCCGGCTGCAACACCACCAATACCATCACGCACAACCTCCATTATGTCACTCACAGACAATCCAAAGCGTGATAGTTCTTGCCTGTTAGGACTTATCACCAATTGCGCTTCACCAGCAATTTGCTCCAATGCAACATCCCTTGCACCTTCAATGTTTTTAATTGCTGTTTCTATTTCTTGACCTTTAGCCGCCAGTACCTCAAGTTCAGGCCCAAACAACTTTATCGCCAACTGAGCCTTAACACCAGATAGTAGCTCATCGACACGAGTCGCAATAGGTTGAGAAAAGTTGAGTAGCAACCCAGGGAATTCTTCTAGAGATCTCTCCATTTTTCCTTGAAGTTCATATCGATTAGATGCACTGGTCCACTCAGAAACAGGCTTCAACCCTATGTAAATTTCGATGTTATTCACTGGCTCTGGGTCTCCACCTATTTCTGCTCGACCAATTCGGCTTAATGCATAGGTTACTTCAGGAAAAGCCATTAGTTTTTCTTCTAGAATTGGTGCCACAGTGAGCGCGGTATCTAAACTGGAAGAAGGTGCAAGCGTTGCTCTTAAGTTTATCGTCCCTTCTTCTAACTCAGGTACAAATTCAGTACCAATTAATGGAACTAATGCAAAGGCAGAGAAAACTAATATAAGTGCGGCTGAAATGACTAATTTGGTGCGTTTTAGTGCGAATGTAAGCCCTTTTCTGTAGAGTTTGTCTAATGGCCTAAGAACAAAGCTTTCCCTCTCTTTTACACCTGACTTAAATAAATAAGTAGCTAAAGCGGGTACAAAAAACAACGCAACCACAATAGCAGATATAACAGCTAAAATGATGCTTATTGCCATAGGTTGAAATAACTTTGCCTCAACACCTTCAAAGCTAAATAAAGGCGTAAATACAACTAAAATAATAGAAGCTGCAAAAAATACGGGACGAGCCACTTCTTTACCCGCATTTTGAAGACGTAGCTTAATACCATGCTCATCTTGTTCTACATCATGTGGATCAGTATCAGCACTAGGCACTCTTTCTTTTACAGTTTTTAAATGGGTAGAGTCTGGTCTATTTAAATGCTTAAACATGTTTTCAACCATCACGACTGAACCATCAACTAGCATACCAATGGCTACGGCAATGCCACCCAATGACATAAGGTTTGCAGAAATGCCCCACCAAGCCATGATCATTAACGCGATACCAATTGAAATTGGAATAGATATTAGGACAAGGAAGGTTGCACGTATATTCATTAAAAATAGTGCTAATACAATACAGATGAAAATAAATGCTAGTAATAGTGCATCAACTACTGTATCAACGGCTTTTTCAATCAAATCAGCCTGATCATAAAATGGTTCAAAGCGAACACCTTTAGGCAATGCTTGATTAATCAATGGGATTCTTGCATTGATACCATCAATGGTGGCTTTAGTATTAGACCCCATGCGTTTTAAGACAATGCCAGAGACAACTTCACCTAAATTTTCGACTTTACCGTCTTCGGTTTTGCGCGTCATTGTGACAGCACCTTGACGAATTTCACTGCCCATTTCAACTTTAGCAATATCCGAAACCGTCACAACTGTCCCATCAACTGTTTTGACGGGAACTTGTTTGATATTACTAATACCAGCGTCACCACTTTCAAACCAACCTGCACCTCTAATAACAAGCTGCTCTTGCCCACGGTTCATATACCATCCGCCAACATTGGCATTGTTGTTATCTAGGGCACCAACAACGTCTTCTTGCGTTAGGTTATAAGAAAGAAGCTTAGATGGATCTACATTTACTTGGTACTGCCTAACAATACCTCCAAAGGAGAGTACATCAGTAACACCATCGACAGGCATAACGAGTAATTTTACTACCCAATCATTGAGACTCCTGAGTGCCATAGCATCATAGCCTGCATCTTTATCTGAAATAAGAAGGTACTGAAATACTTGGCCTAGCCCTGAGGTGTTTGGCCCCATTTCGGGTGTGCCGACACCTTCTGGTATCAGTTCTTTTGCGGCTTGAAGACGCTCAAATACGAGTTGTCTTGCAAAGTAAATGTCGGTGCCTTCTTTGAAAACAACCGTGACGCCAGACAAGCCTGTTTTAGAAATTGAGCGCACTTGTTCTACATCAGGTAAGGCATACATGACCGCTTCAATGGGGTACGTAATGAGTTGTTCAACTTCTTCAGCAGCTAGTCCTGGCGCTTCAGTATTTACAGCAACTTGAACATTAGTAACATCAGGAAAGGCATCTAAATTTAGTTTTGGTATAACCATAATTGCGCCGACAATTGTGGCAAACAGCGCAATCAAAATCAGGAGTCTATTATTAACAGACCAATCTATTATTTTATTAAACATAGTCTTACTCCTTAGTGGTTATGCGGATCAAATCCGCCTTTAGCGATTTCAGAAGCAACAAAAAATGCGCCTTTGGTTACAATTCGCGTCCCAATATCAAGGCCAATGATTTCCCTAAAATCACCTAAGGCTCGGCCTAGTTCTACTTCTACAGCTTTATATTCTCCAGGGTGGTCTTCGACAAATACGGTCCAATCACCATCTGCGCTGCGGATCAATGCTTCTTCTGGCACAGCCATCACTTTCTGCTTTGTGGCAAACTGAAAGTAAACTTTTACAAACATACCTGAATGAAGGTTATCATCAGCATTCTGTACCCCCAATCTAATAATTCTTGTACGAGTTACGGGATCAATTGTATGGGCTTCTTGGATAACTTTGGCATTGTAACTCTGGCCTTCTAATTTAAGTACCGCAGGAGAATCAATTGATAAATTTAGCTTTTTATTTGGAGAAACTTTTGCTTCAACCCATAGTTGTTTTTCATCAGCTAACAACATGACTGAATCCCCAGCATCAACACGTTGCCCTTGGATAAAGTCGTCTTGAAGCACGACACCTTCACGGTGCGCCGTTAATGCATATTGTCCAAATGCTTTAATGTCTTTGTTAGAAATACCATTTATTGCTTTTTCAGTTAACCCTAAAGCAATGAGCTTGCCATAGCTCGCATTGTATGTTGTTTCAGCTTGTAATAATCGACTTTCACTCACCGTCTTATTACCCAGCTTTTTTACACGTTGCCATTCGGTTGAAGCGATTAAATAGTCAGCTTGTGCTTGTGCCATTGCTTCACTAAATAATGTAACTAACTTCTGACCTATTTCTACATACTCGCCAAGCGCTGCATGGCGACTGATAATGACTGACTCTGTACGTGGTGATACCACATAACTTTTATAGCCATTAGCTTTTATTTCGCCAGGTGCATATACGGAGCTAAATTGATATTCAGGCTTAACACTTTCCACTTTAATGTTAGCAAGCGACATCTTCTTTGGATCAATAGTGATACCTTCTTCATGTTCTTCTTCTCCCTCTCTATTACCACCTTCATGGCCGTGCTCGTCATGGTCACCTTTATCTTCTTCATGTCCCTTTTCGTGTTCATGCTCATCTTGATGTTCTTTTTCTTCTTGTTTCGAAACGTTTTTGACAGAACCAGTTCCATCTGACGACTGTGCAAAAGCATCATGATTTGTAGTAAACCCAACTAACAGGCTGCTAATTACTACGGCTAAAAATTTTTTACTAATTACTGTATTCATTTTTGTAACCTATATTTTTAATAAATTTAAGATTTCGTTTTTCGCTACTGAAAAAACAAAGCGCTCAAATCTCAAATTTGGATAACTGACCCATACTTAAAATGAAGGATATTTCTGCAAGCTTGAATTGATTTTCCAAACGTATTCCTGCATGAAGCCCTTCCGCACGTTGATTTAATGCGAGTAAATAATCAGAAGTGTTTATGTCACCAGCTTGCCAGCGCTTATTTAATAAATTTGCGCTGCTAGCCAACCTACCTTGGGTGAGCTTTTGCCATTGCTCGTAGTATTTTCTACTGACATTAAGCGATTCATAATTAGCTTTTGCTTCAAAAGACTGCTTTCGATATACCGACTGAAAATTCGCCTCGGCTGCAATGGCTTCTGAATAAGCGGCTTTAACATTATCTGTATAGTTATTTCTGATGTTTAAAGGCATTGAAAAAGTCACACCAACCAAGTCTTCATCTCCACTTTTCCCTGCGCTAACGCCAATGGTTGGATTAGCTTTAGATTCCATAGTGGTTAGTTGAGCTTTAGATTGTTGTCCCTTCCATTTCGCTCTAGCAAGTTTAACTTTTGGATGTTCCTCAACCCACTGGGAGTTAAATGAGTAGCTTGTTGCTCCAAAAGTAAATGAAAACAAATTGGTAGTATTAGGCGTCCAATCAGGTAATAACTCCTGAACCTTTACCTCTGCATTTTTCAAAGCAATTTGAGACTCAGATATTTCACTAAAAATTTGCGACAAGTTTAAATAGACTAGCTCAGCGTCAAGTGGCTCTAGAAGTCCAGCTTTTCGTTTGTCTTCAACAATTCCAACGAGCGTTTGCAATTGCTCTTCTCTTTCTGAAAGTAACTGAGCAGCTTTTTTTGCTGCTTGCCAATTAACTAATGCAGTTAAGGCATTAGCCTTTTTAGAATCGAGTAGAGATAACAATTGTTGCTGGTTTGCATAAACATCAATTTCACCAATGGTTTTATTTGTTGATTGCTTATCCCAAAAATCTATCGTTTGACTGATACCAATAGAGTAATTATCAAAATCACCTTCTTTTTCATAGCTTGCTTCAAGCTCTGGGTTATATACGGCTTGAGTTAAGCTTTTGGCTCTATGATTACTTGCATTAAGTAACTCTTTAGCCGCAACAACTTCGGGATCTTTATTTATTTGACTATCTAGCCATGAAATACTTTTCTGTTTGCCATAAGTGGCAACTGAAAAACTCACAGCCATGCATAAAGACAGGGTTAAACCTGCATTTTTTAAAAATATATACATAAAACTTCTTAATTTTTTAATTTATAAACACGAACCCTTTATCCTTCTCATGGACAAATAGGTCATTAAAAATCAATCTAATTAAGAAATGGGTGGGCGAAGTATCGCTTCAAGGTAAGTATTTGTTTGATCAATTTGATAAGGCGTTTTATTGATAATGTTTAGTTTGCCCGTGGTATTTGAATTACTGACTAAAATCCAAGATAAGTGGCTGCCACTGCAATGACCGCAGTGATGACAATCTTTTTCATTATGCTGCTCATCACCTACATTATCATTTGAGACATTTCGATCATCTGCATGATCATGTTGAGTTTGAAGGTGCTCTATATCTATTTGGTGATTCTCAGATGTTGAGGATGCTACAGCAGTTAACGATTGTAAAACAATCGAAATAACCAAGAGCATTTTTAGTACAACATTAAGGTTCAAAGTTATCACCAGTTAAATATAGTATTTAAAATACTAGCAGAAACTATTTTCTTAAACTAGCTTTTCAATTCAGTTTCCACGCTTTTACATTAAATAATTTTTTTATTTGACTCTATAGCCACTATAGATTTTATACTTATTTTAATATTATTACGGAATGTTAAATATGTCAGAAAAATGTAGTGGTCAGTGTCAATCATCTTCTACCAATGAAGATGTAAAAATTGATACACAATTAGATAACTATAGTGGCGCGTTTGTCAGTACATTTAAAGTACCTCAAATGGACTGTCCTTCAGAAGAGAGATTGATTAGGTTAGCACTTGACTCAATTGAGCCTTCAGTTGGGTTGCAATTTGATATTCCTAGCAGTTTAGTCAAGGTTTTTCATGATGAAAATTTAGATGAGATAACAAAAAAATTACAACAACTCAATCTCGGTGCAGAGTTGGCATCAACTAAAGAAAGTTGCAGCACCGAAGCTGCAAAAGCAAAAGATCTAGCCCAAAAAAATGAGATGAAAGAAGCATCAACGCTAAAATGGTTGTTAGCCATTAATGGAGTCATGTTTTTTATAGAAGTAATTGCTGGGATTATTGCGCAATCTGCTGGCCTTATTGCCGACTCATTAGATATGTTTGCTGATGCTGCTGTTTATGGTTTAGCTATATATGCTGTCGGTAAAAGCATAAGCATGAAACTTAGAGCGGCACATATATCTGGTGTACTTCAAATTATTCTAGCGCTAGGTGCTTTGAGTGAAGTCGTAAGACGCTTTATTTACGGTAGTGAACCTATCTCTTCTTTAATGATGATATTTGGTGGAATAGCACTAATCGCTAACATTGCTTGTCTGTTTTTAATATTTGGCAACAAAGAAGACGGCGCTCATATGAAAGCGAGTTGGATTTTTTCCGCAAATGACGTAATCGCAAACGTAGGTGTAATCTTAGCTGGCTTATTAGTTACAGTAACTAGCAGCCGTTATCCAGATTTAGTGATTGGTTTGATAATTGCTCTTGTCGTTTTAAACGGTGCTCGCCGCATCTTACAGCTAAAGTATTAAGCAGAGAAATGAAAATAATGCACTCATCGTATATCAAATCAAATATATCATACGTGATAATGATTTTAATCGCGGTGCAGTCTGTGTTTTTTTCGCTAGAAGAGCTTGAAATAAACTTAAGTGAAAGTTCTTTTAGTTCATCACTAACTAAGTCTATTACCCCGCTAAAAGCTCCAGAAGACTCCAATATGCTTGAGGTGAATAATAGCAACTCTTCAATTGATAATTTTAATTTTTGTTGCTGTTGTCACTTATTTTTAAATGCTGATTCTTCCTGTAACATTTTCCAAGCAACAGATCACTTCCTTACCTACGCCTTAGTTTCTCCTGAGCTAAAAGGCTATATCTCGGTGCCATTCCGCCCACCTAAATACGCCTAAATTTTATAGAAAATTAAGAAAGGTCAAATGTTAATGACCTAAATATCACATATAAATTTATAGGAAAGTATACATGGCACTTAATACCTGTGTGCATCGCAAGATAGCAATTTTAAGGTGTGTAACACCTCGGCTTAAATATATCGCGTTTCTCGCTTTGTCACTTTTTACATTTAATGTTTATGCCTTTGAGAAGCAGTTAAACCTTCAAGAGGCAATTCAGTGGACGCTTAAACAAAATCCAGAACTTAAAATATTTGATTTCAAGCAAACGGCATTAATTGGACGAGAACAAATCGCAAGTTTAAATCCTGCTTATGAACTAGAGCTTGAAGCTGAGAACTTTGCAGGCTCAGGTGAATTTAATACATTCGACAGTGCTGAATTAACAGTCGCTCTATCTTCGGTTATCGAAATGGGAGATAAACGCTCAGCGCGGATTGGAATTGTTTCAAAATCAAGAACACTACTCACTGCTGAAAAAGAAGTCTCTGCGCTTAATTTAATGGCTCAAGTCACTGAGAAGTACGTGGAAGTACTTGCAGCCCAACAAAGAGTTATATTGGCAGAAAATGCTTTGAGCTTAGCACAAGAAACCTTAGAGATTGTATCTCAGCGTAACCGCGCAGGTGCTACTCCTGAGGCTGAAGTGAAACGCTCAAAAGCAGTCATTGCTCAGGCTAACCTCACCCTTCAATCTGAACAAAAGCGCTTGGAATATCTAAAGCTTTCTTTATCAGCTTACTGGGGAGAAACATCAGTGTCATTCTCTAGAGTAACTGGAGATCTGTTTCAGTTTGGCAATGATAGTGATTTTAGTAGTCTCTTTGCGAAATTAGAGAAAAACCCTGCTATTCAAGTTTATGCAAGTGAGCAGCGACTAAAAGAGGCCGAGTTACAGTTGGCTAAAACAGAGTCAACGGCCAATATCAAATGGTCTGTTGGTGTTAGGCGCTCTCAAGAAGCCAATGATACGGCACTGGTCGCTGGCTTTAGCTTACCTTTGTTTGCTGAAAAGCGAAATTCTGGCGCAATCGCTAGTGCGCTAGCAGAGCGTGACCAAGTTGCCATAGAGAAAGAGGCGACTAAGTTAAGATTTAGAAATCACTTACTACGAGCATACTCCAATAGAAAACAAGCCATATTAACAGCTAATTCATTAAAGCAGTCGGTTATCCCAATGCTTGAAGATGCACTGGAAGATACTCAAGACGCCTATCAAAAAGGTCGATATGGATATCTTGATTATGTATCGGCTAGACAAGAGCTGTTAAATGCTCGGCGAACCCTTATTGACGCGGCATCTGCTGCCCTAATTTATGGCGCAGAGATAGAAAAACTAACAAACGAAGCGCTGTCACTCTAAATAAACATCACTTTAAGTTTAATAACAATTTATTGATTCAGTGATTAACTGAATCGTTTAGGAATTCAAAATGAAAAACTATTTACTCGCACTATTGATTTTTATTGGGTATCTATCACCCATTCAAAGTGTTTTCGCTAGTGAAGATGAACATGAAGGCGAAGAAGGCATAAGCAAAATCGACAATAACATGGCAAAAAAGGTTGGTGTTGAAACAGCCTATTTAGCTTCAAAAACGTTGAACCAAACTATCCCTGTATACGGCTCTACGACGATAGGCGCTGAACAATTATTTCAAGTTGGCGCTAGATATAACGGCGTTATAAAGACAATAAACTTCACTGTTGGTGATACGGTAAAAAAAGGCGATCTATTAGCCGTTATTGAATCTAATGAGAGCTTAAATACTTATAAAATAACATCGCCTGTTTCTGGGACTGTTTTACAGCGAAATGGAAATATTGGCGGTATCACGCAAAACACTAGCTTGTTTGAAATCGTCAAATTTGACACCTTGTGGGCTGAATTTAAGGTGTTTACCAGCCAATATAATCAAATCAAAGTCGGTCAGCATGTTGATATTGAGCAAGGTGAACACGCATTCAGTTCAGTCATCACTAATATTATTCCAGCTAAAGATCAGCCTTATGTTTTAGCACGGGTACGATTAAACAACACTGAGTTAAAGCTAACGTCAGGTCAATTATTAAAAGGCAACGTAAAGATAAACCAATTTGAGGTGGATTTAGCGGTCGAGAAAGTTGCCATACAAGAGCTAGGTGGACAATTAGGTGTCTTTGTAAAAGAAGATGAAGAGTACGAGTTTGCACCACTTGTCCTTGGTCGTTCAGACAAAAACTATATCGAGGTCATTGATGGCCTCAGTAAAGACGCTGAATATGTAAACAAAAACAGTTATCTGATTAAAGCAGATATCTTGAAATCTGAAGTAGAAGACGACCATTAGGAGACGCAATATGATTGAATCAATTTTGCGTCTTGCAATAAATAGGCGCTATTTAGTATTAAGCTTGCTGATGGTAATCATCGGCGTTGGTATGTGGAGTTATCAAAAACTTCCCATTGATGCTGTTCCAGATATAACAAACGTACAGGTACAAATAAATACCTCTGCCCCCGGTTATTCACCTTTAGAAGCGGAGCAAAGGGTAACTTTTCCAGTAGAAAACGCATTAGCTGGACTACCAAAGCTGTCTCACACCCGCTCTCTTTCAAGATATGGTTTATCCCAGGTGACCGTTATCTTTGAAGAGGGAACCGATATTTATTTCGCACGCAACTTAATCAATGCAAGATTAGCTGCGATAAAAGGCGTTATTCCCTCTGGCTTAGAGCCAGAGATGGGTCCTATTTCCACAGGGCTTGGTGAAATATTTATGTATACCGTACAAGCTTCTCCTGACGCTAAAATGCCTAATGGAGAGCCTTATACCGCTATTGCCTTAAGAGAAATACAAGACTGGATCATTAAACCGCAATTGGCTCAAGTTAAAGGCGTCATTGAGGTCAACAGCATCGGCGGCTATAACAAGCAGTATCATATAACGCCGAAACCCGAAAAATTACTTTTTCATCAGGTAAGCTTTGAAGACGTTTCTGATGCATTACGTAAAAATAATGATAACCGTGGCGCGGGTTATATTGAGCAAAACGGACAACAAGTGTTAGTGCGCTCCATTGGGCAACTTGCGACAATGGATGAAATCCTCAATGTCATCATCAAAAAGAACGATGGTATTCCTGTAAAAATAAGTGATGTTGCCAATGTTGCTATAGGCAAAGAACTTAGAACAGGGGCTGCTACTCGTAATGGCATTGAGACAGTGCTTGGTACAACCATGATGCTGATTGGTGAGAATTCTCGCACCGTTGCTTTAGAAGTGGAACATAAGCTCAGCGAAATACAAAAATCTCTGCCAAAGGGCATTACCGCAGAGCCTGTTTACGACAGAACAACGTTAGTAGATAAAGCGATTGCAACCGTTACCAAAAACCTCGTTGAAGGTGCGCTTTTAGTTATTGTTGTGTTATTTATTCTACTTGGAAATTTACGTGCAGCTCTCATTACCGCTGCTGTTATCCCTATTTCCATGTTAATGACAATCACAGGTATGGTGCAAGCAGGAGTATCTGCCAATTTAATGAGTCTCGGCGCATTGGACTTTGGCTTGATAGTGGACGGGGCTGTAATCATCGTTGAAAACTCTGTCCGTAGGTTAGCACAGGCCCAACACAACGGTCATAGGCAAGACTTAAGAGAACGCCTAAATACCGTTTTTGAAGCCACTTCAGAAGTGATACGTCCAAGCTTGTTTGGTGTGGCAATTATCACTGTTGTTTACATCCCCATTTTCACGCTAACTGGCGTTGAAGGGAAAATGTTCCACCCTATGGCGGCAACTGTCGTTATGGCGTTAATTTCCGCAATGATCCTTTCAGTTACACTGGTTCCTGCTGCTGTAGCTGTGTTTATGAAAGGTAAAATCAGCGAAAAAGAAAGTGTAGTTATTCGTTCAACCAAGTCTATTTATGAACCATTGTTAAAAATGGCGATGAAATTTCGTTGGATTATTGTTTCATTCTCAACGCTGTTAATGGGGTATAGCCTTTGGTTAGCAACTACGCTTGGGACAGAATTTGTTCCTCAATTAAATGAAGGTGATATTGCACTACAGGCATTAAGAATTCCATCGACTGGCCTAGAGCAATCAGTAGAAATGCAAGAAGTACTTGAGCAACGTATTAAAGCGTTTCCTGAAGTTGATAAAGTATTCTCGCGCATTGGCACACCAGAAGTAGCAACCGACCCAATGCCACCGAGTATTGCTGATATCTTTGTTATTTTAAAACCACGTAAAGAATGGGCCGAACCTTCAAAACCAAAAAGTGAATTAGTTGAAGAAATGGAAAAAGTACTGAAAAACATTCCAGGCAACAACTATGAATTCACTCAGCCTATTCAAATGCGTTTCAATGAATTGATTTCTGGCGTTAGAGCTGATGTCGGCATCAAAATATTTGGTGATGATTTGGATCGGTTATTACTTACCGCAAAAGATATTCTAAATATTGTGAAAACCGTGGATGGTGCGCTGATGCTCGAATGGAACAGGTCACAGGTGTTCCATCTTTATCAGTAATTCCTAAACGAGAAGCGCTTGGTAGGTATGGATTGAACGTTACCGAATTGCAAGACTGGGTTGCCACTGCGATTGGCGGTGAATCTGCGGGGATCATTTATGAAGGTGACAGACGGTTTGAGTTAGTTGTTCGCCTACCAGAGCAAATAAGAACGGATATCGATAGCTTGAAGCATCTGCCGCTTCCACTTGAGAATGGTAACTATGTGCCAATTGAAGAAGTTGCAGAGCTTAAATCAGAGTCTTTACCCGCGCAGATTAGCCGAGAGAACGGAAAAAGAAGAGTTGTGGTTACCGTCAATGTTCGTGGTAGAGATTTAGGCGGTTTTGTAAAAGAAGTTAAAGCTAAAATTAATCAGGAAGGAGAAATTCCAGCAGGATACTGGCTTGATTATGGTGGAACGTTTGAACAACTAGAATCAGCAAGTAAGCGATTAAGCCTAGTTGTACCGATAACATTGGTTGTTATCCTAGGTATTTTGATTATAGCATTTGGTTCATTAAAAGATGCATTAATCATTTTCAGTGGCGTGCCTTTAGCATTAACAGGGGGCGTATTTTCACTTTATTTAAGAGACATGCCCTTATCAATTTCGGCAGGTGTCGGCTTCATTGCATTGTCAGGTGTCGCAGTATTAAATGGCTTGGTTATGTTGGCTTTTATTCGAGATCTTTGGCATGAAAAAGGCGACCTATACGTAGCGATCATTGAAGGTGCCATCATTCGTTTAAGACCTATTTTAATGACGGCACTGGTCGCAAGTTTAGGTTTTATTCCAATGGCGTTAAACACTGGAATTGGTGCAGAAGTACAACGACCACTAGCAACAGTTGTTATCGGCGGTATTGTATCTTCTACCATTTTAACTTTGTTTGTATTGCCTATTTTATATCAATGGGCGCATGGCGCTGAGAGTAACAAACAGCAATCCGACGAAATCTAAAAGCAAAAAAGCAGCTTAATTACTAAGTTATGCCTAATTAAGCTGCTTTTTATATTGTATGCTCCAAAATTTTATTGATAAAACTTACTCTGCTTCATCCCTACAATTTTCATTTAAAAACTCAAACTCTATCGTCGTATGCGATAAATGATAGGAAGATAATTTAGCTGCAACCTCTTGTTTAAGCTTAATTAATTCTTTAACGTCAAAGTTGTCACTCAGCTCAAGGTGCGCTGTTAAAACGTGACTTTCACCATCCAGTGACCAAAAATGCATATGGTGTATACCATTTACTTCAGGAAATTCAATTAATGACTGCTTAATACGCTCTTGGGTCTCTTTATCGGGTGCAGCTTGAAGAAAAAGCACCAATGTTGATTTAAGATTTTTGAAAACGTTAAATAAGATAAACAGCGTAAACCCTATTGATAATAGAGGATCTAATATCGGCAGTTCAACGAACAACAATACAATAGAGACTATAAGAACGGCAACCCAACCGAGTACATCTTCAAGTAGGTGCCATGTCAGCACTTTTTCATTTAGTGTTTCACCCGCTTTTAATTTGAATACCGCATAACCATTTACGGCAACACCGAGTATGGCTAGCCCTAACATCCCCTCAACTACAGGCATTTCAGGATTGGACAGCTTAGGTATTGCTTCAAATAAAACCCAAATAGAGCCGATAATCAAAACAATACTATTTACCAATGCACCAAAAAGTGTAAGTCGGCGATAACCATAGCTGAATTTGTCTGATGCTTCTTTATCTGAAAAACGACTTAAAATCCACGCAAAACCTATTGAAAGACTATCACCAAGATCGTGAACGGCATCCGCCATTATCGCCGTACTGTTTGTGAGCCAACCACCTATAAATTCGATAATGGTAAATATCACATTAAGGAAAAATGCCCAACCAATCCGGTCGTCTTTACCATGCTGATGACTGTGACTATGGTTGTGCATTTTGTACCTCCAGTACTTTTTTATTTCTTATTTTTGATACATTCATATTAATCAAATGTCGGATCACTCGTTGATACAACCAACGTTTTACACCTGATAGATTAGTACCTTTTTCGAGATAGAACTTATCTGGTGAATCATAAAGCCCAAAGTCGTCATGAATACCTTCTTTTTGAATATAGGTATCCTCTCCACGCCAATCCGTACCGGGTGAAGATAAGCACTTTGTTGCAACACCATAACCACAAAACTCATCTTTTGCTTGGCTAAATTTCTGCTGTAGTGAGCTTAAGTATTGCTCATCCAATATAAAGCCCTCTAAGTTTATCCAACGCCCTTCAAAGTAAACTTCTACCCAACTATGAATGATGTATTTAGGTGCTAACCAAAATACATAGCTTGGGATAGCACCTTTTTGTAGTTGCTGATCAATGGTAAAACCTTGGAAACGACACTGGATACCTAGTCCACGCAATAGTGCCATTAACAGATTACCCTTAGTATTACATTGTCCATAACCATCTGCTAGCACATCGCTTGCTGAAATATCATCACTCTTGTTATAGCCAAACATTATTTCATCTTTTACAAACTGATAAGCGGCACCAATTTTGTTGAAATTATCCAAATTTTTCCACCCTCGTTGATCGATCAGGGATTGGATATCTTTGTGTTCAAAATTAACGATATTCGTATTGTTTAAATATTTCTCAGTCATTTTTATATATCCCTTTCGTTGCATACCTATACTATAGATCCTATAGTAACTATAGAGTCAAATGTCTGGGGGAAATTGATGAAAATAGGCGAATTGTCAAAAAAATCGGGCTGTTCAATACAAACGATTAGATATTATGAAAGAGAAGGATTACTGTTAAATCCAAACCGTTCAGAAGGTAATTTCAGGCTGTATGATAGTAAAGCACTTAAACAATTGGAATTCGTAAAGCATTGTCGCAGCCTAGATATATCACTCAATGATATTAAACGTCTTATCGAATTAAAAAATAAGCCAGAAGAAAGCTGCTCTAGCGTTAATGCATTAATTGATCAGCAACTTGCACTAGTGAATATACGTATGAAAGAATTAAGGGCGCTTAAAGCTGAATTACAACAGATGGCAAGTGCTTGTGGTTCAGACAATACAATTGAAGCGTGCGGCATCATCAAATCATTGGATAGCTAAACTAAATATAACTTTAGATTAGTAGTATTCACAAAGGCAATAATGAAAACCATTGGCAAATTAGCACAATCATTAAATTTAAATGTAGAAACCATTCGTTTTTATGAACGAGAAGGGCTGATTACACAACCTGAAAAACCAATATCTGGTTATAGACAATATGACGAAACAATAGCAGGACAACTTAGGTTTATCACAAAAGCCAAAGCGCTCGGCTTTACGTTAAGAGAAATAAAATCGCTAATGTCTATGGACAGCAACTGCACTCAAGTTGAGCTATTAAGCCGACAAAAGTTAGCAATCATTCGAGACAAAATTAATGACCTTCAACGTTTAGAGAAAGTAATTGTGGATATGACAAATACCTGTATGCAAAACGAAGATCCAACACATTGCCCCATAATTGATTCATTAAAATGATTGACTCCGTACTTATATACGGAGTTTAGAATGATGGTAATATCAACCAATAGACTTTCAAATGATAAATAAAATATTAGACAGAGTAGGCTCTAGTGGCGTTTGGCTAGCGGCACGGCCTGCTTCCCTGCATTAAGGTCACTTGCATCGGCATTAGGACTAGGCTTCTTCTCTCACTTCGAAGGAATAGCTGTAAATACGCTTTTACCTATTTTTGCATCTTTGGAACTATTGGTAAACTTATACAACTCGCACAAAAATAAAAACCATACCAGAGCTGTCTTCAGCATTCTAGGGCCTGTAGCAGTGCTATTAACGCTTTATCCTCTTTGGCTATATGATTGGAGCACATACCTATTTTACTTTGGTATTTGCTTAATGGTCGTTATGTCGGTTTTGGATATCGTAAAACCAGTAAGGGAGCAAACATGCAACGTATGGCTAATTGCCGTCGTTGAAACGATTAACGGTCAATGTCTGCTTTTCGCTCAAAGCCCCTTAGAGTAATTACGTTAACTTATTATGGGGCAGAAACGAGTTACGCTTTAATGTCCGCAATTGGCACTCAGCCGATAGTCGGTAAAGAGTGGTTTAACTTACAGTATAAAGCAGTTATTTATATCACTAACGTGGTAAATTAGGTTGTTTCTGGTAAATTCATCATTTTTGTCGGATGGCGTGGCTCCGCCACTTATCCGACCTACGATAAAATTTAGGTTGGTTAAGCCGAAGGCGCCACCCAACATGCTTTCAAATTCACTTTTCATCCGCAAATGGCACATATGCGACTGTCAGATTTGATCAAAAACTAAAAATCAAACCTGACAGATTAAGTTAAGACTTATTCAAATTAACGCAAATATCTGAAAACATACTATTGATAAATAAGAATATAAATCAGTTCGATAAGGCTATAAGCGAATTTTTACTTATAAGTAGGAAAGTGTCTTCTGATACTTGATTCAACGTAACACCGTTAGCTTTTAATGTATTCATTTATTAGCTTTTAGTGTATTCAAATACTAGCTTATAGTGAAGGGCTAAAGACATTTACAGCATGATACTCCTTACTTTTGTTAATCAAAGCCCTCTAGTACCTGTCGTTATATAGGGCACATTACCTTCAAAAGTAAAAAAATAGACAGATTAGAAGGCGATGAGCGTCTTATGTATCTTCCATAATATCTTTAAGTGCTATGCGTTTTAATTGTGTACCATCGCGGTATCCTTTTGCTAACAAATTGCCTAATACAGCACCAGTGTAGAAGGTGTAGCCATTTTCTTCACCAACGGGGAGCTCATATATAGAGCCTGATATTTGAGGCCAAATCCAATAATTTTCGCATGGTGATAAGTGAGGTAAAGCCATTGAACCTGAACTAACTCGCCATTCATCATTTCTACACGAACAAAACAACACATAACACGTTTTATCATCCACTGACTGGAATGTTAAAACAACCCATCCTTCTGGCCTATGTTTCATACCCAATTTCAACCCTTCCTAAGATTCAATAGTAGGTTTAGCACTTGCACTAACACTAACTTAATAAGTAAAAATAATCTGTATTTTAGACTTCCCAGCTTTCACTAGACAGTTTTTAATTCAGAATAGTGCACTTCTTTAAACTCTTGAGTATACCGTTTGCCTTTGCTCATAATACAGCTCTTATTAGACGCTCGAAAGCGTCATCCTGAATATAATATTTAAATTCTGAAGCCCTCATGTTGCCAAGTAAAATATCGGCAGTTTCCCTTAGGAAATATTCTAATTATTAGAGAAAGATTGGAGTCATGTTGGTATTTTATTTCGTTTATATTTATTGCTTAAACTCCGTCATTAAGTGATTAAATGAAAAAGATTTGATTAATGCTAAGATTACTTATTTTTTCTTAGCTGTATGTCTACCTGTGATGGGTCGGGGAAAATCTCTTCTAGCCCACAGTTTAGTATTTTAATTATTTGATAAACTCTCTCGCAAGAAACAGGAACTCGGCCTTTTTCAATACGGCTTAAATAGCTTGCCTCAATACCAAGTTTATTTGCTAGCTCAGCTTGAGGTATTGAGCATTTTGTTCGGGCTAATTTTATATTCATACCAATCAGCGTTTGTATGGGTTGCATTGCAAATATCCACAGGCAAAGGATAAATAATCCCATATTGCAGCCTGCCAACCCATGACATATAATGAAACTTATTTACATATACATCAATAAATACACCTTTCTATCAATTAAATTTATCTAAGTTGTCAATGAAGCTAGATCCCTTAATTAAAACCATTATATGTAAGCGTAATATTGATCGCTTTACTGTTGTAGAAGTTAGAACTGCGTACATAGTTCTGCATCAAGATCAAACACTTGACCCTGTAAAAATTAGAAAGCTTGTTTACGCACAGCTTAATAAGCTTGTGTGTAAAGGTTGGCTTCATTCATCGACATCTTTAAATAGAAAGATAACGACTTACACAAAAACACGTTATTTTGAGCCAAGTAAAATTATCCCTGCTCAATCCCCCATGCCAAATGTGAGTAACTTTAAAGCTGATTGTCAAAAGGAGCTAAGTGAGTGCAATAACGCGTTATTGCAGTGTATAGGCACGCTCGAAACTTACATAAATCTTTGGAATAAACATCCACAACATCAAACGCTATTTAAACGGCAATATTTAATTGCCCAAGAACGACAACAAAATTTAAAAGGCCGAATTGCCGCTTTAAATATACTTTTGGAAAATATAACTGAACAAGGCAATCTGAATGCGGCTACGTGATTGGCAACAAAAATGTATAAAAATAGCGCTAGCAAAGTACAAAAGGACCGTTAAGCACTTTTTAGCATTAGCTACTCCTGGAGCAGGAAAAACCGTGATGGCATCGGTATTAGCAAAAAGATTATATGATGAAAAGCTTATTGATATCATACTCTGCTTTTCTCCTTCATCTGTTGTTTCTGCTGATTTTGCCGATGAGTTATCTCTGCAATTTAATGCTCGATTTGATGGCTCTATAGGTGCGCTAGGTGATTCATACACATATCAAGCACTAAGCACATTAAGTGAAAATGTTAGGCAGTTATTTGAACAATATAGAGTTTTTGTAATATTTGATGAAATACACCACTGTGCGGGTTCTTCAATTGAGGATGCTAACTCCTGGGGAAGCCCTATCCTCAATTTAATTAAAGAAAAAGCTATATTTACACTCTCGTTGACTGGTACGCCTTGGCGATCTGACTCTTTACCAATAGCACTCTCAAATTACTGTAATGAGTCTAGCCAAATAAACTGTGATTATGTGTATGGGTTAAAAGAAGCTATATCAGATAAAGTATGCCGAGTGCCGCAAATAATTGCGTTAGATAATAATAAAATTATATTAACAAAATCCGAAGAAACAACGACTTTTACTAATTTTTTTGAATTACTTAAGGCAAAAGTTATTTCATACTCTGAGCTTGTTACTAACGAATTAGTTATTGAAAACTTGCTCCTTAGAGCAACTAATAAGCTAAATGAGATTAGAAGTATTAACCCTGAAGCTGGAGGGTTAATTGTGGCTTCATCAATCTCACACGCTCATGTAATTAATACGATAATTTGGAGCAAATTTAACAAAAATGCGGTTATTGTTACTAGCGGCGAAAATGAGCCGGACAAAATCATAAAGCAATTTAGGCAAAGCGATAGTGAGTGGCTGATTAGCGTTGGAATGGTAAGTGAAGGCACTAATATTCCTCGGTTACAAATATGCTGTAACTTAACAAATTACCGTACAGAGCTGTACTTTAGGCAAATATTAGGACGCATTCTGCGCATGACTGATTCAGTTAACCAAGATGCATTTATGTTTATGCCAGCAGAGCCTAACTTAATTGATTTTGCTATACGTGTAGCTGAAGGTGTACCTAGTGAATTAGGCAAAGTTAAAATTTTTGATATTGAAATTGAGAATAAAAAAAGCATTGTGCTCGAACCGCTTGATAGCTCACCTAAAGTTTTAACAGAGGATGATGACTTGTTTGATATTGAGTTAGATAGATTAATTAACAATGAAAAGGCGGCTGAAACAAACCTTAAAAACAATTCAAAAACACCTTTAGCTAAAGTTCCAAATAACCTAATCCTGGATGGTGATTTTAACCACAGACCTATTAAACCTGAAGGGTTAGGTGAATTATTACTCTTTGATATTTCTGATGAGGCGCATGCTAAGTTAGAGCAACTGAATAGAGTTGTATGTATTGGTTCAGACAAGATTTGACAATCGCGTTTATGCAATTTATGAGAGAGCGCAATTATACTGAGTTCCTAGTTTGAGCTATTAGCTATTATTTTAACTTTTGCACCATTATTGGAAGTGTTAGTCTTAACTAAATCATTGTTGCCCTTGGTTGCTGTTACCTGAATTGTTACCTGCCATATTCTCTTGCTTTTGTTGTGATATATTGCCAATTAAGTTTATTTGTTAGATCTTACTTTTTGCCATGACTCATTCGTATATATAAAAAGTGATGCATAAAAAAGACCTAGTACTTTCAGACCAAGTCTTTAATTAAAATCTTAAACCTATTTCAGGACTTTGAAATTATCAATGAAAGAGTCTATGTTTGTCTTTGCTCTTATCTTCAGTTTGCAATCAAGGCGCTTTATCTAATCATAAATTTGATTAAATAAAACCCCTTAGACTGCGATTGGAGCTTTAATATTAGGATGAGCCTCATAGCCTACGATTTCAAAATCTTCAAATTTATAATCAAAGATTGAATCAGGTTTACTGCGGATTTTCAGTTCAGGTAACTTGAGGGGTTGTCGTGATAGTTGCTCTATTACTTGGTCTTCATGATTTGAGTAGATATGCAGATCACCTATTGATACTATTATTTCGTGGGCTACTAAATCACATTGCTGTGCAAGCATATGAGTTAACAATGCAAGAGAAGCGATGTTATATGGCAAACCTAAAAAGCTATCAGAACTACGAATGTAGAGTTGAGCAGATAGCTTGCCATTAGCAACATAGAATTGATATAGCAAATGACAGGGAGGCAAAGCCATCTTGCCATTTTCGGCATTTTGCTGAGGTGAGATGCCTTCATCAGGTAAATACTCAACATTCCATCCATGAAAAAGAATGCGTCTAGAATCAGGGTTGTTCTTTAACTGGTTGACAACATACTCAATTTGATTAATTTCACCACCATTCTTGGTAGGCCATGCAGTCCATTGTTTACCGTATACTGGACCTAAAGACCCGTCCTCAGTGGCCCATTCATTCCAAATTTTCACTCCATTTTCATTAAGCCATTTTGTATTAGTGTCACCGTTTAGAAACCAAATTAGCTCATTGGCGATACTTTTGAAATGAAGTTTTTTTGTTGTTAATAACGGGAACCCTTTGGTCAGGTCGTGCCTAATCTGACGACCAAATACCGATGATGTGCCTGTTCCAGTGCGATCAGATTTGATCGAACCATTGTCCTTTATATCCTTAAGTAACTCTAGGTACTGCTTCATATTTACCTTCTTTATTTAATTTTCTGTATTTTTGACTCTCGGCATAGTTCTAATTTCTTTGATAACACACATATTTCTGTATCTTGACGAGAAATTACGTCTTGTAATTGAAGTATTTCTTCATAAAATATCGTGTTTTGCTCTAGCAAACCTTTTACTCTATCCCTAAGCAGGTCCTGCTGTTCCTTTCTCTCTATTGCTTTTGACTGTTTAGTACCGTCAACTGCAAAACATGACTTTCGTTCATTTTTTAGGTTTTTTAGCTTTGCCAATGCCCATTTACGACTACGAATTGTGCCTGCAGAAATTGATTTTTGCGAGTGAATCTTTATAACTTCTTGCAAGCCTTTTACAGTAGCTTTGTACTTGTCCCAGTTTGCCTTGCTTTCCAAAAAGCTCAAGCCGTCAAGGATATACTCATCATTTTTTTCTTTTTGTTCTGCAAGATGAGATTCTAATGCATATGGCCTTTTACTCATTAATTTATTTCCTTTATATCAATCTGCAGCTTACTCAAATGCTTCTTTAAATTTTCAGATAACCCACGCCAAACTATTGCATTACCTTCGTTTAGTTCACTTCCCGCTTTCTTTACTGCCATTTCATAACGACTTTGCAATGCAGGTTTACAGGACTCAGAAATCAAATGGTTTTCACAATCAGGGTCACATTGAAAGTCACCATAGCATGGTGGAGGTTTTACCGACTCTTTTGGTGCTACTATAAAGTTTTTAGTGCAACCACCTATTGATGTGGGCATAATTTCGACCCCCTTTTGAGCTAGGCTTTTTATGTAATGCTCCCTGTCTTTTCCAAACAACCCCAACCCACTGAAAAAAGTATCTATCCTAGCCTTATGTGTTTCTGCGGCTCCACCGGCGAATTTACAATTCTCGCCATAAATCTCCTGTAAAATACTTTCTCTTGCTGCTGGGGTTTTGGTTGCAATATCTGATAAAAGATTCTTCTTATATTCACCATATCCAACGCTTACTTCACTTGGAATGCTCTTAAAACGATGTTGGAAATGTTTTAATTGCATACTTATAAACGGAAGTCCCACTTCAGCCCTAGCAAGTTGAAACACTAGTGTCTCTCGTAACTGGTGAACAGAAAAATTCCAATTATTAAAAATCTTGTCATGGTCAATTTTTACAATCCATCGCTTTAAAATTGCTCTTAAACCACCACTTGTATATGGTAACTTATAACCTTTATCTTTTTCTCTAGGCTCTAATCCCGAGATTAAATAGGGATTACCTGTATGACTTGTAAGTAATCGCAACACATTAATAGCATCTAGGGCTAAAGGTGTTGCAATCCAAGTATCATTAATTGGAAGGTCTTTGCATTTTTGCTTCACTACTTTAGAGCGGATAAATTGATAGCCATTTTCAATTGTAAGGCAGTCCCTCAACACGTATTGAACCTCTGACATTCTCATGCCAGAGAGCAAAAAAACCGTAACGATAGCGGAGCATTGGACATCATTTATAATTTTACCAACATCTCGAATGCCGTAACCGTAATCTTCGTTGCACTCTTTATATTTTTTGCTTTGAGTTTTTAAATCAGGGTTAAGTTTAGTATGAATAGTTTTAGCTAGCCCTGGATAGCTTTTTAGGAACTCAATTCTTGTAGCCTCTCCCGCTAACTCATCATTTTGCTTATGCCCAATTGCGAACAGGAAGTTACCGATAGAACTCCTAGCGTGGTTCATTAAAAACAAAAACATATTATCAGGCAGTGTTAATATCCCTTTATATTCAGCTACATCCTTCCAGTTAATAGAGCGAGATTCAATATCTATTAATGACCAACTAAGTTTTCCTTGAAGATTCATCTGGATTATTGGGTCTGAAATCAGCTTCAAAGCTCGCTTTAGGTGGCTTGAGCGACCATTGTAATTTTTGATTCCAACTTTTAATTGTGCATATGAAATATCTTGAAGATTGTCTATGTTTAAGCCTTCTTTTTTAAGTTTCATGTAAAGGTAGCTAAAAAACTTCAGCAACTCGTCAATGCGCCCTTTTACTGTTTTCGGGTCGATAATGGATTTTGTGTTCTTACTATGTTTAAGCAATTTAGGAAAATGCAGATAAATAGCTGCAGCAGCTTTAATATCTAAAATGATTGACTCTGATAACTTCCGCTCATACTTAATCATCCGCTCAAAGTTATGATGTTTTTCAAAATTAGTAGCTTGAGGGTAGTAATCAAGCCAAACAATACTATTTGTTCTTTTTCCCATCCCGTCTGCTTTTTTCGTATCTCTAAAATCCCAAACACCATCTGGGAACTTACTGTTCCAAATAAGCACATTGTCATCAAATGATGCTTTTCCATCACATACATCTTTTAAAAAAGCATCTTTGCAAAAAAATGTTTTTGAATTCATGATCAAAACCCTTGATAGACAAGTTGATCAATTTCCAAATTATCAAGTTCACACGCCAACACATGAGCATTTGCGATAACTGATTCAGAAAATATTTCATCCGGTTGAAGGATGCCATCAATTAGCGCAATAGTACTCTCAACTAGCTTTTTTCGAGGTAAAACCGATGGACTGTTTTTATCTAACGATTCTTGAAGCTCTAACTGATAATTAATTAGCTTTGGCAACCCGCTTTCAGTAATAAAAGATGAGTCGCATAATAAACACATATTCCAATATTTACATAAAGAGCCTTCTTTATAATTAGTTGCTTCCTTGACTTTACTACTTGGGCTGTACGGGTCTTTACAACTGCAACCAGATAAAGTTTTGATTGGCTCTAAGTTTGATTGGTTCACATCAGTATAGGGGGTTGTGCTTTTTTGCTCTATAGAACGCTTAGATATACTATCGATCGCTTTGCTCATTTTCTCATTAAATTTAGGCTGTAAGCGATGCTCTGACAGGTATCTAGCTGTTGTGATTATACTTCCATGACCTAAAACTACACTTACTTGAAATATATCAGCCCCCTGATTAATCATCTTACTGACAAGAGTAGGCCTAAACTTTAACGTGTTAAATATTATTGTCTTGCCTTCCATATCAAATAATTTATTCTTCTTAGGGAACGAATTCAACCAACCCGTAACCAAGATCTGATTATCCAATGAGCAAATTTTACCACTTTCCCTTTTCTCCGTGGATGTGTTTTCAAAAATAAACAACTTACCCTTGATTTCATCATCCGCTAAATGGCGAATCGTTTTAGTTAACTCAATGACTAAGTGTATAAGTGAATGAATGTCTTCCTGAATCTTACCCTCAATAAAGAACTCCTCTACCTCTAATGTAGGGATATGTAACTCTCTATCAATAGTTCTAGATTTTGATGCCGAGCGGGCCTTTAAATAAGAAATTACTGGTTGCCCTGTTAAAGGGTGTGACTCTTGATAACTATCTAATGTAAGACTTTTAACAGACTCTAGATTTAAACCTGTGAGCGAAATTAACTTAATTACAAGCGGCATTACTAAATCACGAGTAACACCATACCAAACCCCCCACTGATTAAAGTAATCTAGTAAGTCATTAACTTTAAATGGGCTGTTGTTTATATCACTCTTAACGTGCTCAAGCATTGTTCGAGGGTTACAATCATATTTCTCCTCAAATAGCCACAAAGCCGACTCTATACTGCCAGCTTTAGCGTACCTTGGACGCAAATTAAAGGCCTCCTCAACTGAGTAACCCTTAAGTAATTTGTGTCTAGCACCAGAAATTTTGTATGCTTTTTCAGCTTTTGAAACTGATGGGTATTCTATATTTTCTACAATAATTGATTTAGCTATTCCTGAATCGTAATTAGATTTGGCATTTGGCTTTACGGCTTCTTCTATTGAATAACCGTTAGCTAATCTATTTTGAACTAAACTAGGTTTTAGATTATGCGCTACCGCCAACTCTTTAGCTGAACGATAAACAATACCACCGACACTCAGACCACCTTTGTATTTATACTTCCCTGCTAGCGTCTGTATGCCATTATTTGTTTTTGTATAACCGTTTAAGACTCTGATAGACAAGTATATCCATTTATCTATAGCAGCAGATATTTTTAAATCAACATCAGTTTCAAAAGCTGTATTGGTCTCTGTTTCCCTTTCGCCTTTGTCAAATGGCTCGTTATATATCACTTCATTGATAACTGATAACGAATAAGCCATATTTAAGACCGACCTTACGGACTTATATAGTGAGTATTTGGTTTTACTTGCTAGTTGCTGCTGTCTTAACCACCGATTAAAACGTACTAAAGCATCAATTTCCCAATACTTTGATAAGAAGAATCGCTTATCTTGAGCTAGCTCATTGTAATAACTGTCAGTTTCAGAAATAAATTTAATATATTTACCCATCGCATAGGTAGCATTTTTACCTGATTTAACTGTCTGTTCTGAATATACTTGATAAAACATCCATTTTATTTGAGCATGAGGGTCATAAAATGTCGGTCTTGGCGGCCTGCTTAAACGGTAGATATTGTTCATTATTTATGGCCTCGACGCTCTTTATGTTTTAGTGGTGGCAAGAATGTGGCCTTACGTATATTATGAGCTTCATCTGCCCGATCTATTTCATGACCTTTTTTAGTTAAGTCAGCTAGCAATGCAGGTGATATTTGAGTATATACTTCAGTGGTCGAAAGGTGGGCATGCCCCAACATTTGCTGCACAGTTAATATTCTGTCCTCATACCCGCGCCCAATGCTCGACCTCAACACTGAAAAAGCAGTACCATGACGAAGCCAATGGGTAGTAAAGCCTTCAGGAGCTATTGACCTTGATACGGCACTATCAAACTGCTTTTTGGCATTACGATACCCCCAAGAATATCTATTCACAGTCAAAAAAACGGGTTTATCTGGGTCAATCATATCCCAATCTGCAGATAGTTTGTAATCTATAGTGTTGTGATATCGTTTAATTCGGTTTAATACAGCCCGTGAAATTAATGTAATACGCTCCTTGGGTTGCCCTCCACGTCCTTTCATACCCTGAACAACCATAGGAATAAATTCTGCTGTTGTTGGGTACAAATCTAAATCTGGCAGATCCCTTTTTCTTAGCTCAATAATTTCGCTAATACGTAATCCCGTATCATATTGTGTATGGAACATACAGCGTTCACATTCATTGTAGAATTTCGATAGAACTGAAATAATTGTGCTTGTGTCGATAAACTTAGGACTTTTACTTCTGACTGATTTTGATACATACTTTAGCTTATTATTATGGTCTCGCCCATAAGGGCTATTTTCTTGTAACCTTACATTTCCACCATCAATCGTTGTTAACCAATCAAGTAACTGCTTTACACATACTTCTCTAGTACGGATTGTTGACGGAGACAAATTCAGCTGAGTCATATACTCAACCCAAGCCCTAATGTCTTGCCTTGTAATAATTACCAGCACTTCATCTACAGACAAGTTGGGATAGTATTTTTCTTCCTCGATCCATCTAACAAAGTAAACAACAGACCTTCCATACTGATCTACCGAACCGTCTGTGATTGTTACCCCAATGGATTTTGTCAGATAACGCAGCCAATTTTGAACACACTTTACTATTACTCCTTGAGAATCAACAATCGAATAAATAACAGGAGAGTGGCTACCTAAGAGGGTAATATATATGTCTCGATTTGAAATTGGAGAAACGACATCAGTTGGTAGTTTGTAACATTTAATTAATTCTGAACAAGATATAACGACTCTCCCTGAATGACTAATATTTGAACTATATGTCACACTTACATAATGTCAATTATATTTTTTATACAAAAAGTAAGTATGGGGGTTTAAAATTAAAGGTAACTATAGGAGGGTTTATAAAAAACTAAGTAAGTAAAATTAGGAGATATTAGGTTATATTGAGAAAAATAAGAATAGTGAAAAATGAAAATTCACTAACTAGAATACGCCTTAACTTCACAATCAGTGGTAGTATGATACTTTTTTTAGTTCATTAAAAATATGAGCATTGGTAATTTTATGATATGCCTTACCCGCTTTATGGCCGGTAATTTGGGCAACTAATGCAAGTAATACAAAACATTGAATTTGATTAAAATTAAGTCCTAGTGGAACATCACAACTGCGTTGATATGAGGTTAAATACAGGGTATCGCCCAATAATGAAAAGGTATGTGTGTGCATACATGGGCGCAAGCAACCAAGTTCAAATTCACCAGGGTTGTAAAATGTAATAATTTCGCCGCGATCATCTATGCCATTTTTTAAATTATTAATGACCTTTGCCAGTTGATCCAATGTTGAACCATCAGGGCGTTGCCAGCCACGTCCTTGAACGCCATAAACGCGCCCCATATCATCCTCACCTTTACGGTTAGGATTATTGAGCCAGGCACTATTTTCATTGGCGTTAGCATCCCAGGTTTTACAGCCTATACTACGAAACTGCTCAGCACTGTCATAGCCTCTTAAATAACCTAACAATTCAGCAATAGCCGCTTTGTAATAGCTCTTTCGAGTGGTGATCATAGGGAACTGATTATTCGCCACATCGTATTCTAAATCAGCGTTTATAACCGTTAAACAACGTGTACCGGTGCGTTTATTTTCAACCCACTGTCCTTGGTCAACAATGCGCTGACATAATTCTAAATATTGTTTCATCTAACTTCTTCTTTTAAACTTTTGCCGCTGTTTGCGATTGTGGTTGTTTATAGGCCCAAATAAGTAAGCCTAACCCGCCAATGATCATAGGTAACGATAGAATTTGCCCCATTGAAATGAAGTCGGCAAATAACCCCAATTGCGCATCGGGTTGGCGAAAATACTCAATACCAAACCTAAATACGCCGTAACCCAGTAAAAACAAACCTGACACACTTCCCGCAGGACGAGGACGCTTAATAAACCACAATAATATGACAAACAATACTAGACCTTCAAAAAAAGCTTCGTAAAGTTGTGATGGGTGGCGTGCAAGCGGGCCTCCAGTTGGAAATACCATTGCCCATGGAACATCGGTAGTGCGGCCCCATAATTCGCCGTTAATAAAGTTACCTATACGCCCGGCAAGTAAACCAACTGGCACTAAAGGCGCTACAAAGTCACCGACTTGCAATAAGGACTTTTTACGCTTGTAAGCAAAAATAGCAATCGCAGTGATCACCCCAAGTGTGCCGCCATGAAACGACATACCACCCTGATCGATTCTAAATAAATATAAGGGGTTTTCGATAAAATAACTAAATTGATAAAACAGAACATAACCAATACGCCCACCTAATATAACGCCCAGCATGCCGTAAAAGAGTAAATCACTGACTTCGTCTTTAGTCCAACCCGACCCTGGTTTTTTAGCTTGACGATTAGCAAACCACATCGCAAACGCAAAACCAATTAAGTACATTAACCCATACCAACGAACGCTAAGTGGTCCAACAGAAAATATTATTGGATCAATTTGAGGAAACTCCAGTGCCATAAAAATAAACCTTTAGCTAAAAACCATTTTAATAGCGATGAAAACCAGTAACATCGCGAAAACTTTCTTAATTGTATTCACAGGTAAGTAATGTGTTGCCTTAGCCCCAATAGGCGCTATAAACCATGAGGTAACAACAATCCCAAATAAAGCAGGTAAATATACAAACCCCATAAAACCATGCGCTAAGTCCGTTACATGCCACCCAGCGCTGATGTAACCGATAGACCCAAAAAAGGCAATTACAATACCACATGCAGCAGCGCAACCAATTGCCTTTTTAATATCAACCGAAAAATAATGCAACATAGGCACAAGTAATGCACCGCCACCAATGCCAATTAATCCAGACAAAGCCCCCATTACCGAACTAACACTAGCTAGCACGGGGCCTGCGGGCAAAGGGTGTTCTGCGCTCACTTTATTACGAGCAGAAAGTACCATTCTCATTGCAATAAAAACTACACTGACGGCAAACACCGTTTTTAACATTTTCTCAGGGATAAAGCTGGCAGCAAAGCCACTTACCAATGCACCAATGGCCACGCCCGACATAACCCAAGGAGCAATTTCCCAAGGCACATTATCATTTTTATGATGAGCCAACGCTGAAGAGGTAGAAGTAAATAAAATAGAGGCTAAAGATGTTGCAATGGCGATAACTAACACATGATCAGCAGCGGCAACGTCAAAACTAAGTAGCAAACTACTTAGCACTGGCACAATGATTAAACCACCGCCTATGCCTAGTAACCCTGCTAAAAAACCAACAATGCAGCCTAACAGCGCACAACTTGCAACTAGAAGTCCTAGTTCATACATAGTTATCTCTAATACATTTAATTATAAGTATATTTTAATTGATTATATAAACAATTACAGTTCTATCATTTTGGTGTATAAAATAAATTACCTAGCTGATGCTCTATCATAAAACTACGAGTTAACCGCAGTACTTGTTTAGCGTTGGGCTGTGCCAAACATTCGCTCAGTAATTGTTCCATGTCGCTTACATTTAAGCGCCTTAGCACCCACTTCACTTTGTTTAGTGACGATAAGTTCATGCTTAAACGCCTATAACCCATAGCAATCAGTAATATTGCGCCCTCGGGGTCGCCACCAAGCTCCCCACATAAACTAAAGGGCAATTCATAGTGCTCACACTCGCTGGCAATATTATTTAATACACGCAACACGGCTGGATGGTAGGGGTTAAATAAATCGGCTACGCGTGCATTTGCTCTGTCTACGGCTAATAAATACTGAGTTAAGTCGTTACTACCCACTGAACAAAAATCGACTTTTCTAGACCACTCTGGCAGCATAAATACACTTGAAGGTACCTCAAGCATAATACCAATATCAGGCCTTTCTATTAGTTGCTCAGGAAATGCTTCACTTAACTCATAATAAGCTTGGTTAAACAATGCCAGTGACTCTTCAACCTCATCGGTGCCACTGATCATCGGCAGCATTATTTTTAAATTACCTAAGCCAATATTCGCTTTTAGCATCGCTTTGAGTTGATCTAAAAAAAGCTCAGGATGATCTAAGCTAATTCTAATACCTCGCCATCCTAAAAACGGGTTTTCTTCGGTAATGTTAAAATAATCTAAAACTTTGTCGCCACCTATATCTAACGTTCGCATAACAACGGGGTTAGGGTAATAGCTACTTAGTACTTCTCGGTACCACTTTTCTTGTTCTTGTTGCGATGGAAACTGCCCCTTTTGCATAAACCATGCTTCGGTTCTGTAAAGGCCAACACCATCACAAATATGGGCACTATTTTGTTGGGTATTAAGCTCAAGCCCTGCATTAAGTAATAAACTAATATGCTCACCGTCTAACGTGATTGAAGGCAGTGCTTGTTCTTCTAAAAACCGATTATTGAGTAAGTTATCTTGGTGTTGTAATTCGGTATACTCATCAATAAGCATTTGCGAAGGCGAAATATATAAACGCCCAGCAAAAGCATCTAAAATCATTTCTTTACTATCAAACTGCAATAACGGTAAATCTTCAATACCCCAAATCGCAGGCACGCCCATAGCACGGGTTAAAATAGAGGCATGGCTATTGGCTGAACCATTAATACTCACAACCCCCGCTAAACGCTCATTGGGCACCTCTGCTAACATAGCTGGCGTTAGTGTGTGCGCTATTAAAATGGTGTTTTCAGGGTAGTCTTTTATTGCGTGTTCGGTATTCACTAAGTGATGCAGCACTCGTAAGCCAATGTCTTTAACATCAACCGCACGCTCTTTAATGTAAGGGTCTTGCATTTCGTTAAACTGTGCAACTAAACGTTCAATCACAATTTTTAATGCACTTTTTGCACACCACCCTTCTTGTAATTGTGTCTCTACATTATGACCTAAACTTTTAGCATCTAGTAATTGCTGATATACATCAAATACAGCCAACGCCTCTTGCGGTATGCTGTCACTTAACGTCATCGATAAGGTGCTAAATTCTTTGCGCGTAGCAGCAACCGCTTGGGTGAATAAACGGCGCTGTTCAATGACATCATTATTCTTAGTAAGTTCTATGGACTTAAAATTAAGTTTAGGAATAACAACAAAAGCTTTACCAATACTTATACCAGGTGCGCTAGAAACCCCTTTTAATACCGATGTTTGATGAGACGACTCGTCTTGGCGTAATACTTCTTTTATTTCAGCATGGGCTAATTGCGAAGCTAACTGAGCAGAAAGCGTAATTAAAAACGACTCCTCATCTTGAGAAAATACCCGCGCCATTTTCTGTTGAACAACAATAACACCTAACACTTTTTTTTGATGAACAACAGGCACAGACAAAAAGGCGTTATAACCTTCTTCGTTAACTTCTGGGGAGAGTTTAAAACGAGGATGCGACTTGGCAAAGGCAATGTTAATTGCTTCTTCACGCTGAGCAACAAGCCCAACTAAACCCTCGGTAAAGCCAATTCTAAATTTGCCCACCGCATCAGGGTTTAACCCTTCGGTAGCCATCAGTACAAAATTATCTTGGCTGTAATCTGCAAAATAAATGGAGCAGCACTGGGTATTCATAGCATCTTTTACCATTTTCACAAAGCACACTAACGCGTCGTCTAAATTCGCTTGTTGCGAAACAGACTCAGCTATCGCTCTGAGTGTTGCCAGCATACACTGCTCCTTTTTATGTAAAACTACCTTTTATTTCGCCAGTGATCTTTTTGTTGCTCTCGCTTATTAAAGGGCATAGCAAAGGGAGCAAACTCTTTCATAACACGTCGATAAACGTCCCGTTTAAACGACACAACCTGTCTAACCGGATACCAATAACTTACCCATCGCCAATCATCAAATTCCGGATGATGGGTTTTCAGTAAGTTAACATCTTCATCTTTACAGCGCAGTTTTAGTAAAAACCATTTTTGTTTTTGCCCAATACACACCGGACTTGAATCTCGGCGGATTAATCGTTTGGGTAATTTATAGCGTAACCAATGTTTTGAGCTTGCAACTATTTCTACATCTTCTGGTCGCAAACCTACTTCTTCGTGTAATTCACGGTACATAGTTTGTTCTGGTGTTTCACCATCATCAACACCACCTTGGGGAAATTGCCAAGAATGTTGACCATAGCGTCTGGCCCAAAACACTTGCCCCTGATTATTGCAAATTACAATTCCGACATTGGCACGAAAACCTTCGGCATCAATCACCTTAGTGCCTCATTTGTAAGTCGATTTTTTATGATTGTTCCACATTAGCTGCAATACGGCAAATACTATTACGTGCAAGCCTCGTTAACACCTTCGCTTAAGGCAAATTAATGGCGAAATCCATTGCATGTGAATAACAAACAACACTGCCATACGTAAATACATAAAAACCACACTGTTTGTGCTGGTTACTCACAGCTTGTGCATAACTTTTGTAAAACACGCTCATTTACCAAACAAATCCACAATACAAGATCAAAAAAGTGATGTTCTCCACAGAATCTGTGGATAAACATGTTTATACATCTGTATTTATCCTTACAACAATTATAGACCTTAATTAAAACTGAACACCAAAAACAAAAAAAACAATGTAGTTCAGTTACTTAGTTAATTTTAGCGTTTTAAAGCAGTGCATAAAATTGCACCAACCACTGCACGTATAAAAATCAACCAACCGCTAAAGATATCCACTATCAAGCTAATTTGCTATCATGGCGTTGGTATTTATTCAACTAAATTAACAGTATGCAACCTTTAAAACCTCATTCAATTAATCAACTAATGCAACGTGTCAATAATATTGCAGGGCTCACACTTGGACAACTAGCACAGCAATACCACTTTAAAACGCCAGATGATTTATTGCGTGAAAAAGGCTGGACAGGTCAACTGATTGAGTATGTATTAGGCGCAACCGCTGGTTCAAAACCGCTCCCCGACTTTGAAGATTTAGGCATAGAGCTTAAAACATTGCCTATTTCATATAAAGGTAAACCGCTAGAAACCACCTTTGTGTCGGTCACCCCGCTAATGAATGTAACTGGCATGACGTGGCACACAAGTAGCGTACGTAAAAAGTTGAATCATGTTTTATGGTTACCTATTTTAAGTGAGCGCGATATCGCTCCTTTTGATAGAACCATAGGCAGTGGCTTTTTGTGGCAACCTTCCCCCGCGCAAGATGCACAATTGCAGCGAGACTGGGAAGAACAAATGGAGCTTATAGCTCTTGGTAGAATTGATGAAATTTCAGGTCATTTAGGGGATGTAATGCAAATACGACCAAAAGCAGCCAATAGCCATATTGTTACCGATGCAATAGGCCCAAACGGACAAATTATAAAAACTCTGCCACGTGGCTTTTACTTAAAAACCAGTTTTACCGGCGAGATTTTAAAGCAGCAATTTCAGTTGTAATTATTTGTTCGATATTAATTTTCACACCAAATAGATTCGCGTAACCAAAAAGGCTTTTCTCGCATCCAAAGCGTACAAATCCACTTTTCACCTAATAAGATTGGTTTACCGCTATGCACTGAATTTTTATCAACCCGATTACCAATCATATTATTAAATTTAATCACTTGCCCCTGCTTCGCTTTAATACTTATATCCCAATCTTTAAAAGTAGTCTCACCACCTTCAAATCGATCATTTAAATTAATGATCCGAGTTCGTTTACGTTGTCCAAAAAAATTAAGCTCTTGCTTAGCATTTTCATTTGAAGGTGTAATAAAATCGTAGTGCCATTTATATTGTTGCCCTTGTGTATAACGATAAATAACCATAGGCTCAGCATATGCTAAGTCAGTATAGTCATCTGAACACATGAGGCGCTGTAATATTGCTATTAGAATATTATCGACTGGTAATTGTGTTATAAGTTGCTCATTGTCTCTGATGCCTGTAACTTTTTGTCTTGTAGAGTTTTCAGCATACACTCCGGCTAAATTTAAATTATTATTAGCAAGTTTTATAACTTCCTGAGCTAACTCATTCGTTAGTTGCGTTTCTATTGTTGCAACGGGTAATGATTGTTCATAGGATTCAATATTCAATGGCATAATTAAGCTAGTCCACAAACCTATTAAATCAGTTTCAACACTCTGCCTTATAGACTTAGGAAGGCCTGATACATATTTTTCAAACTTAATGGTTAATAGCTGATCTGCAGATTTAGTTGGCCAAAATTGAGATAAAACCTGAAGAGCTTCAATTTTATGATGCTTAGCTAAGCATAAAACAATAGCTAATTCCTGTGATGAATTTGAAGATGAAAGCGCATGGCACAACCAATGGCTAACAAACTCAGGATTAGTTAGCGCAAAAGATAGTATTTTCTGCTGTGGAGGAAGCGTGCCATGATATTTGGCATTGATTAGGTGAGTAACATAGTTATTATTTTTCATAATCATTTTATTGTTTTTATAGCAGCGTAAAAATAACAAAAATTTTACAATTAATAAACCTTTGAAGTGTTATATTTTATTCCTTAAAAAAATCCCCGCATAAGCGAGGATTTTTATAATCTTAAATATCAGATTCTGATTAGAGAATTACTGACCTTTAACTTCTTTTAAACCATTGTACGGTGCTTTAGCGCCTAATTGCTCTTCAATACGTAGCAATTGGTTGTACTTAGCAACACGATCTGAACGGCTTAATGAACCCGTTTTAATTTGACCTGCAGCAGTACCTACTGCTAAATCAGCAATAGTTGCATCTTCAGTTTCACCAGAACGGTGAGAAATAACCACTGTAAAACCTGCATCTTTTGCCATTTTGATTGCAGCTAACGTCTCTGTTAATGAACCAATTTGGTTAAATTTAATTAAGATTGAATTGGCAATACCGTTATCAATACCGCGTTTTAAAATCTTAGTATTGGTTACGAATAAATCATCACCCACTAATTGAACTTTATCGCCCATTAGTTTGGTTTGGTGTGCAAAGCCATCCCAATCAGACTCATCTAAACCATCTTCAATTGATACAATTGGGTATTGCTCAGTTAAATCTTTTAAGAAGTGGTTAAACTCTTCAGATGTAAATTGCTTACCTTCACCTTTAAGGTCATAGATATTTGCTTCTTTGTTATAAAACTCAGAGGCCGCACAATCAAGTGCAAGGGTAATATCTTTACCAAGCTCATAACCGGCATTTGCAACAGCCACTTTAATAGCTGCAAGTGCAGCTTCGTTTGATGCAAGGTTTGGTGCAAAACCACCTTCGTCACCTACAGCTGTTGAATGTCCATCTGCTTTAAGTACCTTAGCTAGGCTATGAAATACTTCAGCACCCATACGCAATGCTTCACGGAAGTTAGTAGCACCTACTGGCTGAACCATAAATTCTTGAATATCTACTGAGTTATCAGCGTGCTCACCGCCGTTGATGATGTTCATCATTGGTAGTGGCATAGAGTAAACACCTGGCGTGCCATTTAAGTCAGCAATGTGCTCGTATAGCTCTACTTTTTTAGATTGTGCAGCCGCTTTTGCGTTAGCAAGTGAAACCGCTAAAATAGCATTAGCACCTAGTTTTTCTTTGTTTTCAGTACCATCTAAATCAAGCATTACTTGGTCTACATCACTTTGAGCAAGTGCGTTTTGACCTTTTAGCGCTTCTGCAATTTCATTATTAATGAAGCCAACCGCTTTTAATACGCCTTTACCTAAGTAACGCGCTTTATCACCATCACGTAATTCTAATGCTTCGCGAGTTCCTGTAGATGCACCTGAAGGTGCAGCAGCACGGCCCCATGAACCATCAGCTAAATATACCTCAGCTTCAACAGTTGGGTTACCACGCGAGTCCATAATTTCACGACCGATTACTTTTACGATTTCTGACATCTTGATTCCTCTATATTCCCAAAATGGTGAGTGCGGCTAACCTGAGTTTGGCTAGCCTTAGAAACAAAAAAGGCCGCGCATCATGCACAGCCTTTTTATATTACGAAGACGCTTTTTGATAGGTATGAGCCGCAGCTACAAACCCTTCAAATAGCGGGTGACCATCACGTGGTGTTGAAGTGAATTCCGGGTGGAATTGCGCTGCAATAAACCAAGGATGATCTTTATTCTCAATAATCTCTACTAGTTTTTTATCTTCAGATAAACCTGTAAAGCTTAAACCAGCTTGCTCAAGTTGTGCTACAAAGTTGTTGTTAACTTCATAACGGTGACGATGACGTTCAACAATTTCGTCGCTACCATACACATCATGTACTTTAGAGCCTGGTGTTAAATGACATTTTTGTGCGCCTAAACGCATAGTGCCACCTAAATCAGACTTTTCGTCACGTAATTCAACATTACCTTCGGCATCTAACCACTCAGTGATTAAACCAACCACTGGCGACTCTGAATTTGCGTTAAATTCAGTTGAGTTTGCATCAACTAAACCGGCAACATTTCGTGCGTATTCAATAAGCGCAACCTGCATACCTAAACAAATACCTAAGTAAGGCACTTTGTTTTCACGAGCATATTTTGCCGCTAAAATCTTACCTTCAACACCACGACCACCAAAACCACCTGGCACTAAAATAGCATCTAAGCGAGAAAGAACATCCGTTCCTTTGGTTTCTAAGTCTTGTGAATCAACGTATTGGATATTAATAGTTAAACGATTTTTTAATCCAGCATGTTTTAATGCTTCGTTTACTGATTTGTATGCATCTGGTAATTCAATGTATTTACCTACCATACCAATTGTCACTTCACCCGTTGGGTTAGACTCTTGATACAATACTTGTTCCCACTCAGCTAAATCAGCTTCAGGCGCGTCTAAATGAAAACGACGACATACAAAGTTATCTAACTCTTGCGATTTTAATAACGCAGGGATTTTATAAATACTGTCTACATCAGGCAGTGAAATAACGGCTTTTTCTTCAACGTTTGTGAACAATGCAATTTTTGCACGCTCGTTATTTGGCAGCTTACGGTCTGAGCGACAAATAAGAATATCTGGTTGAATACCTACCGAGCGTAACTCTTTAACTGAATGCTGAGTTGGTTTTGTTTTCACTTCACCTGCAGGGCCTAAAAATGGCACTAAGGTTAAGTGAATGAAAAGTGCGCGTTCACGACCAATTTCTGTGCCCATTTGACGAATTGCTTCGATAAATGGTTGTGATTCAATATCGCCTACCGTACCACCAATTTCAACGATTGCTATATCATGGCCTTCTGCGCCATCATAAACACGTTGCTTAATGTCATTGGTAATATGAGGAATAACCTGAATAGTTGCGCCAAGATATTCACCACGTCTTTCACGACGTAGCACATCTTCATATACACGCCCTTGCGTAAAGTTATTACGGCTGGTCATTTTGGTGCGAATAAAACGTTCGTAGTGACCTAAATCAAGGTCCGTTTCTGCGCCGTCTTCGGTAACGTATACTTCACCGTGTTGAATTGGGCTCATTGTGCCTGGGTCAACGTTGATGTAAGGATCCAGCTTTAGAATGGTAACATCTAAGCCACGGGCTTCTAAAATAGCGGCCAATGATGCTGCTGCAATACCTTTACCCAACGAAGAAACAACTCCGCCAGTAACGAAGATAAATTTTGTACTCATGCGAACCCTAGAATATCAGGAATTAAAAGGAATATAATACCCAAACAAGTGATTTTGGAATATAAACAAGACGGGGCGAAATTGTACCAAAACATAGCTAAGCAATCCAGCTATAAATAGCAAATCTGTGCACAAAAAACAGACATTTTTTATGTCCCTATTTATTTAATTTTTTTATTGCATCCCATGCCGCATCCATTTCCTCTAAAGACGCTGACTCAATACATTTACCCTGGGCAATTAAGTAATTCTGCACCTTTTCAAATCGTGCAGAAAACTTATCGTTGGCACTGCGAAGCAATTGTTCTGGATCACGTTTAACATGGCGCGCTACATTCACGGTAGCAAACAACAAATCACCTAGCTCTTCTGCTGTATGCGCTGAGTACGGGTCATGTTCTAAGGCTTCTTTGACTTCCTCAACTTCCTCACTCACCTTATCTATAGCGCCATGATAAGTGGGCCAGTCAAAGCCTAAAGCGGCTACACGTTGCTGAATTTTTTTGGCTTTTGTTAAGCTAGGTAAACTGTTTGGTATATCTTGCCAAAGTGACGAGCTTTCACCTTTGAGTTTAATAGCACGCTCTTGTGCTTTTATTGCTTGCCATTGTGCGGCTAATTCGGCATCAGTTGTGGGGGTGTCTTGCGATGAAAATACATGTGGATGACGACATACCAGCTTCTCATTTAATTGAGCCACTACATCATTAAAATCAAATAATTGCTGCTCTTGCGCTAGTTGCGCATAAAACACTATTTGAAATAACAGATCACCTAGTTCACCTTTAAGTTCACTTAAATCGTCGCGCTCAATACAATCAGCCACTTCATAGGCTTCTTCAAGAGTGTGAGGTACGATTGACGCAAACGTTTGCTTGAGATCCCAAGGGCATCCGCCCTCAGGGTTTCTCAGTGTTTGCATTATTTCCAGCAGTTGGCTTAAAGCCTCATTGTTAGCCTGATTACTGCCCTCGTTTTGCACTGTGCACCCCTTCGATCTGATGTAGCTTAGACAGTACTTTATTAGTGCCCTGTAAGTCATGCACTTCAATTTGCATCACAAAAATAGCAGTTTGAGTGCTATCAACCGTGTTTACGTTCATATTGAGCACATTAACTTTTTCATTGGCAAGTGCTGAGCTGATGTCACGAATTAGCCCAGAACGATCGCTGGCTTCAATGCGAATAGTTAAGGCATAAGAGCTACTAATATCATCTGACCAACTCACTGAAATAACACGCTCGGGGTGCTTGTTTTTTAAATTACTAAACGAATCACAATCCTCTCGGTGCACCGCAATACCGCGCCCTTGAGTAATATACCCAATAATTTCATCCCCAGGTACTGGGCGACAACAACGAGCAACATGGCTCATTAAACTACCGACCCCATCCACCACAATACCGTTTTTGTCACCAGTCACTTTACTAGGCGATTTGAAACGAATTACCGGCTCATGCTCTGTTCTGTCGGTAATAAAGTTAAGCATTTGGTTAAGACGAATATCGCCTGCGCCAATGGCGACCATTAAGTCATCAAGTTCTCTAAAATTAAAACGCTTTATAGCAGGATCTAAATCTTTATAAGTTAGCTCTAATTTTTGTAATTCGTTATCAAGGATTTCTTTACCCGCACTTAAATTTTTATCGCGGTCGAGCTGTTTAAACCAATGGTGGATTTTGGCTCTAGCGCGAGACGATTTAATATATCCCAGCGACGGGTTTAACCAATCACGGCTTGGGTTTGGCTGCTTTTGGGTTAGTATTTCAACTTGGTCACCAGTGCTTAACTGATGAGTAAATGGCACTATTTTGCCAAATATTTTTGCGCCAATACATCGATGCCCTACATTGGAGTGAATGTAGTAAGCAAAATCAAGAGGCGTTGCCCCCAGTGGTAAGTCAAAAATATCGCCTCGAGGGGTAAACACATACACACGATCTTCAACCACTTGGTTTTTAAGCTCTTGTGCTAAATCGCTGCCATCAACCACTTCTTCTTGCCATTGCAGTAATTTACGCAACCAGCTAATTTTTTGCTCATAGCCTGAACCACGCCCTGGTAATGCGCCTTCTTTGTACATCCAATGCGCGGCGACACCCAGCTCTGCATCTTGATGCATGTCGTGTGTTCGTATTTGAATTTCAACGGTTTTACCCTCAGGACCAAACACAACCGTATGAATAGATTGATAGCCATTTTGTTTTGGGGTCGCAACGTAATCGTCAAACTCTTTATTTAAATGACGCCAATTAGTGTGCACTATACCTAGAGCACCGTAGCAGTCTTGTAATCGTTCAACCACAATTCGCATAGCGCGTATATCAAATAGCTGATCAAACTCGTAGTTCTTTTTCGCCATTTTTTTATAAATGCTGTAGATATGTTTTGGCCTGCCGTACACCTCAGCTTTAATACCCGCTTCATGGAGGCGTTGTTTGACCTGTTCAACCATATCAACCATATACGCTTCACGGGCAAGGCGCTTATCATCGAGCTGCTTGGCAATGTTTTTATAAATATCGGGGTGCAAATAACGAAAAGCTAAATCCTCAAGCTCCCATTTTAATTGACCAATACCAAGACGATTGGCAAGCGGTGCAAATATATCAGCGGTCTCTTTGGCGGCAACTACTCGCTCTTCTTCTGCGGCATCTTTGACATTGCGTAAATGGCAAACCTGTTCGGCTAATTTAATCACCACAGCGCGCACATCTTCCACCATAGCAAGCAGCATCCGGCGAATATTATCAACTTGCACAGTGCCGTTGCCTTGATGAGCTAAGGTACTTATGGTAGCCATTTGTGACACACCTGTAAGCAGCACTGCAACATGATTGCCTAAATGCTCTTCTACCGCATCAATGCTCACTACATCATTTAAATAATAAGGGGTTAAATAGGCTGTGGCTAAAGAGTCAGCATCTAAATTTAACTCAACTAAAATCTCCACCATTTCTATAGCGGTATTTTGTCGTTCGCTGTTATCGCACGTTTGGCAAAGCTGCTGCGCTTTGTTGAGTAAGCTGATTTTTTCTTGAGACAAATCAAGAGATTCTACGCGTGAAAAAAAGTCACCCGCTTTATCATGTTGATGAGATTGACGTGTCGCTACCATAATGCGCTTTACCTCCGTTGAAATAACGCCATAGTTTCGATATGCCCCGTGTGAGGAAACATATTCATTAGCCCTATCTTGTTCAGCTCAAAGCCGGCTTGCGAAATAATAGCGCTGTCACGGGCTAAAGTAACAGGGTCGCAAGAAACGTATAAAATCGCTTTAAACTGCGTTAATGGAAGCTGTTCTAAAACTGCCATCGCACCAGTGCGTGAGGGGTCGAGTACTAAAACATCTAATTCTTTATTAAACCACGGCGCTTTTTTAATGCTCGTGGTTAAATCAAAACAATGAAACTGGGTATTAGTAATAGAGTTAGTGTGCGCATTTTGTGTTGCTAATGCAACCGCCGAAGTTACGCCCTCAATTCCTGTTACTGTTTTAGCTTGTTTCGCTAACACTAAAGAGAAGTTACCAATACCACAAAATAAATCCAGAACATTTTCATCGCCTTGAAGTGCTAACCAGTTTGCAGCTTGGATCAGCATCGCTTGATTTACACTCGCATTAACCTGAATAAAGTTACTGAGCCCAAACTCAAACGTTATATTTAACTGTTCAAGTTTATAAAATGGCATAGCTAAATGTGAATGATCAATAGTATCACTGTCACTTTGCCACACTAACTGCCAATTATGAGCTGCCACACTTTGCTCAACAAACGCCTTATCATGAGGTAAAATCGCTTTGGTATGGCGGATAACAATAAAAGATTGTTCATCAGCGGCACATAATTGTAAATGACTAATACTGTGTAGCGTCTTGTTTTGATTAATGACTTTATCAAATACATTAAATACATCGGCAAATACGTCACTTAATACTGGGCACTGATTAATGCTAACAATGCTTTTAGAGCCACGTGCTCTGTAGCCTACCCGCATTTTTTTTGCAGCCTTGTCGAACATAACAGCTATTCGAGCACTGCGTCGATAATGAGTTGCTTGGCTTTGCAGCGGGGCTTGCCAGTTTAAATCAGTTAATTTTGCAAACTTGGCAAATAATTGATTCACCGCAGCTTGCTTTTCAATTACCTGTTTTGTGGTATCTAAATGCTGTAGCTGGCAACCACCACACTGACTGTAATGTTCACAAATAGGCGCTGTGCGATATTCACTAGCTTTAATTATTTTAAGCGTATCAGCTTGGCTGTAACGTGCTTTATCATCAACCAACTTGGCTTTTACTCGCTCACCAGGTAATGCTCCACTAACAAAACACACTTTATTATTGTACTTAGCAATACCACGGCCATGGTGATCCATTGCTGTAATATCGAGTTCTAGCGATTGCTGTTGTAGTGGTTTTTTCTTTGCTTTAAATATTTGTGCCATGAGGCATTACCTTAAAGGTTGATGAATTACGTCTCTACTTTGAGAATAGCTATGAGTATGTATATACTCACATTTAATAAAAATGATAATAATGCTCAGATTATGACCAAACTAGGCTTGCGCGATTCTGTTTTAACACTCACCCTGATCCCCACAGTGATCATTGGGCTATTACTAGGTGGTTATTTTACAATAAATCGTTACATTGAGCTTGATGAAATTTTATATCAACAAGGCACAACAATTTCTGAGCCTTTAGCGATTGCTCTTGAACAACCTTTACTGGAAAAAAATAAAAAACTACTTAATCGCGTGATTCGTTATACACATAACAAACACTCACCGGCGATTAAATCAATTGCTATTTTTAATGATAACAACCAACTTATTATAACTAGTAACTATCATCGCTCGTTCGATACCTTAATTGAGCAAACACAAATAGACAGTTTTAAAGCCACACATGTTCAGCAAACTGAAGAGTTAGTGACTTTTTTTACCCCTATTATTAATCACACAACACCTAATAGCGATTGGAATACCTCTGAGTTTCAGACCACATTAGGTACCGTAGTGATCCAACTTAATCGCGACAAAGCTGTTATTGGTCAGCAACGCGCATTATTAGTCAGCGGTATTATTATTATTCTTGCCTTAGTATTAGCAGCTATTTTAGCACTAAAACTTAGCCGTATGTTTATGACACCGCTAAATAAGTTAGTACTTGCTACCGACAGGTTGATTGAAGGGAAAAGACAAACAGGGTTAACTGAGCCCATGAATGGTGAGTTTGAACTATTGCGTGAAGGACTCAATACCATATCCCACTCTATGGTGATGCAAAAAGACGAAATGCAAAAAAATATTGATCAAGCAACTAGTGATTACCGCGAAACGCTTGAGCAATACGAAACACAAAATATACAGCTCACTATGGCTAAAAAAGAAGCCCAAGATGCTAACCGCGTTAAGTCTGACTTTTTAGCAAAAATGAGTCATGAACTGCGCACACCACTTAATGGGGTTATTGGCTTTACTCGCCAGCTTTATAAAACACCGCTAAATAAAAACCAAAAAGATTACCTTGATACCATTGAGCTTTCAGCAAACAGCTTACTGACCATTATTAGCGATATATTAGACTTCTCCAAATTAGAAGCGGGTGCTATGGAGCTTGAATCGATTCAATTTCAATTACGCGATAGCGTAAACGAAGTGATGACATTACTGGCACCTAGCGCTCACGACAAACAACTTGAGCTCTCTATTTATATAAACCCTCAGGTGCCCGATCACTTAACCGGCGACCCCACTCGATTTAAACAAGTACTTATTAACCTATTAAGTAACGCTATAAAATTTACTGAAAAAGGCGCCATTAAAGTCGATATTAGCCATCGTTTGTTGGATGAGGAGCGTACTTCCATTTTAGTGTCGGTGGCTGACACCGGGGTGGGTATTCCTGCCGATAAACAAGACGCGTTATTTACCGCCTTTGGCCAAGCCGACTCCAGTATCACCCGTAAATTTGGTGGCACTGGCTTAGGGCTTATTATTACTAAACATATTGTTGAAGCAATGAATGGCCGTATTACCTTAAATTCAGCTCCAGGTAGTGGCACATGCTTTACTTTTAATGGCGTATTTAGATTACCAAATCATGTATTTATCAACGATTTGCCTACCCAGTCATTAATTGGTAAACGTGTTCTTTATCTAGAGCCACATAAGCATACTCATCATGCCGTTGTTTCATTATTACAAGAGTGGAAAATTAGCGTCACTCGATGTCATAGCGAAAGTGAATTTTTAGAGTGTATCGAGAAATCAGAGATTAATTTTGATATATGCCTTATTGGTCACATGGCATCGGTTGACGATATGCAGCGCTTAAAAAGCTATGTAAAAGCGGTTAGAGAATCAACCGATTATTTATATTTAATGCTTAATACTGTATCACACAATATGCGTGAAGCTTTTATAGGCAGCGGTGCAGATGCCTGTTTAAGTAAACCGCTCAACCATCGTAAATTATGTGAGTTATTAGCCGCACCATATCGACTTGATCACCCTGCGCATAACATAGATCAGCATGAACAAACTCTACTGCCATTAAAAGTATTAGTGGTAGATGATAACGACGCTAATTTAAAATTAATATACACCCTACTCAATGAACAGGTGGAATTGATTGATACTGCCCATAATGGTTCACAAGCTTACAGCTTAAGTAAAAGTCATAAATATGATGTGATTTTTATGGATATTCAAATGCCGATAATGGATGGCATTACAGCCTGTAAACTCATTAAAGAGTCATCTTTAAATGAAGATACACCTATTATTGCCGTAACGGCGCATGCACTTAATAGTGAAAAAGAGCAATTATTAAAAGATGGCTTTGAAGGCTATTTAACCAAGCCAATTGACGAAGATATGCTCAATCAAATTATTTGCGATCATAGTCCGCAGTTACCTGTAAGCCGTGATAAGTCAAAAAGCACATTTGAACATAGCACCGCGCCTTTTGATAGCACTCGGCTTGATTGGACGTTGGCACTGCAACGTGCAGGCGGTAAGCCTGAATTAGCCAATGAAATGCTTAACATGTTGTTATTAAGCGTGCCTGAAACCCTAAACTTATTAAATCAAGCAATAGTCAGCAATGATTGCCCTCAAGTACTCAGCGTGATCCATAAGTTTCATGGAGCGTGTTGCTACACCGGCGTACCAAAGCTAAAAACCTTAGCTGAAACGATCGAAACATCACTAAAAAATGAATGCGTACTTGATAATATAGAGCCCGAACTGTTTGAACTTCAAGACGAGCTGGAAAACTTACTTGTTGATGCCAACATTGATAACAACAATAAAAAAGACGAGCTATAGCTCGTCTTGTCTATTGTTATTTATGATTCTAAGCGCGAGCTTCAAGCATTAAGCGTTTCATGTCACGCACTGCTTTATCTAAACCATCAATCGCTGCACGGGCAATAATAGCGTGACCAATATTAAGCTCGTAAATCTCTGGCATCGCTGCAATTGGCTTCACGTTGTGATAATGCAAACCATGGCCGGCATTAACAATTAAGCCAATACTCGCTGCATACTTAACGCCTTGGCGGATGTGTTCAAGCTCTTTCGCGGTGTCTTCATCGTTTGTGGCATCAGCATACGCACCAGTATGAATTTCAACATAAGGCGCACCACAGGCTTTTGCAGCGTCTAACTGCGCTTTATCGGCATCTATAAACAGTGACACTTTAATACCGGCTTGCGTTAAAGTTTTAGTCGCTGCGGCGATTTTATCAATATTACCCGCTACATCTAAGCCGCCTTCGGTAGTAAGCTCTTCACGTTTTTCAGGTACTAAGCAAACATATTCAGGTTTAACCTCAAGTGCAATCGCAATCATTTCATCGGTTACTGCGGTTTCAAGGTTCATACGTGTTTGAATGGTTTTAGCCATCACATACACATCGCGGTCTTGAATGTGTCTGCGGTCTTCGCGTAAATGAATCGTAATGCCATCAGCACCGGCATGCTCTGCAACACTGGCTGCATGGGCTGGATCTGGGTAAGAAGTACCTCGAGCTTGGCGAAGCGTTGCAATATGATCTACATTCACGCCTAGAAGAATATCTTTCATGTTTGTACCTGTGAAATTTGTTTATTGAGAGCTAATAAATAACTCACGACTTTTTAATGGCTTATTGCCCAATAATGGCTTTAATAAATAACGACTTAATTGCTTTGCCATATATAACACATCCGCTTGGCTAAAGTCATGATTTGCTATGGCATTAAGTTGTGAACCGGTAAATCCAGAACGCGTGTCATGTTGCACCGAAAACCCTACTTCTGCAAAATAGCTATACGTTTGTGCCTCGTCAATTGGCTCACCGTCCGCATCAAAACTAAAATCAACACCATATCCTAGTAACTCTAACAATTGAAATTCATAAGAGCGCAGTACCGCTTGCATGTCAGTACCACTATTAAGGTTTTCTAGGTGTGTTTTATAAAGTTGAAAAACTTGATCAATGGGCTCATTAATCGGCACAATGCGATTAGTTAGCTCATTTAAATAAAAGCCACAATAAAGCTTATCACCAGTTAGAAATAATGGGTTGCCGTAGAGCTCAAATTTATTAATATATTTTAAATCGTATTTGCCATTGTAATGGACGAGTAAGGATTGAAATGGTTGCAATTGGGCTTTATGTTTAGTGGCCTGGCGGCCACTAACTCGTGCGAGCATTCTAAGCTGGCCAACGCCTTCTACCAGCATATCTAACATTACTTGCGAGTCACTATAGGGACGTCGATGTAATAAATAGGCTTTGTAAAAGTCGCTGTCCATATTAGGCTATTCGATACTTATTAGTCTTCACCGTAGCCTAAGCTTCTTAAGGCACGTTCATCGTCAGCCCAGCCCGATTTTACTTTAACCCATAGTTCTAAAAATACTTTATTTTCAAGCATTTCTTCTAGGTCTTTACGCGCTTCACGGCCGATCACTTTTAGCTTTTCGCCTTTGTTACCGATAACCATGCGCTTTTGCGTTTCACGCTCAACTAAAATAAGGCCATTGATATGCCAAACACCGTTTTCTTGCCATTTAAACTGCTCTATTTCCACAGTCACTGAGTAAGGTAGTTCCTCACCCATAAAGCGCATAAGCTTTTCACGGATCACTTCAGCAGCCATAAAGCGCATTGAGCGGTCAGTAACGTAGTCATCCGGAAAATAAAATTCGCACGGCGGTAAACGTTTAGTCACTTCTTCTTTGATCAGGTCAATGTTTTTACCCTGAGTCGCAGATACAGGCATAATGCCTATAAAGTCAAACTTATCGCCTAAAAATTTCATGTGTGGCAGTACAAGATCGCGATCTTTCACTTGGTCAATTTTGTTAATAACTAACAATACAGGCTTGCCGCTTTGGCTCACTTTGTTTAGTACCATCTCGTCATCGGCATTCCAATGGGTGCCTTCAACAACAAAAATAATCAGTTCAACATCGCCAATTGAGCTCGACGCTGCGCGGTTCATTAAACGGTTAATAGCGCGCTTTTCTTCAACATGCAGACCTGGGGTATCTACATAAACCGCTTGGTGTTTACCCTCAGTATGAATACCCATAATACGATGGCGCGTGGTTTGTGGCTTACGTGAGGTAATACTAACTTTTTGCTCAATAATTTCATTAAGCAAGGTTGATTTACCCACATTAGGACGGCCAACAATCGCAACCATGCCACAAAATGTGTCTATTTCGCCTTCATGAGGCTGTATTAAGGTATCAAGATTCATTTTTAAGTATCTTCAATGCTTTTTCGGCCGCTTTTTGTTCGGCTTTACGCCTTGAGCTGCCAACAGAAATAATGCTATCCATTCCATCAACGATACATTCAACCGTGAATGTTTGATTGTGTGCCTGACCTTTAGTGTCTACTACAGTATAGCCAGGTAATGATAGCTTACGAGCTTGCAAATACTCTTGCAGCAGGGTCTTAGGATCTTTTTGGTTAAGCCCTGGTGAAATAGCATCTAAACGTGATTCATACCACGCTAAAATAAGCTCGCCGCAACGATCAATGTCTGAATCTAAAAATACAGCGCCAATTATAGCTTCCACTGCATCTGCTAGGGTCGACTCGCGTCTAAACCCGCCACTTTTTAGCTCGCCAGGGCCTAAACGCAGGTAATCACCTAGCTCAAACTCAAGACCAAATTCAGCTAACGTCTGGCCGCGAACTAAAGTCGAACGCATGCGGCTTAAATCGCCTTCACGTGCTTTAGGAAATTTAGCGTACAAGGCATTGGCAATTACAAAACTCAAAATCGAGTCGCCCAAAAATTCGAGTCGCTCGTTGTGTTGACCTTTGTGGCTGCGGTGCGTCATTGCTTGCTCAAGTAGGCCTTGATCAGCAAATGTGTAGCCAATTCTTTTGTATAACTCTGTTACATTTTTTTTCATTGTTACTGAATATTACCTAGGCGTTCAAAACGAACACCAGTTGGAACCCATCCTGGTAAAATGTCATCTGGGCCATTATCAAATTCAAAACTCATCCATATAAAGACAGCTTTACCCACCAAGTTTTCTTTTGGTACAAAGCCCCAAAAGCGACTATCTTGGCTGTTATCGCGATTGTCACCCATCATAAAGTAATGATCAGCAGGCACCACCCATTCATCTGCAGGAGTGCCCAATTGCTGGTAGTAACGCCCTTTACGTTCAGGCGATTTTGGGTTGATTAAAATATCATGGCTAGAGGTCGTTAAATCTTCATTTAAACGCGCTAAAGCCATTGGGCCTTGCATAAATTCATCATCATTAATTAATTTAAAATCAATTTTATTGAATTCGTTGCAAAGAAGTACACCTTTTTGAACTTCGCCTTCTTCACATTTTGGTTGAATATATAAACGCTTGTCGCGATAAACAATTTTATCGCCAGGTAAGCCTATAGCGCGTTTAATATAATCAACTCTCTCATCTAATGGGTATTTAAAAACAACAATATCGCCACGCTCTGGTTCGCTCACATCCACTAACTGGCTGCGCCATACAGGGTCTTTAATTCCATAAGAATACTTTTGCACTAAAATAAAATCGCCTACTAATAAGGTTGGCATCATTGAACCCGATGGGATCTGAAACGGCTCAAAAATAAACGATCTAAAAATAGTGATAGCAGCAATCATCGGAAAAATCGACTTTGCTGTTTCAGTAATGACTGGCTCAGGCGCAATCAATGCTGCAGTTTCTTCATCAAGTTGGCCACCGGCAGAAGTTTGTGCAATTGCCAAACGCTCTTGCCTTTTAGGGGCAAACATTAAGTGATCTATTAACCATATTAAGCCTGAGCCTAAGGTTAATAACACCAATAAAACTGAAAAGTAGCCAGCCATTTATTATCCCTTTATTTTTTATTTACCAACTTTTAAGATGGCTAAGAACGCTTCTTGAGGCACTTCAACGTTACCAAGTTGCTTCATTCGCTTTTTACCATCTTTTTGTTTTTGAAGTAATTTTTTCTTACGACTTACATCACCGCCGTAACACTTAGCGATTACGTTTTTACGAAGTTGCTTCACGGTTGTACGCGCGATTACATGCTGACCAATTGCTGCTTGAATCGCAATATCAAACATTTGACGTGGTATAAGCTCTTTTAACGCATCAGCAAGCTGACGACCACGAGACTGCGCGCTTTCACGGTGTACAATAATAGCAAGGGCATCAACACGCTCGCCATTAATGAGTATATCTACACGTACCATGTCTGAGGTTTGGAAGTGCTTAAAGTTATAATCAAGCGACGCAAAACCACGACTGGTTGATTTTAGCTTATCAAAGAAGTCCATTACCACTTCGGCCATTGGCAGTTCATACGTTACTGCAACTTGCTTACCATGGTAGCTCATTTTAGTTTGCATACCGCGCTTATCAACACATAACGTGATTACGCTACCTAAGTACTCTTGCGGTACTAAAATGTTAGCCTCTACTACTGGCTCACGTATTTCTAAAATATCGTTTACGGCTGGTAAGTCAGATGGATTATCAATTTGTGTAGTGCCCTCTTTAGTCACTACCTCATAAATAACCGTTGGTGCTGTGGTTATTAAGTCAATGTTGTATTCACGCTCTAAACGCTCTTGAATAATTTCCATGTGCAGCATACCTAAGAAGCCACAACGGAAACCAAACCCTAATGCGGTTGAATTTTCTGGTTCAAAGAATAACGACGCATCGTTTAAGCTTAGTTTGTTAAGTGCATCGCGGAACGACTCGTAATCATCTGACGCAATTGGGAACATGCCCGCGTAGACTTGTGGTTTGATTTTTTGAAAACCAGGTAAGCGCTCAGGTGCCGCATTTTTTTGATGAGTAATAGTATCGCCCACCGGTGCACCGTGTATTTCTTTAATACCGGCAATAACAAACCCTACTTCACCTGTACGTAAAATACCGGTATTAGTTTGTTTAGGTGTGAAAATACCCACATGATCTGCAGTATGAATATGCTCATTCGACATAATTTTAATTTTGTCGCCCGCGCGAAGTTCACCATGCTTAATACGCACTAGCGATACAACGCCTTGGTACGGGTCAAACCAAGAATCGATAATTAGCGCTTGTAATGGCTCGTCTTTATCACCAACTGGTGGCGGTACATCTTTAACGATCATTTCAAGTACTTCGGCAATACCCACACCTGTTTTAGCACTACATTGCACGGCATCAAGGGCATCAATACCAATGATGTCTTCAATTTCTTCGGCTACACGTAATGGGTCAGCTTGTGGTAAATCAATTTTATTTAGAACCGGTATAACTTCTAAGTCCATTTCGATGGCGGTATAACAATTAGCCAATGTTTGTGCTTCAACACCTTGGCCAGCATCAACAACCAATAATGCACCTTCACACGCGGCTAATGAACGTGATACTTCATAAGTAAAGTCAACGTGACCTGGAGTGTCGATAAAGTTGAGCTGGTAGGTTTCACCATCGTTTGCTTTGTAGTTTAACGTTACACTTTGCGCCTTGATGGTAATGCCACGCTCACGTTCAATATCCATTGAATCCAGAACCTGCTTCTGCATTTCACGGTCGGTTAAACCACCACAAACTTGGATCAAACGGTCAGAAAGGGTCGATTTACCATGGTCAATGTGGGCGATGATCGAAAAATTACGGATATGCTTCATAAACTGGATTCTAAACTTCTATTTTAAAGGACTAAGGTCGCATGCCTAAATAACTTGAAAATACTTGCTGTGCATTTTCAAGTTACTGTGGCATAAAAACGCAATTTTACATTTAATTGGCGTCAATCACCATCTATTTGAGTTAAAGGAAGACTAATTGGATGAATTTTTATCACTTTAATCTCATGCCTAAGTGATTTTACCCATGTTTTAGCAATAAAGAAGCCGGTGATGCCACCCAATATCGCTGCTAAAATTTGCCAACCTTCAGCCAATAGTATTAATTCACTAGTTATTAAGGCGAAGATTAAACTCAAAAATAAGGGCAGCATGTAAACGGCAAAGGCATGTTTTACAACGTGGCTGTCATCCAGTGACATAGTCACTTTTTGTCCAACTTCTAATTGCGTTTCGAATTTATAGGGTAAGGTTTTCTTTGCTGTACCAAATAACTTACTAAACACTTGAGAGCCACAACGACCATTACAGCCTTCGCAGGCCTTCTTTTGTTGGGCTTCTAAATGCGCAACGTGGCCACTAAGGGCCACGACGGTTAACGTTTGTTCTATCATCTATAATGCCCGTGAAACAGACTCAGCAATCGCTTTAGCGCTCATGGTTGGAATGTTCCCCACCACAGACACATCAAAATTTCCGCCGTTGTGCACATAAATAGTGGTTGCTCCTGAGGTGAGAGCTCCGCTTAAGCGCTTACCTGGTAGTGGCCGTTGCACAAATACTGATACCTCAACAAATCCATCAGAGAATAAATAGTAATCTGTTAATTCATTGTTTAAGTCGAGCTTATGTCTATCGGACTTAAGTAATTCAAACCCTTCAGGTAGCCATCCAATAGTCCAATTCATAGCATTCGCTTTGCTTTGTTCATCAATTGAATTAGCGGGTAATGGTGTTGGAAAATTACGATTAAGTACTTCTAATAATAAGCTTGCCGGTTGCTCAGTTACGCTAATGTGGGTAAGTTGTAATTGCTCAAGCGCTTCGCCTTGGTGATTCACATAGGCGGCTTTCAACAATAAAGACGACTCAGTATCAATCCAAATCCAATAGTTATATTTGTCATCGTTTTTAGATTCAATTCGAACCAGCTGAGCAGGACGCCCCGCAATACGGCCTTTACCACCAAGCACAAAGTCATAATGTGCACTTAAGCGGTTAATATCTTTAAATAAGACTTCTGGGATAGGCCCTGCAATTGAATCGGTTGTTAACGAGTAAGGTTCTGATTGTGGCTCAAAGTAGGTAACTTGATCGTCAATGCGGATCATTTCAAGGCCAGCACCATTAAGCAAACTTAAATGTTCAAGCTCTATATCACCTTGTTTAGCATGCACCCAACGGTAGGGCTCCATACTTTTACCCTTAACAACAACAAAAGAGGCGTCGAAATTACGAGTATGAACTGCACTGGCCATTTCAAGCAGTAAATCTTTAGCGGGGTTTGTGTCATTGGCAAAAGTGTTAAAACTTAACACCAATGACATAATAAAAGTGATTACTTTCATCTAATTAGTTTTTTTCCTCTGGGGATGTTTCATCTGTTTTAGCTGTTTTTAACGAATGAGCAACACGCGCTTGACGCTGATGTTCTAGTACTAATGCGCCAATGCGTTGCTGTTGAAGCTCGCGCAAGCCTTGCTCTGCGTTATCAAGTGCAGGTGCTGATGAGTAGCTTACTGGCGACGCCATGCCGGTTAACGGCGTGGTTTGCAGTAAAGGAATTTCATTTTGTGGAGCATCTTCACCTTGCGGTAAGGTGTTCACGCCAACAATAGTAAACATTGCTACACTTGCTGCAATTGCCAATTGGGCAACCGGTTTACGCCAATTAAACGCCACTACTTTGTTGTCTGTTTCGGTGCTTGAAGGGGTTGCCACACTGTCAGACTGGCTAAAGTCTGCATAAACGGGCTCACTCTCAAGTGCTAACGAAATGCGATCGCTAATATCAAAGTCCATATTATTGTTATTTTCTTTAGCTCGCATTGCATCACCGATTAACGCGTAACGGCCAAACGTAGCAACATCATCTGATGCAATAGCGGCATCATTTAAAGTTTGCTCACCGTCAAGTAATGCTGATAACGATTCGTTATCTAAGCGGTTAACGTGTGCTTTTGTCATACTAAGACTCGCCTATCAATGGGTTTAATTTATTATCAATTGCTTCACGGGCACGAAAAATACGCGAACGTACCGTCCCGACTGGGCAATCCATCACCACGGCTATTTCTTCATAGCTCATACCCTCAATTTCTCTAAGAGTAATCGCGGTTTTAAGATCTTCAGGCAAACTATCAATCGTATTAAAAATAACAGCGCGTACTTCTTCGCTTAATAGTAAATTTTCAGGTGACGCGTTAGAACGCATTGAATCTGCACCTTCATAAAACTCGGCATCGTCAGCATCTATATCATTTGCTGGCGGTTTACGCCCTTGAGCCACTAAATAATTTTTAGCACAATTAACGGCGATACGGTAAAGCCAAGTATAAAAAGCACTATCACCACGAAAGTTTGGAAGGGCACGATACGCTTTAATAAACGCTTCTTGTGCTACATCAGCAATGTCACCTTGATTTGATACATAACGTGAGATCAAACCGGCTATTTTGTTCTGATACTTCTTAACTAATAGGTTAAAGGCGTTTTTATCTCCCTGCTGGACCCTTTTCACTAACGCTAAATCTAATTCCTGCTCGCTCATTCGAGCCGGTACTCCTCTGATTGATTCTTGCTTATTATTCATAGTGTCGCCATTGTTCACACCTACTCTGACCCTTAGATGAATAAAAAGTTCTGACTCATATTGTTTTTTTATAAAATAGCTACAAATTACGCGTTTATACGCTAAAACCACTTAGTAGTAGTTCAACAAATATGGTACAACTATAAGTATTAAAAATAAATATTGCTCTATCTGAGCATTGTAACCGCAAAGTACCTCACAGATGAACCAAAATAAACATCACATTACCGATGTCGCTATTATTGGTAGCGGCGCAGCAGGCTTATCACTTGCTTTATCTTTGGCTAATTACTGTAACGTTACCGTGATCAGTAAAGGTGAATTAACCGAAGGTTCTACTCTTTATGCCCAAGGCGGAATTGCCGCTGTTTTTGATAAAAAAAATGACAGTATAGAGTCTCACGTTGAAGATACCTTAGATGCAGGTGGCGGTTTGTGTGACAGAGAAGCTGTTCATTACACTGCCAGTAATGCGCATGACTGCCTACAATGGTTGATTGACCAAGGCGTACCTTTTGATATGGAATTTGATAGTAAAGGTAAAGAGCGCTTTCATTTAACCCGCGAAGGGGGTCATAGCCATCGACGCATTTTGCATGCTGCCGATGCCACTGGCAAAGCAGTGCAAACAACGCTGATTAGCCAAGTTCAAGCGCACAACAATATCACCTTGTTAGAGCATTTCAATGCGATTGATCTAATTACAGATAAAAATATCGGTAAAACGGGGTCACATGTTCACGGTATGCATGTGTGGAATAAAAAGGCCAAAAAAGTAGAAACCATTGGCGCAAAATTTGTTGCCCTAGCAACGGGTGGCGCAAGTAAAGTGTACCTTTACACCTCTAACCCTGATGTTTCTAGCGGTGATGGCATAGCAATGGCATGGCGTGCAGGGTGTCGCGTTGCTAATATGGAATTTAATCAATTTCATCCAACCAGTCTTTACCACCCAGAATTACAAAATTTTTTAATTACCGAAGCAATGCGTGGTGAAGGGGCCTATTTAAAACGCCCAGATGGCACTCGCTTTATGAAAGAGTTTGATGAACGAGAAGAACTCGCCCCGCGCGATATTGTAGCGCGTGCTATCGACTTTGAAATGAAACGCCTTGGCGCAAATTGCGTATATTTAGATATTAGCCATAAAGACAAAGATTTTATTATTGAACACTTCCCTACTATCTACGCTAAGTGCTTGAGCGTAGGGCTTGATATTACCAAAGAAGCAATCCCTGTCGTTCCTGCGGCACATTACACCTGTGGTGGCGTAATGACCGACTTTAACGGCAAAACGGATTTAGCAAATTTATACGCTGTGGGTGAAGTGGCTTATACCGGCCTGCATGGCGCTAACCGCATGGCAAGTAACTCATTATTAGAGTGCATTGTATTTGCCCATGCAGCAGCAAAAGACATTTTAAGTAAAATAGAGACCGCACCCGCGCTGGTAGATTTACCTAGTTGGGATGAAAGCCGCGTATCTAACTCAGATGAAGAAATCGTGATCACCCATAACTGTCATGAGCTACGATTATTTATGTGGGATTATGTTGGGATTGTACGCTCAACCAAACGCCTTGAACGTGCGCTGCATCGTGTTGAACTGCTACAACAGGAAATACACGATTATTACGCAAACTTTAGAGTGAGTAATAACTTACTTGAGTTACGTAATTTGGTACAAGTTGCCGAGCTTATAATTAGAAGCGCTATGGAACGTAAAGAAAGTCGTGGACTACACTTTACTATTGATTATCCAGAGCAAAATGAGAACCCAACGCCCACTATTTTGACTCCTCTACGTAATTAATTGCTTCAAGCGTTGCCCGTTTCAAGCGCGCATAGCTTTGCTCATCAACACTATTGGCTGAGATAATCAGCCAATAGTTTTTACTAAAGCCATTAATATACAGCCACACACTCTGACCGAGTAACCGGCTTTGGTTACTAATGAGCCCTTGAATTTGCCTGCCTGATCCTTCAAAACGAAATTGATTCGACTCTAAGAGTATAATGCCTTGCTGTGGTTGAGCAGCCACGATTTTTCGCCAAACAATAATGCCAGCAAGTGTATTAAGTGCAATACAAAAAAGAGTTGCGACCACCGAGTTCATAAATAGGCACAACACTAAAGTCAGCACACAAAAAAAGACCACAATCGGTTTGTGGTCTGTTTTATTATCTGTAACGGTAAATCTATACACGAACTCGGTCTAAAATTAGCTGAACCATGCTGTTTAGCTCTGCGTCTTTACATTCTTCATGGCCCATAAACCAAGCGAATAAATCTGGGTCTTCTTGGGTTAATAGACGCTGAAAAATCGCTTGCTGTTTAGCATCTAACGAATCATAAGCTTCTTCAACAAACGGCATAAACAAAACATCTAGCTCTAACATGCCACGGCGACAAGCCCAACGGATACGTGCTTTACTATGTATTTCAACCATTTTAAACCTCATATTTAATTAACTCGAGTTTACCAAATACGCGTTAATTTAACAGCACTAAGTTATAAAAACATCGTCTGTTAGTCGCTGTACCATACGCTTTAACTACGTTATTATGTGACCTCATTTGTTATTGCAAAGAAGGTGTTTATGTCTCAGGTTTATGCATGTCCTTTATCACATCAGGTTATTAGCCTCTCAGGCGCAGATAAATTATCGTACCTCCACGGACAAATCACTCAAGATCTAAATAAACTTAACAACGATAACTTTTTGTGGGCAGGTCACTGCAGTGCAAAAGGTAAGTTATGGGGTGTATTTAAGCTATTTTCTTATCAACAAAGTTACTTTTTAGCTGGTTCAAGTGCAGAAGTAGAACGCTCTCTTGCTGAATTAAAAAAATATGCTGTATTTGCAAAAGTTGAAATTAATAAAGCCTCAGAGCGATTAATTGGTTTACTTGGTGATGACCTAACAGGCTTACTCACACAACTCGATATTCACTTTAGCGATGACGCCATGGCTTGTGACTTCGCTCACGGTAAAGCCCTTAAACTTGCATCAAACCGCGTTTTATTGATGGTTGATAGCCAATTTTGCCTACCTGACGACGTGTCGACCCTCGACAACGATGCCCTATGGCAACAAGCGTCTATACTCGCTGGTGAACCGCAATTAAGTGTCGATGCGATTGATGAATACGTACCGCAAATGGTTAATCTGCAAGCCATTAACGGCATTAGCTTTAAAAAGGGTTGCTACACAGGCCAAGAAACCGTTGCACGTATGAAGTACCTAGGCAAAAACAAACGTGCTATGTATATCGTTTCTGGGCAAAGTGAAGGGTTACTCGAAGCACCCGACATTGAAACTCAATTAGGTGAAAACTGGCGCCGCGCAGGTAAACTTATTGCGCAAAGCTATAATGAACAAACACAGACTTTAACTGGTTTGGTCGTGTTGCCAAACGATACTGATATCGATCAGACTCTTCGTGCAAAACACACCCCTTCGGTAGAGCTAAACATTCTGCCTCTACCTTACTCTCTTGAAGATGAATAATAGGAATGACTATGATCGTTGCAGCAAATAAAGTGGTAAAAATGCATTACTCTGTTTTAGATAATGACGGCAATACCATTGATAACTCATTTGGCGGTGAGCCATTAATTTTTATCGTTGGTACAGGTTACCTGATCTCAGGGCTTGAAAACGCGCTGCAAGGCAAGCAAGCTGGCGATACACTAAGCGTAAAAGTGGAGCCTGAAGAAGGTTACGGTGAGCGTCATGATCACTTAATGCAAGCTGTACCTAAATCAATGTTTGAAGGTATGGAAATTGAAGTGGGCATGCAATTTCGTGCAACCACAGATGACGGTGACCAATCAGTAATGATCATCGACATTCAAGACGAAGAAGTGATTGTTGATGGTAATAATCCACTTGCCGGCATTACACTTAACTTTGATGTAGAAATTTTAGAAGTACGCGATGCAACAGCCGAAGAGCTTGAGCATGGCCACGTACATGGTGAAGGCGGCTGTGGCCACGAGCACTAAAACCCGCTAAATAAAATTACTACACGTTTATAAAAAAAGCGCCTAAGGCGCTTTTTTTATAGCATATTATTCTGTGTTCGTAATTTGGCTTGAGGCTCTGCTGCTGGCATTTCAACTGGGGTTATTTTATCTTCAAGCGCAGCAACTAATCCAGCTTGATCATTCGTGCCTAAGCGATACTGAGTGCCATCTTTAAGCGTTAATTGCACCGCACTAAAGCCTGATACCGAATAAATCCACCCATCGTGTGTAATGCGAATACCAATACCATGGCGGTATGAATTTTGTACTGCCTTTACATCCACTATGTCTTCTAATGCTAATTTTTGGCCTGCAACACCAGGGCCAAATGCCCAGCTAATATGAGTTTCGTCAACTTTAATGGTTAAACCGTGGAACAAAAAACCCACCAGCACTAAAATACCAGCAAATACGATTAACGGGGCATCGGCACCAATTAAATTCCATGCAAGCGCAACAAAACCACTGATCCACGCTAATACTACAAATATAAATACCGCATACTGCTTATGCTGATACATAACACTCTCTATTAAAAAGTTAAAAAATTAAAAAATTAAAAACTGTACACTAAGGTGGCACTGAGCTCTGAATCGTATTTTAGTTTATCTTCTTCAGGCTTAGAATTATAACGATACATATAAGCAAACTTAAGCGATACCGCGCCAACCACTTGGCTAATTAATGCCGTTTCTGACTTTAACCGAGAGTTAAGCCCAGACAAAGACTGTTCTATACTGATATCTTGATTAAATCGGGTACGCTTAGATACCAACCTCTCCCACTGCATTGCAATACGAAGTAAATAACCCATTTTGTCCTTGTCGTCTTCAAGTGCTGTTGACTCATCATCAGCAACTGAGCGGTATAGACCTGGGCCAATATCTATATCTACCTTATTTTTAACCCCTTGATAAACACGTGCGCCATAACCGGTTGCTACCGTACTTTTAAAATCAAGGCCGCTAAATTGATCTTCCTCATAATCTCCGTAAATAAAGAAAGACGAGTTTTTAACGCCTATTTTATAGTTACCCTGTGCAGAGAAAAACACGCGATTAGCAGTCACATCCGACTCACCCGTTTCTTCGTTTTCATCACGTTTGTACAAAGAGTCTATTTTGAATTGATTTCGCCAGTTTTCAAAATCTTGATAAAGGTTCCCTTTAAGCTTAAAACTGGTGGAATTAGTGTTACCTTTACTTAAAATAAAACCAAATTCGGTATCACCATACAATACTTCGCCTTTGTGTAACTCATGAATTTCTTCATCAGAGAGCTCCCCATACTCATGAAAATCTTCAAAGGGATCAACTGCCCAGCTAAAGCAGCTAAATAATAAAAGCAGTAATACAAAGGAGTTTCGCAAAATACGTTCTCTTACATATGGCAATAACAAAAAAGCAGAGAAATGGTTATTCACTTTCTTTCCACAAAATATGACAAAAAGGCGCGTCTTTATCACGGCTAATTAAAATTTTCGCAAATAATACGTCTTCGTTATCAAACTCAAGGCCAACTAATACTTGAATAAAATGCTCAGGTTCAATTTCTAGGGCAACAAAGTCTTGCCACTGTTCATCGGGCTCATCTTCTTCAATAAAGCCTAGTTCTTCACGGTGTAGGTTAAATTCTTCAATATCTTTGTCGCTTAAATTATTGGGAGCCAGCTCTAAAAAAATATCATAAGCTTGATGAGTTGCTTCTTCTACCGTAAATAAACGTGGACCTGACATGAATGGTTAACCTCTGAGCTTTTAAGTGGCAATCATAATATCAAAAGTTGCTAGGGTTTTGATAAAAAAAACACGTTAAATACTGGCTTTTTTACTTTTACCTAATACTTATAGATATTGTTGGATGGGTTTGTATTAAGGTCTGCTGACCTTTTAAATTAAATTTTCCTTTAAAGCGAATAGACCCTACTTACATTAAAAAATTCACTTTGTTTTTATTCATCTTCATCCACTTTACTTAACATCAATAAAAACATAAGCTCAAACAACAGGTCAGAGGAGTGCATAATGATAAAATTAGAAAAAAAACAGGGTATTGCCACTGTTACATTAAATCGTGTAGAAAAACAAAATGCCTTAAGCTTTGCTATGTTTGTTGAGCTTAACAAGGTGATTAAAAATATAAAAAAAGATGCCAGTATTCGTGCGGTTGTATTAACCGGTGAGGGCGAACACTTTTGTGCGGGACTCGATATTAACGCGGTTATGGCTTCACCATTCAATATCATAAAGCTCCTATTCAAATGGCTTCCTGGTAATCAAAACCTAGCGCAAAAGGTCGTACTGGGCTGGCAGTCATTGAGTGTGCCTGTAATTGCTAAAATAAACGGAAACTGTCTTGGTGGAGGGTTGCAAATAGCACTGGGTGCCGATTACCGAATTGTTCACCACGACGCCAAACTCGCCATTATGGAAGCGCGCTGGGGGTTATGCCCAGACATGGGCGCTAATGTTATGCTTTCAGGCTTAGTAAAACGCGACCAAGCACTTTGGCTAGCAAGCCATGCTGAACCAATAAACGCACAAGACGCTTTTGAACTCGGTTTAGTAACAAAAACAACCGACGATACCGATAAAGCAACTAAAGAAATGCTTGAAACATTACAAGCGCGTTCACCTGACACATTGGCGGCAATAAAACGAGTAACTCAACAAAGCTATAAAGCCCAAGCTCGAAAAATACTCGCTAAAGAAACATGGAGCCAAATTCGCTTATTAAGCAACCCCAATACTAAAAAGGCCATTGCTAAAGCAAAAGGTAAAACTGGTATTGAGTTTTCAAACGCCAAGCGCTGGTAACATTGATGGTAATACTAAGGCACAATGCACAAAACAGCGTTATTTGTTAAAGTGATAATCCTCTATTGTATTGAGTCGTCGTCATGAAATACTTTTTAAGTAGCGCTATCATTTTGCTTTGCTTGGCAGCGGGCAAGCTTATTATGCACTTTATTGATGCCAGTTTTCCTGCGCCACTATTAGCAATGGTTATTTTACTGATACTACTTTTATCAGGCATTGTTAAAGAGCAGCAACTTACTCCATGCGCCTCGCCTATTTTAAATGTAATGCCTATTTTCTTTATTCCTGCAGGCGTTGGTTTTATTGAACACTTGGGACTTATAAAAACACATTGGCCGTTTTTAACCACCGTGATGATTATAGTGCCCTTGAGTAGCTTAATTTTAGTAGCCAGTGTGGTTGGCCACTTTAAGGGCACTGAAAACAATGAATGAGCAAATCAGTGCAATAACGCCAAGCCTTTGGTGGTTGACCATCCCTTTTATAATTACTCTTTTTTTTGGACTAAAAATGCTCAATGTGAGAGTAAGTCACTGCATTTTAAAATCCCTCACGAACCCAGTATTTTTAAGTATCGGCATTATTGCCTTATTACTCGTTAACCTTAAATTACCCTATTCACAATTTGCATCGCATAGTCGGTTGTTAACGTGGTTATTAGAGCCGGCCATAGTCGCGTTAGCCCTCCCCTTGTATCAGCAGTTTATGCATATTCGAAAAAACTTTTTACTCATTTTAGTCACCTGCAGTATTGGCATTATTAGCGCCACACTGGTGGCTTTTGTATTAAGTGTTTTATTTGCTGTCCCATCGCAGCTCAGCGCTTCAGTTGCGGCACTTAGCGTTACTACACCTATTGCATTACTTGTCACCGACTCACTTGGCGGGATCAGCTCGCTAGCCGCTGCTATGGTTATTTTTATTGGTTTGCTTGGGGCTTTGTTTGGCTTTTTGTTACTAAAATTAATTAAAATATTTAACTTTGAGGCACAAGGCATTGCAATGGGAACGGCCTGTCACGCTATAGGCACCGCGGCTGCAATTGCCGAACATCCAAAAATAGGGGCGTTTTCATCGGTGGCTATGGCATTGAGTGCGCTATTAACTGCTGTGATAGTACCACTATTATATCCAATTTTAGTGAGCACTTTGTTATAGTAAGTTGATACCAATATAACTAAAACTAGAGCTCACCATGATCAGTTCCGAAATTCAACAATTTGAAAAGTACTACGCCCTACTTACCGAGTATTTAGTCACCTATAGTATGCAAATAGTCGGTGCTATTTTTATTCTACTGGTTGGTCTTTGGGTGGCGAAAAAACTTGCCGAAGTAGTTGCCAATTTGATGACTCGACATAACGTTGATATCACCTTAACTAACTTTGTTAGTAATGTAGTTAAAGTACTGCTGATCATTATGGTGATCATAATTTCGCTTGGTAAAATTGGCATTAGTGTTACCCCGTTTGTTGCTGCAATAGGTGCCGCTTCTTTAGGTGCTGGCTTAGCATTACAAGGCATGCTTTCTAATTATGGCGCGGGACTTGCTATTATTGCCACGCGGCCATTTGTGGTAGGCGATACCATAGAAGTAAAAGGGGTTAGTGGCCAAGTAAAAGTAATTGAACTGGGTCACACCGTGTTAATTAATGAAGAAAAAGTAGAAATAACCATTCCCAATAAGCATATCGTTGGCGAAATCCTGCATAACTCATTTAACTACTCTTTAGTAAAAGGTGAAATAGACATAGCCTACAGCGCCTCTAGTGATACTGCGATCAGCCTTATTGAAAACGCATTAGCTAATCACGAACTGGTTGCTAAGCAACCCAATGCACAAGTTGGCATAGAACGCTTTGCTGATAGCGGCGTTACTATTAGCTATCGATACTGGGTTCCTACCACTAAAATTATTGAAACTAAGCTCGCTATTAACGCCAGCGTGTATAAAGCAATTAACGATGCAAATATCGAAATTCCGTTTCCACAGCGCATTGTTACACTTAATAAAAATAACTAGCATGAGTCATGTAATTAAAGCAAAAAGCTAAATGCACTTATAACTATAAAAATGAGCCAATTATGCATCAACCGCCCTTTTATTTAGGTGAATGGCAAATAACTCCTGCCAGTAACACCATTCAACGCGCTGAAGAACAAAAACAGCTAGAACCCAAAGCTATGGATGTGTTGCTGTACTTGTGTCAAAACCAAGCAGAGATTGTGAGTAGCGACGCGTTATTAACTCACTGCTGGGCAAACACAGAAACCGGCGATAACCCTCTGCATAAAACTATCACTCAGTTACGAAAAGCTCTGGGTGATAAGGCAAGCGCCCCGCAATACATAGAAACCATACGTAAACGTGGTTATAGGGTTATTGCATCGGTTGAGTTTCCATTAGCTGATGACCTCCCCAACCAAGTTAACACATGGCAAGGCGGCTCCCCTTTTTTAGGTTTGAGTGCATATAACCCAACCGATACCCACTTATTTTTTGGTCGTAATCATGCCATCAGCACGTTATTAGAGAGCGTATCAAACCAAGTAACATTACAGCGCGCATTTTGTTTAATCCTTGGCCCTAGTGGCACGGGTAAATCATCATTAGTTAATGCGGGTATATTGCCAAAACTACTCGACGAGCGAGGCTATAACGGCATTAGAGTAATGTCGTACACCCAACTCGACTTTGCAGATGTAGCTCAAAATAGGCTGTATTTAGATCTCGCCTCGGCCATGCTCGATTGGGATATTAACGACATTCCAGTATTTACAGGGTTAAGCGCACAAACGCTGGCACAGCAACTAGAACATGACATAGATAATGCAATTAGCGGCTTAAAAAATACAATTGCAAATACCCAAACAGCAGCAAAAACGCCGCAATTGTTTTTGTTTATAGACCGCTTAGAAGTGCTACTTTCCTCACCGCTATTTAGTAACGACACCCGAAGTCATTTTTTATCTGTTATTGAGCGTTTAGCGACCTCTAAAGCGGTGATTGTATTTAGTGCCTGTCGTAACGATTTTTACCCTTTAGTGGTTGAGCAACCAAGCCTTATGGTGGGCAAAGCTCATGGCGCGCATTACGATTTAACCCCGCCAAATCGCCATGAGCTACAACAAATTATTCGCTTGCCAGCGTTAACCGCTAATTTAACGTTTTCACAAGACCCACACACTAAAACCCCGCTGGATGAAATACTTTGCGCCGATACCGCCAATAATCCAGATGCACTGCCCATGCTACAATACACACTGCAAGAGCTGTATTTACAGCGCAGTGATACTAATGAGTTGTTACACAGTGTGTATGAAAAACTCGGCGGTATTGAGGGTGCCATTGGTAAAAAAGCCGAAGAGGTATTTATAGGGCTTTCTAAAGCGCAACAACAGCAACTAAAAAGCGTGTTATCGCAATTAGTCACGCTAAACCCAGATGGTAAAACCATTACGAGCCGCGCAGCCCGCTTGCAAGCGTTAACCAACACCAGCCAAAAAGAGCTGGTTCAAGCCATGGTCGATAGCCGCTTATTTGTATCGCATTTACAAAACCAAGAAGCTTACTTTAGCCTTGCTCACGAGGCATTATTACGCCAATGGCCACGTGCCAAAAAGTGGATTAATGACCATAAAGATGCCCTTGCTATAAAAAGCCGCTTACACCACCACACGCAACAATGGCTTAGTGAGCACAAAAGTAACGCCTACCTGTTAGCGCCGGGTAAACCATTGCAAGAGGCCGTTACCTTATTAAACGACAACATATTTAAACTAGATGATGACGAACGCGCGCTTATAACCAGCTCTCTTAAACACAGTAAAACAAAAACAACCATAAAACGCGGCACCGTCGCTCTGCTTTGTTTACTTACCTGTGTTGCCCTATTTATGAGTGTTACCAGCTTTCAAGCGCAGCAACTTGCACAGAAAAAGCGCCAAGAGGCCGAAAGCTTACTAGGGTTTATGGTTGGTGATTTTGCCGATAAATTACGCAGCGTAAAGCGTATGGACTTACTTGATGGCATTAGTAATAAAGCACTTGAGTATTTTACTAATCAAGTCGAGGAACCAAGCTCGCTATTTAACTTTAGCAGTCAACAAGGAGAATTTAAAAGTCGCTTTCAGTACGCACAAACCCTTGAGGCCATGGGTGAAGTCGCCTATTCACGGGGTAAAACCGATGAAGCCTTTACCGCCTTTGAAAACGCCCGCATTCGCCTTGAAGCATTATTAAAAATTCAGCCAAACAACTTAGAGCTTCTCACACTCGCCGGTGCTAATGCCTTTTGGCTCGGTCAGCTTCATTATGATAAAAGTAATTACGCTGCTACTGAGCCATTATTTAAAAAATATCATGCCTACAGCGAGAAAATGTATTCATTAGCACCGAATGATTTTAACTCGATTATGGAGCTATCGTATTCGCATAATTCGCTGGGCTCTTTGTATTTAAAGCAATTTAACTACACTGCCGCGAAACAACGCTTTACAAAGTCGCTCGCCCTTAAAAATGAAGCGCTTAATTTAATTCCAAACGATAAAAACTTATTAATTGATAGAGCTGATACTCTTAGCTGGATTGCTAGCACAGAAGTACACTTAGGTAACTACAGAAATGCGCTAAATTCTTATGAACAAGCAGAAAAAGTTTTAAATACTTTAACCTCATTATATCCTAATGATGCAAACTTATTAGAGATGCTGGCCTATACGCACTCCCATCAAGCCAATCTACTAAGTTACCTGCCAGATAAACAGCCAGCTTTTTTGCATACAATAAAAGCATTAGAGGCTGAAAAAAAAGCATTAAAACAGGATCCAAAAAATAAGAAATTCCAAGAAAAATATTTTCAGTTTTTAACTAACCAAACCTTAATTTACGCTGAGCTCGCTAATATTTCTTTAATTGAAAGCATTATAAACTTCTTACATACATCAGAGAAAAATCGTAATATCACGGGTATCTATGTCAATTTGATTCGCTACTTTGTCAAAGTCAAACAATCGACCTTGGCAGAGAAATTCATGGATGAGTTAAACAGATATACAACTTCACTAGGAATTGAAGAAAACTCAGGCATTAATAATAGCATTCATATAGCCAGCATATATTTGGCGCAAGCAAAATTAGCAGCATCTAAAGAGAATAATGAGAAGCGAAAATTATTTTGCCACAAGGCTCTAAAATCAATCTTAAATATAGCTAAAAAAACAAATGATATTGATATTCTTTTTCCCCTATTACAGGCATATAGTTGCTTAGATCGCTTGTCTGAAGCTCCCGAAAAAATAAAGATACTTAAAGAATTTGGTATCAATAATTTCGACTTATAAACTAAAAATATATTCAGTAGTATCCTACTACTTATTAAAAAAGAGATGTAAACAATGACTACAGTAGATAACAATCAACTTATAAAATTTAGTGTTAACGTAACAATTAATGAGAACGACGAGGCTGTATTCAAATACACAGAAAATGGTCATGAGGTATCAGGTGGTGGAGAGGTAACAGTTCCAAACACTCATGGTGTCTATACTTTAGATGAAGAAACGCTTAAGCGTGGTTTTTATTTTGTTGGCGCAGAGCTGAGTGGGCCAATAGTAGAAGATTTTAGTTTTAAAATAATCAACGGTGGTCAATCTATAGTGGTTGTTGATTCAAATAAAAATGCAGGTGATTTATGCTTGCAGTTTATTGTTGCAATCCCAACAATCCAAAAATACATTAGCGCAGATCCACAAGTTAGAAATGAACCTCGTTAATATTTAGAACTCAAAACGCTCATTTAGCTGTGAACTAAATGAGCGTCTTTTATTTAGAAAGTTCAAACATACATAACTTTAAAAGTTGTTCATATTATTACTAATTAGTTTTAAATGTTGTATAACCAACAACAAATTTAAATGAATATTTTAATTAACAATAAATTTTAACACACTAACTGCTATTTAAACCGCAAATAAAACCAAACCACAAACACAAACACAAAAAAGACATTAAAAATCAAACAATTAAATTCAGAAGATTACCGAAAGGTTTAATTGCACTTTTTTAAGTAAATTTGTAGACATCAAAAACGTCTGTACCATGCTAAGGCTAAAACGTGTCGAAACAAATTAACAATAAAAAGACTGCAGCAACTGATAACGATAAAGCATTGCTCTTCGATAGCGCTTTATCATCCTCTTTTTCTCATACTCAATTTGATGCATTAATTGAATTATTTAATGGCACCGCCGAAGGTATTTTTGTACTGAATGAACAGGGTGGTTTTGAATTTGCCAACCCAAAAGCTGCTCAATTACTTGGTTACTCTCAACAGTCGCTGATAGGCGAAAATTTACTGTCGTTTTTACACGGTTCAGACCTTGATAAATATAAACAGACCTTATTAAATTGGATTGGTATTAAGGACACCCCTCTTAGCATTGGCCCAAATGAAGTTGCTATAAACAAAGCCAATGGCGATGTGATTGAAGCTGACTTATCAATATCAAGTATGCCAAAAAGTATCACATCGGCACAAAAGTTGTACGTATGTATACTTCACGATCTTAGTACTCATAAAGCCATGTATAACCGTTTAAAAATACAGGCCTCAACCGATCATTTAACTGGGCTTGCTAACCGTTTAGCTTTAGATGAGTCGTTAAAAAAATACTGGCAAGAGAGTATTCAAAGCCAACAACCTTTAACCAGTATATTAATTGATGTTGACCACTTTAAAAAATTCAACGATACCTACGGGCATATTAAAGGCGATAAATGCTTACAGAAAATAGCAAAAATGCTATTACAGTGCATTCCATCTAGAGAGTGTTTAGCTGCTAGGTATGGCGGTGAAGAGTTTGCAATTATTTTACCCCGTTGCGATATAAAAACCGCCACCGTTGTGGCCAACCATATACAACAACAAATTGCACAAATGAGCTTTACCGACTTAGGTTTGCCGCCAGAGGTTAAAATTACGGTAAGCCAAGGAATTGCCTGTGAAAATAATAACCAGTACCGCACCTACGAGGCGCTGTTATATGCCGCAGACACGGCTTTATACCGGGCAAAAACGGAAGGCAGAAATAAAATAAGTACGATTGTTTAAAGTTTAAATTAAAGGCCTTTTCATGACGCTACATCTATCCTAAACGCCACTTCATGGAGGTGGCGTTTAGTTAAATAACAGCTGATTAAACTAGGGTCTGTTGACCTTTACGGATTAAGATTCGTTCAAACTAGGGGCTATTTAATCGCGGCGCGAGGTTTGTAACCTAGTGGGCTAAGTAAAAACCGAGCAACAAAGAGTAAATCGCCCTTAGGCAGAACCCTTCGGGCAGCGCCTGTTTGGCATTGATGCTGCGTTATCGCCTATTTATGGGGAATACCACACCACATAGGCTCTGCCTTGCCTAAATACCAAACAGACTGCTGCAAATTTAACCTTGAAAGATCAACAGACCCTAAAGTAACAATAAACTACCTAACCCTAAAAAGGTTACAAAGCCGACAATATCAGTTACTGTGGTTAAAATAACTGAGCCTGATAATGCTGGATCAATTTTCATTTTATCTAAAATAGACGGGATCACTACGCCCGCCAACGATGCAGCCACTAAATTCAGCAGTATTGCCACGGTAATGGTTATACTAAGCATAATATCGTTAAACCATAGATACGTTAGCAAACCAATCACTAAAGCCCATACCAAGCCATTTACCGCCCCTACACGCAGCTCTTTTTTGAGTAGAGCGTTACGGTTTGAGTCGGTAACCTGACCAAGCGCAAGACCGCGCACTATAACTGTTAAGGTTTGACTACCCGCTATTCCGCCCATTGACGCCACTACAGGCATTAATACCGCAAGTGCCACCACTTGTTCTATGGTGGCGCCAAATAAGCCTATAAACCACGAAGCTAAAAATGCTGTTGCTAAGTTTATACCTAACCAAATACCACGGTTTTTAGCACTTTTACGAACACTGGCAAATAAATCTTCGTCTTCACGTAAACCACCGGCTTTTGCTGCTGCTTCGTCAGCAATTTCTTGACGTAACTCGTAAGCCGATGCAATGGTTAAACGCCCTATTAGTTTGTTATCGGCATTAACCACGGGCATGGCCATTTGCTCGCTGTGAATAACCACTTCTGCGGCTTCATATAAATCATGGTCTGCGTGCAATGAGGTAAAGTCATGATTAGCAAGAGTCATTAAGCTCTCGTTATCATTTGCTTTTATTAGGTCATTAACTGCCACTTCGCCGATTAAGCTACCTTTACGGCTCACTAAATAAATCACTTCGCTGTACTGCGGTAACCCTTTGTGTAGCAGCTTTTTAGCGCCACCCGCAGTGAGCTTGTCAGACACCTTTAAAAAGTCAAAGCCAATCCAGTGACCTAACTGCTCAGGTGTATATTGTTGCGCCAGTTCGTATTGTTTGGTTTGTGCTTCATCTAGCTGCTTTTTTGCATAATCAATAAAACGTTGTGGAATAACTTCTTCTAACTCAAGCAGCTCTTCAACGTTAACTTCGTCTAATAATTTAAAACCGTCGCTGTCATCTAAAGTCTGCAATAACCACAAACAGCTATCTTCACTTAAATTAACGAAAATTTCGTGTTGCGTGTCTTCATCTAATAAATGCCAAATTTCAAGGCGTTGCTCTTTAGGAATAGCTTCAAACAACAAAGATAAGTGTTCGGTTGATAAGGTTTGTTGAGCATCTATAAGTAATTTATTTTTGCGCTCTGTGGTATCACACTGCAATAAGTCGTTTATGAGTTGTGGTAACTGATCAACCGGATACTCTATCATTTCAAAACCCTAAAATAGTCTTTCACTATAAATTTACTGTAATAAGTAAGCACTTATTAATAAGAATAGCTAATAGTGTACATTAGAGACGAATAAAAATATTAAAAAATCTCTGTGTCGTTAGATATTTATAGCTGCTATCACCCACTCAGCGCCAACCAATAAAAAAGCCGTAACAAATAATGTTACGGCTTAGTGTAGTTAGCATTTTAAATCGCGCTATATTTTAAATTGTCCTACTAGGTCACCCAAGTTTTCACCTCGCCCTGCTAGGTGCTGACTTACTGAAGAGGTGGTTTTACTCGACTGTGTTAACTCATTAACGATTTCTTGAATCGCATACACGTTACGGTTAATTTCTTCTGTTACACTGCTTTGCTCTGTTGCTGCTGTGGCAATTTGCGTACTCATATCATTAATGGTGGTCACGGACGTGGTTACCGCACCTAAGCTTTCTGATATAGCGCGTGAAGACTCAACTGAACGATTACAGCTTTGTTGACTCGCATGCATAGCATCAACAGCTGCCGTTACTAAATTATGTAACTCACTTAGCATTTCGTTAATTTCTAATGTGCTGTCTTGTGTTCTGCTCGCTAAGCTTCTAACTTCATCAGCCACCACCGCAAACCCCCGACCTTGCTCACCTGCGCGTGCCGCTTCAATTGCCGCATTTAATGCCAATAAGTTTGTTTGTTCAGCAATGCCACCAATTACACTCAATACGCTATTAATTTTTTTAGATTGCTCACTTAACGAGTTAACCTGCTCTGCTGCTTGATTAATTTCGCCCATTAAGTTTGATACTTCGCTCAGTGAAACATCCACACAATCTTGCGCGTTAGCCACTTCTTTTGTTGCCGCCTGAGTTGATACCGCAACTTGTGTGGTATTTTGCGCAACTTCATGCGAGGTTGCTGACATTTCGGTAATCGCCGTTGCCACTAAATCGGTTTCATGGTTATGCTTTAATAACTTGTCTTCTATGAGTAATGTTTGCGTATTAATATCTGAAGAAGCTGTTTTAACGTCACTTGTTACATCAACCACACCGGCAATAATACTGTGTAGCTTGCTCACAAATACATTGAAAGATTCACCTAACTGACCAATTTCATCATGAGTATCTATTTCTAAGCGTCGGGTTAAATCCCCCTCCCCTTTGGCAATATCATCTAAGCTTTGCACCATACGTTTAATCGGTTTTAGCATATTATTAGAAGCATACAACGCACCGGCTGCTGCTAAACCAAGAAGCAGAAGTGATATTAAAACCAAAGTGGTCATTTTTTCACTTAAATGGCGTTCCATAGTTGCTTGATACTTTACCAACTCAGCTTCAATATCATCCATATATGTGCCAGTGCCTATCATCCAATTAGTACCTGGGATCATGGCTGCATAGCCAATCTTTTCGACTAAGCCTGTGGTATTGGGCTTTTGAAAATGATAGGTAAACGAGCCACCGCCCTTACGAGCTTGTTCAAGTAGGCCAACCACTATTTTTTTACCGTTTGGGTCGGTCATCCCTATTTTATTTTGACCTTCTATTGCATCACCCAGTAATGCATGAAAAACACTGATACCATCGGTATCATAAATAAAGTAGTAACCATCTTCGCCAAAGGTTAAATCTCGCAACGCATTTTTAGCGTCTTGTTCATTTCCTTGTGCTAATTGGTATTGCACTACTTTAGAGCCGATTTCTATTTCTGTTCTTAGCAAGGTTTGTTTATCAGCAATTAATTTAGTTTTGAACTCATTAAAGTTTTGCTGTTGATTCTGCTTCTCTAAATAATAAGAGCCCGCCATAAAACTGATTAGTAATACTATCAATGGTAAAACAGCCAACAGTAGCAACTTGTTTTTTAAGCTTAAATTACCCATTATTTCTCCAATTAACATTATAAGCCATTAAGCTTTTTATTTTTCAGCCGCTTAGCAGCTAAGTTTCCATTGTTTATATTACTTACAATAGCGCCACACTTGTATACAAATTAAGCACAAACAGAGTTAATTCGCAATTTAATATACTCGTATGCTAGTAAAGCACACTAAAAACAACTTTTTAACTAGACAATAGTATAAATATAGTAATAAACAACTGATTTAGTTCCTTGTTTTAAATCCTTACTAGAACACAATTTGTTAAACTTACTTAAAGCTAAATTAACCTTACTAACGCTACCTTAGCGTAAATTAAAATTAAACATTGGCTATCACACAAAGGTCTTGCTTTCTAAATTAAAACACAAATAATGAAGCAACTAACCACTGGGTAAGAATGAGGAAAATGAGTTATATACTAACCACCCAATGCGCAGACGATATAGGCTTAATCGCCAAAATTACCGGACTGTGTAATCAGCATAATTTAAATATTATTCGTAATAACGAATTTGTTGATAAAGATGCACAACGCTTTTTTATGCGCACAGAGCTTACGGGCGAACCACATGCTGAGTTTTTGTCACAACTGCGCGACGTATTACCAGCTGGCGCAAAAGTGGCACTACACGGTGAAGAAAAAACCAAAGTGGTACTATTAGCCACAAAAGAAGCTCATTGCTTAGGCGGCATGTTACTTAAGCAATTTGAACAAGCACTAAACATAGAGATACTCGCCGTTATCGCTAACTACCCTACTCTAGAGCCTCTAGTGAAAGGGTTTAATATTCCTTTTCATGTAGTTTCTCATGAAGGACTTACGCGCAGTGAGCACGACGAAAAAGTCGGTGACTTAATTGCCAGCTATAACCCTGACATTATTGGCTTAGCTAAATACATGCGTATTTTAAGCCCTGAATTTGTGGGTCGTTTTGAGGGTAAAATAATTAATATTCATCACTCATTTTTACCTGCTTTTATTGGTGCAAAACCATATCACCAGGCATTTGAACGTGGTGTGAAAATTATTGGTGCCACGGCTCACTTTGTTAATAATGAGCTAGACGAAGGCCCTATTATTTTACAAGACGTGTCGAGTGTGACCCATGCGAATACAGCTGAGATGATGGCTAAAATGGGTAAAGATGTAGAGAAAACGGTGTTTTGTAAAGCACTGCAACTAGCATCAGAGCATAAGCTGTTTATTAATGGCAATAAAACCGTCGTATTTTCATAATTAGCTTTATATAGCTATTAAAAATGCCAGCTAATAAGCTGGCATTTGTTTATTCAATATAACTAAACCTAAACACTGGTTAAGAGACCTTAATAAAACAAAGTAAATTTACGTATCAGCTGTTTTCTATTAGAACCGAAAATAGCGACTTTTGTTAGACTTATATCATTATTTTTCTCGGCCTTTACTATCAACCTTCACGGCCAAAATATGCAATTTCCCTCTTGGTCAAACCATTCACTTTATGGATTAGCTGAAATATCAGGTTATTTACTACACTCCCTTTTAAGCAATAACAACCTTTAAAAGATTTAACTTATCATATTCAAGTAACCTTAAGCTGAACAATATTATTGATATATAATCAGAAATTAAGCAATAATGTCTTAATGCATGCGTTATTGTAGCTATGCTGATATTCCCTTTTTAGGATGTACTATTTATAAGGAGCATTTGATGGCTTTTGATTACGGATCAATCGATCTTGGACTAAAAAACCCTTTCAAACTGGAAGGTAAAGTAAAAGCAATAAGAGGGCTTATTGAATCTGTTGTTGGCATCAGCTTGCTTGTTATCGCGTCTAGCTCTGTAAAGGAAGATGCAACAGCAGGTTGGATCTTAATGATATTTGGCATGTTAATACTCGCCCTAGGCATTCGGACTTTATCGGGTGGTATTTATGCAACGCTTAAGTACTTCGTAGGTAGAAACCACCCAACATCGTTGGCGTTTAATTTTAGTAAGTCACAAACCTCAACTGCACAAGAAGAAAAAAACGAAGTAGCCTACACTGCGCAAACATTAGAAGAAATGCTTGTTGGTCGCAAAAACAGTACTTTTAAAGAACCGAATGGCTTTTTATCGCGTTTGCTACATAGTTTAGTACCAAAACTATTATTTTTACCCTACCCAATACGTAATGTTGCCCAACGTTTATTTGGCTCATGGATAAGCACACTGGTTGCTCTTATCGCTTATGCATTGGTCGCCTTTGTGTCACTGTCTGGTTTTACCGGTGAAGCTGGCGAACTAGCTTTTCCAATATATAGTGCCATATTAATGTTTTATGTGCTGTTTTCTTGGCGCTCTTCTGGCAAACCTATTTCACGTAATGCAGAGAGAAATATTGAAGCCTTAGGTACTGGTGCTCTTGCTAAAATCATTTCTTTATCCTTTATATTGCCCATTGCTATAGGCCTGTCTATGTCGTGGATAATGCAAGAACAGCGCATAAGCAAACAACAAATAGACAATTGGCTTGAGCAATTACCCAACCTTAACGCGGGCATCTATTTAACTGCCATTATTATTTTAGCTGCACTTAGTTGTGCACTTGTTTTTGTGATGATTAAAGCGCGTTTAAATGAAGTGACACCAAGCGCTGAAGTATCAGAACTACGAGAAAACTGGCAAGAGTCTGTTCATCCAGATGAGATTTTTATAAATCTTGATAACTTAGTAATGGCTAATCGCCGTTATAAAGAAGTACCTAATAGGGTTTATCGTGAGCTAGATCCTAAACTACAAGAGCAAATTGAAGGAAAAGGCGGGTTTAAAGGCGAAATGATTCAAGAGATTCAGCCTAAACTACACACAATGGATTTAGGTAAGCACTTTAACCTTTCTCGTTTAGTTGCGTTAATTAGTGGTAACTTACTCTACATTGTAGCGCTTACCTTTACTGTGTTGCTTGCTTACTCTTTTATTAATATTTACCACTATATTGACGCTGCTAATATAAATAGTATTGAACAAGCCTTTAATAATAAAAATATTATTGAGTTTAGCGAGCTGTTAATGGCAAGTGTTCATTTATTACTTATCGGCATATTAGTTAAAGCATTTGCTCAACTTCTGAGCAATAGTGCCCATTTATTTTTTGCTGAAATGCAATTTGAATCTTTACTCGTGTACTTCAAGTGCGAGGGCACATTTACTGAGTCAAAAATATCAACGGGTACCGGTATTCATGATAGCACACGCTCGGAAAATACCTTGGTACGTAGCAGCATAACGCCTTGGGTGATTGTTTCGCGCATTGTTTCTACAACCTTTGCAGCTACAGGCATGAAAAACCTCGAGCATCCTCGACATATTATGGAAATGCATAAAGATGAAGGTCAATTACAAGCAATCAAAAAAGATGTAATTGCCTTTTTGAAAGATCGAGAATCAATTGCCTCTATCACTAGCGAACGCGATTTAGGCAATGCATCTCAACTGCACCAGTTAAACCAGCAAACACGAGCTATGCCTATGCAGCCAGCTTTAACCAAAGATGATGAGGAAGCCGCTGGTTTTTTACGTCAGGAAGACGATTTAGCGTCTGAGCCAAAAAACTAGCTTATCTATATATGCCACCTTATTACTAGGTGGCATCTTTCCAAACTAAAACCCCCCTCTCTACACTTTGATATAAATGTGATTCCCCCCCTGCAAGCGCAGTAAAGACAGGGAGGGAAATGAGGAAAATAAGTAATACACTAACCAACTAATACGCAAACGATATTAGGCTTAGCCAAAATTACCAAACTCTGTAATCAGCATAATTTAGATATTATTAGGCCTTGTTGATAAAGATGCACAACGCTTTTTATGAGAGCAGAACTCACAGGCTAATCCCGCAGCGATTTTTTATTATAACTTTGCGAAGGATTGCAAAAGTGGTACTGCACGGCAAAGAAAAAACCAAAGTTGTATTATTAGCTCCAAAAGAAGCCTCTGTTTAGGCGGCATGTTATTAAACCAACTTGGTAATACTCTAGCTGTTTATTAATGGCAATAAAACCGTCGTATTTTCATAATTAGCTTTATATAGCTATTAAAAATGCCAGCTAATAAGCTGGCATTTTTATAAGTAAATAATAAACCTTACTTAACTAGGGTGTGTAATACGTTGGTGCCCCAGGGCCTACTGGCATACCTAAAACAAATACCCATAAGTAAAACAGTACCACCCAGCCAACAAAGAAGATTAAGCTGTATGGCAACATAGTGGCTACCAAAGTACCTATTCCCATGTCTTTTTTGTATTTAGTGGCAACCGCAAGAATTAAACCAAAGTAACTCATCATCGGGGTAATTAAGTTAGTTACTGAATCACCAATACGATAAGCCGCCTGAATTGTCTCGGGTGCATAACCTATAAGCATTAGCATAGGAACAAAGATAGGTGCTGTTACTGCCCATTGCGCTGACGATGAGCCTAAAGTTAAGTTCACTAAAGCACACATCAAAATAAACAGTACAAATACTTCCGGCCCAGTTAAGCTAAGAGCTTGTAGTAACGCGGCACCGTTAATCGCTAAAATGGTGCCTAAGTTAGTCCATTTAAAAAATGCCACAAACTGCGCAGCAAAAAACACCAATACAATGTACATGCCCATAGAGCTCATACTCTTGCTCATAGCATTGATCACGTCTTTATCATTTTTCATGGTGCCAACCACGCGACCATACACAAAACCCGGAATACCAAAAGTAACAAAAATAAAAACTACAATCCCTTTTAAAAACGGCGAGTGAGCAACTAGACCTGTTTCAGGGTTACGTAAAATACCGTCTGCTGGAACAATCGTCCAAGCGAGTAACAACGAAACAACAAGTAATGAAATACCAGCCCATTTTAAACCTGATTTTTCTTTGGCAGTTAAACCGGCAATATTATTTTGAGCTAAATCTTCACTGGCTTCATCTGGGTTATATTTACCTAAACGTGGCTCAACAATTTTCTCTGTAACAAGCGTACCTAAAACAGCAATTAGCAATACTGAAATCATCATAAAATACCAGTTTGCTTCAGCGCCTACTTGGTAAGTTGGGTCAATCATTTGTGCTGCAGGCGTTGTAATACCCGCTAATAACGGATCGATAGTACCCAGTAATAAGTTAGCGCTATAGCCACCCGATACACCAGCAAACGCTGCAGCAAGGCCTGCAAGCGGATGACGACCTAAACTATGAAATATCATTGCCGCTAGGGGGATCAATACGACATAACCCAGCTCAGATGCTGTGTTTGATAAAATAGCAGCGAATACCACCATAAAAGTTACTAAGCGTTTAGATGCGCCCATAACCATGCCACGCATTGCCGCAGACAATAACCCTGAATGCTCGGCAACACTTACACCTAATAATGCCACTAATACCGTGCCTAATGGGGCAAAGCTGGTAAAGTTAGTAACCAAGCCCGTTACAATACGCTGTAAGCCCTCGGCACTGAGTAAGCTAACGACTTCAATTACACCATCAGGATCGCGCCCAGCAGAGCCCTCAGGGCGTGGATCGATAGCACTAAGTCCAAACCAATCAGCAACGCCACTAAATAAAATAATGGCAATACAAAACAGCGCGAATAAGGTAATTGGATGGGGAAGCATATTCCCTAAAAATTCTACCGTGGCTAAAAATCGATTAAACCAACCGCCCTTTGCGGCCTGATTTTCATCTTGGGATGTGTGTGGTGAGTCCATTGAGTCTGACATACCATGCTCTCTTAATTACAAAATGCCCGTAACCTAGCATTATTTTCTGAGCAGGTCATGTAATAAAGATGAATGACTTGTTATGTCATGGTAATTAACTGATGGGTTTGTTGTGATGGGGTTACAAAAAAGAGGCTCTCGCCTCTTATTTCGTCTGCTTAAGCTTGCTCTATCGGTTCTAGTTGTAGTTTTGCAGCAATTAAAACAGCTTGAGTTCGATTATAAACACCGAGTTTTCTAAATATGGCAGTGATGTGAGCTTTGACTGTGGCTTCTGAAATGTGAAGTTCGTACGCAATTTGTTTATTCAGTAACCCTTCGTGCAAATATTGTAATACACGGTATTGCTGTGGAGTAAGTGATGCTACTTGTGCAGCAATTTCTCTATCTGCGCCTTCTATTTCAGCCACTTTACTTTTTAGTTCGGTTGGCAGCCAAGTATCGCCTTCGAGTATTTGGTTAATTGCGTTGGCAATATCGTCAGATGATGATGACTTAGGAATAAACCCCATTGCCCCATAACCCATAACTTTCGAAACAATATTTACATCTTCACTACCCGAAACCACCGCAATAGGTAAGCTTGGGTAATCTTCACGTATACGGATCAAGCCGTATAAGTCACCGTTACCTGGCATGTGTAAATCTAGTAGTAATATATCAAGATCTTCTTGTTCGCTTAACACCTGCAATGTGCTATCAAAATCCGCTGATTCAAATACTTCTAAACCTGCAAACTTTGCACTCAAAGCGCCCTTTAGTGCTTCACGAAATAACGGATGATCGTCCGCTATTAAAAACTGACTCATTGTTCACTCCCAAAAATTCGGCTGCTATCCAATAGACAACAGCCGATATACTACGTTTAGAATCAACTTCTAATCAAGCTTTTAACGCGAAATTAACGATTTAATCGATTTTCTACTAGCTCATCAACCACTGACGGATCCGCAAGTGTTGAAGTATCACCAAGCTGTTGGTGCTCATTTGCCGCGATTTTACGTAAAATACGACGCATAATTTTGCCAGAACGTGTTTTTGGTAAACCTGGAGACCACTGAATCATATCTGGTGATGCTATTGGGCTTAGCTCTTTACGTACCCAATTACGGATCTCTTTTGTTAGCTCATCACTCACCGTTACACCCTCGTTAGGAGTTATGTAAACGTAAATACCTTGGCCTTTAATATCATGCGGGTAGCCTACTACTGCCGCTTCAGCTACAGCTTCATGAGCAACTAACGCACTTTCAATTTCCGCAGTACCTAAACGGTGCCCAGACACATTAAGTACGTCATCAACGCGTCCTGTTATCCAATAATCACCGTCTTCATCACGACGACAACCGTCACCAGTAAAGTACACACCAGGATAAGCGCTAAAGTAGGTTTGTTCAAAGCGCTCATGGTCGCCATAAACGGTTCGTGCTTGTGAAGGCCAGCTATCTAAAATCACAAGGTTACCATCAACCGCACCTTCTAATGTATTACCTTCAGCATCAAATAATGCCGGTGCAATACCAAAGAATGGACGAGTTGCAGAGCCAGGTTTCATATCAGTTGCACCTGGTAATGGAGCAATCATGATGCCACCGGTTTCGGTTTGCCACCAAGTATCTACAATTGGGCAATTCGACTTACCAATTTTTTCATAGTACCAAGTCCACGCTTCTGGATTGATCGGCTCCCCCACAGAACCTAAAATGCGTAAGCTGTCACGATGTGAGCTTGCAATCGGCTCTTCGCCTTTAGCCATCAATGCACGAATGGCAGTAGGTGCTGTGTATAAAATTGTCACGTTATGTTTATCAACCACTTCGCCCATACGACCAGCAGTTGGGTAAGTTGGTACGCCTTCAAATACGACTTGTGTACACCCATTAACGAGCGGCCCATAAGCAATATAACTGTGACCTGTGATCCAGCCAACATCAGCACTACACCAAAAAATATCATCGTCTTTTAAATCAAAAATGTATTCGTGGGTCATAGATGAATACACTAAATAGCCACCAGTGGTGTGTACCACCCCCTTGGGCTGACCGGTAGAACCTGAGGTGTATAAAATAAACAGCGGGTCTTCAGCATTCATGTGTTCAGGTTCGCAATCTGGCGCTTGGTCTGCAACTAAGTCATGCCACCAAATATCATGGTCGTGCCAATCAACATCGCCTGAAGTTAGTTTATGTACCACTACATGCTCAACGGTGGTGACTGAATCTTGTAATACGGCTTCATCTACATTGGCTTTTAGCGGTACACAATTACCTGCACGTCGGCCTTCATCTGAGGTGATCACCACTTTAGCACCCGAATCATTAATACGATCCGCAATAGCTGACGGTGAAAAGCCACCGAATATAACTGAATGAATAGCACCTATGCGGGCACAAGCTTGCATTGCGTATATAGCTTGCGGGCTCATTGGCATATAAATGGCTACACGGTCACCTTTTTTAACACCTAATTTTTTTAAACCATTGGCAAACTTTGCCACTTCATCATGTAGCTGTTGGTAGGTGATATTTTCGCTTTGTGAAGGATCATCACCTTCCCAAATTAATGCTACTTTATCCGCTTTTGTTTTTAAGTGACGATCAATACAGTTATAAGAGGCATTCAGGTAGCCATCTTCATACCATTTAATATTGATGTGGCCTTTGTCAAATGAAGTGTTTTTTACTTTTGAATATGGAGTAAACCAGTCAAGACGCTTACCGTGCTCAGCCCAAAACCCTTCAGGGTCTTCGATAGACTGTTTATACATCGTATTATATTTTTCATTATCGACGAGCGCTGCGTTTTTTATCTGCGCAGGAACTGGATAGATACTTTGTGACATATTAGTCTCCAATTTATATTACTTGCCTTAGGCTTTCCATCAAGGATTACTCAGCAGTGCACTATTAAATATTAGACATTAGTTGTATCTGAGTTCAAATAACTAGGGTCTGTTGACCTTTCAAGATTAAATTTGCAGCAGTCTGTTTGGTATTTAGGCAAGGCAGAGCCTATGTGGTGTGGTTATTCCCCATAAATAGGCGATAACGCAGCATCAATGCCAAACAGGCGCTGCCCGATGGGTTCTGCCTAGGGGCGATTTACTCTTTGTTGCCTACATGGATGTAGGTAAGGGGCGTAAGCAGGACGCGGAAGCTTTGCTCGGTTTTTACTTAGCCCACTAGGTTACAAACCTCGCGCCGCGATTTAATCGCCCCTAGTTTGAACAAATTTTAATCCGCAAAGGTCAACAGACCCCAATATCTTATCTATAATCCTCTTGGCTACACCTTATTTACATAAAAAACATACTATTAAATAAAAGTATATGAGCCTTCAATAAGTATTAAACCTTAGTCTAATAGACTAATAGTTGATTGAGTAAATTGTGTACATATACAACAGTAGCTTAAATATATAAAAACCTTGATTGTTTATTAATAACTCGTATTTACTAACAAATTAAATTAAAGATAATTAAATTCAATCTGTTAGTACTATATAAGTAACACACATTAATGCATATCATAAGCAAACAACATACAACAAGTAGCCTATAAAAGGACGCAACAATGAAATTTACTCCAATTAAAACACTGGCAGCGACTGCTGTACTATGTGCACTTTCTAGCACAGCTTATGCTGCTACAGCTGCAAAAATAGGTGATACAGAATTCACCTATGGTGGATACATTAAACTCGACGCAATGTGGAGTGACTATTCAGCAGGCGCTCCTGCTGGCAGCAGTGTTGGCCGTGACTTTTATGTACCAAGTACATTAACCGTTGGTAGCGATGATAGTTCAGACGCAGTATTTGATATGCACGCTCGTGAGTCACGTTTCAATTTTGGAACTGCTACCTTACTAGATAACGGTAAAACGGTTAAAACTAAAATAGAACTAGACTTTTTAGCGTCTGCCCCAGGTGGCAACGAGCGTGTGTCTAATTCATATTCTCCGCGTATTCGCCATGCATTTATTTCATACGATGGTTGGTTATTTGGTCAAACATGGTCAAACTTTCAAAACGTTGGTGCATTACCAGAAGCGCTTGATTTTGTTGGCCCAGCAGAAGGCACAGTGTTCGTTCGTCAATCTCAAATTAAATACACTACAGGTGCATGGTCTTTCTCTTTAGAAAATCCAGAAAGCACAATTACTACAGCAGGTGGTGGTATGGCAGTGACTGATGATGCCTCATTACCTGACTTTACCGCACGCTATACTCACAAAGCGGATTGGGGTAACTTTGTAGTAGCAGCCCTTGCTCGTCAACTGACCTACAAAGTAGGTGGTGTTGATGCCGATGAAACCTCATTTGGTGTTAGTGCATCGGGTATGGTGAAACTTGGTGAAGACAATCTAAAATTTATGCTTACCCAAGGTAAAGGACTAGGTCGTTATGTTGGTCTAAACGTAGCTCGTGGTGCGGTTCTCAATGGTGATGACCTAGATGCGATTGATTCAACATCAGGTTTTATTGCATATCAACATAAGTGGAATAGCCAGTGGCGCTCTACTTTCCTATATTCGTTCTTATCTGCTGATAACGATGAAAACCTACTTGCAATGTATGGCGATCCTACAGAATCAAGCCAAAGCTACAGTGCAAATATTTTATACTCACCGGTTAAACGTCTAACCTTTGGTGCGGAATTTAAACATGCAGAACGAGAGCTTGAAAGTGGCGTAGATGGCGACCTAGATCGTTTACAATTTTCTGTAAAGTATGCGTTTTAATTTCCTAACCAATTAAAATACTGATTTACTTCCTGAGCGGCTTCGGCCGCTTTTTTTGTTTTTAACCAGAGCTCAAGTTAACCAAATCCATGCGCTTTACTTAAAAAATGTCAAAGACGTGTAAAATACCGCGCAAACGTAATTGCAAATCACTCTCATTTAGATTAAATTACCAACCAAATTTAATCTTATGGGAAACAAGATGCTGCACAAACATAAAAACTCTGCATTTAAACTAAGTCTACTTACTTCACTGGTTTTATCTGGATATGCTGTTGCAAACGACACGCAAGACAACCTGCCTCTAGAAAAAATAGCCGTTTATGGGCAACATCATAAAAACTATATCACCGAAGAAGCACAGTCTGCGACTAAGCTAGGTCTAACAATTAAAGAGACCCCACAGTCAATTTCTGTTGTTTCACGCGCGCTGATGGATGATTTTTCACTTGATGATATTAACGCAGTATTAGAAAGCACACCTGGCGTAACAGTAGAGCAAATAGAAACTGACCGTACTTACTTTAAAGCGCGTGGTTTTGAAATAACTAACTTTTTAATTGATGGCTTAGGGACACCGCAAAATTCCGGTTCAATTCAAGGTACACTAGATACTGCAATTTATGATCGCGTTGAAATTGTACGTGGTGCCAATGGCATGATGACCGGTGCAGGTAACCCATCTGCGACTATTAATATGGTGCTAAAAAAGCCAACCTACACAACGCAAGCTAATGCATCGGCTTCTTATGGTTCGTGGAATAACAAACGTGTAGATATTGATGTTTCCGCACCGATTAACGATGAACACGCTGTTCGTGCTGTATTTACTAAGCAAGATAAAGAGTCGTACCTAGACCGTTACGAAACCGATAAGACCATTGCCTACCTTGCCTATGAGGGTAAGCTAACTGACGATACACTACTAAGCATTAACTATGTAAACCAGCAAAAAGATGCCGATAGCCCTCTATGGGGCGCGTTACCGCTTTATTACACTGATGGTTCACCAACTGATTATGATGAGTCAACTAGTACAGCTGCAGATTGGTCGTATTGGGATAATAGCGCTGAACGTATCTATGTAACACTTGAGCAAAACTTATCAGCGACTTGGGTTGCTAAAGCCCGTTATGCCCATATAAAAAATGAACAAAATTCTGAGTTATTTTATGTATATGGTACCCCAGATAAAGATACTGGTTTAGGTTTAACCGGCTATGCGAGTCGTTATGATTACAAAGACACACAAGATTTGTTTGATTTATATGCCAGCGGTAAGTTTGAGCTATTTTCTTTAGAGCACGACTTATCATTCGGCATTAGCCAAGCAAACATGGACTTTAATGACCAATCTCTTTATGACTACAGCACAGGAAATGGTTTCCCTGCGATGCCTGATTTAGCGACTTGGGATGGGATAGCACCAGAAGCAACACTGGTTGATAAACCTGACGGCAGTGATGTACAAAATACACAAAGATCGGCCTATGTTTCAACTCGTATAAAACTAGCAGATCCATTAAGCATTTTGGCTGGCGTACGCTATACCGACTGGGAAACTAAAGGTACTGCTTATAGTGTAGTGCAAACCCGCGATGACTCAGAGGTTATTCCTTACATTGGTACTGTGTACGATTTTACCGAGTCATTATCAGCTTACGCTAGCTACACAGAAACGTTTGTGCCGCAAAAAGAATTAGACATTAACGCTGAACAACTGGCTCCTGTTATTGGTAAAAGTGCTGAAGTTGGTTTAAAAGCACAACTTTTAGATGAGCAAGTATTTGTAACACTGGCCTATTTTGATGCTAAGCAAGATGGACTTGCTGTTGCACTTCCGGGCTCCCTTCCAAGCGATACGCGTTATTACGCTGCAGATGGTATTAACAGTGATGGTTTCGAAATTGAATTAAGCGGTCGCTTAACTGATGATTTAAGTGCCAGCATCAGCTTTAGTAATTTAAGTATTGATGGTGATGAACTCGTTAAAGATTACACCCCAGAAAACCAATTAAAAATGGCAGCCACTTATCAAGTGCCATTTATTGATGGTTTAACCTTAGGTGCTAATTACCGCTGGCAAGATTCTATTAGCCGTGTGCAAGTGAAAGATCCAGCAGGCAACGCATTGGCAACTACAAAACAAGATGCTTATGGCTTATTAGATTTAATGGCCACCTACGAAATTACTCAAAACGTCGGTGTTACCTTTAATGTTAATAACAGCACTGATGAAAAGTACATAAACAGCCTTTATTGGGAGCAAGGTTACTACGGGGCACCGCGTAACTACTCATTGTCAGTTAACTGGCAGCTATAAAGCTAACTAGGCTTTAAGTCACTTTATAGCAAACAATAAAAAAGCGCTAACCTAATGGTTAGCGCTTTTTTTAAGCTCGGGTCAAATCAAGCTTTAAAACAAATGGGCTTAAAGGTCGCCTTCATCACCTAATACGTCTTCGCCATCTTCTGGCTCAACCGTTGCTTTTAGCAATAGCATCTCTCGTAATTTACCTTCAATTTCATCTGCAATTTCAGGATTTTCTTTAAGGAACTTAATCGAATTAGACTTACCTTGGCCAACTTTGTTGCCATTGTAACTGTACCAAGCACCCGCTTTTTCAACAATTTTGTGCTTAACACCTAAATCAATCAGCTCGCCCTGCTTAGAAATACCTTCGCCATACATAATGATAAATTCAGCTTGTTTGAACGGCGGTGCAACTTTGTTTTTCACAATTTTAACGCGCGTTTCATTACCAACAACTTCATCGCCTTCTTTTACCGAACCAATACGGCGAATATCAATACGTACAGAGGCGTAAAATTTCAGGGCATTACCACCAGTTGTTGTTTCAGGGTTACCAAACATTACACCAATTTTCATACGGATTTGGTTAATGAAAATACATAGTGTGTTTGAACGCTTAATGTTACCTGTAAGCTTACGTAATGCTTGCGACATTAAACGTGCTTGTAAGCCCATGTGTGAATCACCCATGTCGCCTTCAATTTCAGCTTTTGGCGTTAATGCTGCAACCGAATCGACAATAACCACATCAACCGCGCTTGAACGCACTAACATGTCACAAATTTCCAGTGCTTGCTCACCTGTATCTGGTTGAGATACCAGTAACTCATCAATGTTAACACCTAGTTTTTGTGCATAAATTGGATCAAGAGCATGCTCAGCATCAACAAAGGCACAGGTTTTACCTTCTTTTTGAGCTTCAGCGATAACTTGCAATGTTAGCGTTGTTTTACCTGATGACTCTGGGCCATATACTTCAACAATACGCCCCATCGGCAAGCCGCCTATGCCTAAGGCAATATCAATACCTAGCGAGCCTGTTGATACAGCGTCAATGTTTAACGCTTTATTGTCACCCAATTTCATGATTGAGCCTTTACCAAATTGACGTTCAATTTGTGATAAAGCTGCGTCCAACGCTTTTTGTTTGTTATCGTTCATTTTCTTCTCCAAATCCAGCTAATGCACACAAGTATACTGTATGAAATCACAGTATCAAGCTAATTTTATTATTTTATCTTCTCTATTATAGTTTTTAAAGAAAATACAATAGCTTGCAGCCTAACTTGCGCCCTGTCACCATTAAATACTTGTTCAAACGTCCAGTGTTTACCGTTAATTTTCAGTCCAAACCACACGAGCCCTACCGGTTTGCCCTCAGTAGCACCACCGGGTCCTGCAATCCCTGAAATAGCAATGCCAATATCAGCATTTGCAGCCTTACAGGCGCCTGCTGCCATCTCAATGACTGTTTGTTCGCTCACCGCGCCAAATTCCTCGAGGGTATCATGCTTCACATTGAGTAATTCATGCTTTGCGTTATTGCTATAAGTGACAAATGCACGGTCAATATATGCTGAGCTGCCGGGGGTATCGGTAAGCGAATAACTCACTCCACCACCAGTACATGATTCAGCGGTAGTGATCCATAAGCGTTTATCCGTTAAAATAGCGCCTAATTGCGCAGCAAGTGTCTTAATCTCTTGATGTAATTCCATATTCAGCCTTTGGGTAAATACATGTCGTTTGATCTTTATGCACCGCACACTATAAAACAACAAACCCCTATGATGCAGCAGTATCTAAAAATAAAATCAGAGCATCGCGATATTTTATTGTTTTATCGGATGGGGGATTTTTATGAACTCTTTTTTGATGACGCAAAACGCGCCGCGCAGTTGCTTGATATTTCACAAACACACCGTGGCAAAGCAGGGGGCGATCCTATTCCTATGGCGGGCGTGCCTTATCATGCGGTAGAAAACTACTTAGCCCGCTTAGTACAAATGGGCGAGTCGGTGGCTATTTGTGAACAAGTGGGTGACCCTGCCACCAGCAAAGGCCCTGTTGAGCGCAAAGTAGTCCGTATTGTAACCCCAGGAACTATTTCTGACGAAGCCTTACTACAAGAGCGCCAAGACAACTTACTAACCAGTGTTTGGCAAAATAAAAAAGGTCAATACGGTGTTGCGTATCTTGATATCAACTCAGGACGCTTCAATGTTGTTGAAGTAAACACTGATGAAGCATTTAGCTCAACCCTACAACGCTTAGCCCCTGCTGAATTACTATATAGTGAACACTTTGAAAACACTCATTTAATTGAACATATTAAGGGAGCACGTCGTCGCCCTGATTGGGAGTTTGATCTAGACACCGCACAACACTTACTGTGTGAGCAGTTTGGTACCAAAGATTTAGTTGGTTTTGGTGTCGATAAAGCACATAGCGCCTTGGTAGCGGCAGGCTGTTTAATGCAGTACGTAAAAGATACCCAGCGTATTGCATTACCACACATTCGCGCAATCACTCTTGAGCATAACGAACATGCGGTTATTTTGGATGCGCCAACTCGCAAAAACCTTGAACTTACCGTTAATCTATCAGGTGGCTTTGAAAATACCCTTGCTCAAGTGCTTGATAAAACAGCTACAGCTATGGGCTCACGATTACTGAAGCGCCGTATTCATACCCCTATTCGTAATAAAGACGAGTTAAATTCTCGTCTAAATGCCATTAGTGCTATTTTAGATGTGCAATTATGCAGTGAGCTGCATGACGCTCTCAGAGATATTGGTGATATAGAACGTGTAATTGCTCGTTTGGCATTACATACCGCTCGCCCACGTGATTTAACACGGCTTCGCAGTGCACTTCAAGCATTAGCACCGCTGCATAGCTTATTAAACGATGCCACAGATGCGCGTATTTCTCATATTATTGCCCATTCTAAAGAGCTCCCCGAGCTTCAAGCCCTACTTGAGCGAGCAGTGATTGATAACCCACCAGTGTTAATTCGTGATGGCGGTGTTATTGCGCCAGGGTATAACAGCGAACTTGATGAGTGGCGTAATTTAAGCCAAGGTGCCACCGATGTGCTTGAACAGCTAGAGCAGCGCGAACGTGAACGCACAGGTATTAGTACACTTAAAATTGGTTATAACAGAGTGCATGGCTTTTTTATTGAAGTGAGCCGCGCTAACTCGCACTTAGTGCCTGCAGATTATATTCGTCGTCAAACGTTAAAAAATAACGAACGTTATATAATTCCAGAACTTAAAGAACATGAAGATAAAGTCCTCGGCAGCCAATCAAAAGCGCTGGCTCTGGAAAAGCAGCTATACGAACAGTTATTTGAATTTATAGCTCCGCATATTGAGCAGCTACAAATAATGGCTTCGGTCATTGCCGATTTAGATGTACTTAACAATTTAGCAGAGCGTGCCCAAACACTTAATTATGCCAAGCCTGAGCTTTGCGATAACGATAATATTAGCATCAAACAAGGCCGCCACCCTGTGGTTGAGCAAGTAATGAAAGACCCGTTTATTGCCAACCCTGTAGAACTCAATAGCCAGCGTAAAATGCTGATAATTACTGGCCCTAACATGGGCGGTAAATCTACCTACATGCGCCAAACAGCACTGATAGTACTCATGGCGCATATTGGCTGTTACGTTCCTGCCGATAGCGCTAAAATTGGTAATATCGATAGAATATTTACCCGCATTGGTGCCAGTGACGACTTAGCATCTGGGCGCTCTACCTTTATGGTTGAAATGACAGAAACTGCGGCAATTTTAAATAATGCCACCGCACAATCATTGGTATTAATGGATGAAATAGGCCGAGGAACCAGTACTTACGATGGTTTATCACTGGCATACGCGACAGCTGATCATCTTGCTTCAAAAATAGCAGCTAAAACTCTGTTCGCAACCCATTACTTTGAACTCACAGAGCTTGCAGAACAAACACCTGGGTTGGTTAATGTGCACTTAGATGCCATTGAACACAACGATACCATTGCCTTTATGCATACGGTATTAGATGGTGCCGCAAGTAAAAGTTTTGGTTTGCAAGTAGCTGCTCTGGCTGGCGTACCTAAAGCGGTTATTGCCCAAGCTAAACAAAAGCTAAGCTTGCTTGAAAATCATCAAAGTGTCACAACGGTCACCACAGAGCAACAGGTTTTACCGTTTGATAGTGAACCGCAAATAATTCAGCCTAGTGAACTTGAGCAACAAATGAGCGCAATAGATCCCGATAACCTATCACCGCGTCAGGCGCATGAACTGCTTTATAAATTAAAAGCACTGCTTTAAACGCAAACAGCCCGACTAAAAAGTCGGGCTGTATTTATTTTTTTGTGTGTTTAGGTTAAGCGAACTGCTCAAATAAGCTTTCGGTACTTAATCCTTCTTGCTGCAAGATATCTTTTAACCGACGTAGCGCCTCAACCTGTATTTGGCGAACTCGCTCACGGGTTAACCCAATTTCACGGCCCACATCTTCAAGCGTTGAAGGCTCATAACCGAGTAAACCAAACCGACGTGCCAGTACTTCGCGCTGCTTAGGGTTCAATTCACCTAACCAGTCAATAATATGCGTATTCATATCATTGTTTTGCACTTCACCTTCAGGACCTACATTTTTTCGTCGGCAATTACATCTAACAATGCACTGTCATTCTCGCCACCAATAGGCATATCTACAGAAGCTATTTTTTCGTTTAGGCGAAGCATTTTTGTTACATCTTCGACCGGTCTGTCTAAGCTTTCTGCAATTTCTTCTGCGGTTGGCTCATGATCAAGCTTTTGCGTTAGCTCACGTGCTGTACGTAAATAAACGTTAAGCTCTTTAACAACATGAATAGGCAAACGAATAGTACGGGTTTGATTCATTATTGCCCGTTCAATGGTTTGGCGTATCCACCATGTGGCATATGTAGAAAATCGAAAGCCACGTTCAGGATCGAACTTTTCAACAGCTCGGATCAGCCCTAAGTTACCTTCTTCAATTAAATCAAGTAGAGCAAGCCCACGATTGTTGTACCTACGCGCAATTTTCACAACTAAGCGCAAGTTACTTTCGATCATGCGTTTTCGGGAGGCTTCGCAGCCTTTAAGCGATTTTCGTGCAAAAAACACTTCTTCTTCTGCACTTAATAGAGGGGAAAAACCAATCTCGCCTAAGTATAATTGGGTGGCGTCGAGGTTTTTAGTGACTTCTTCTTTTACAAATACATCTTCATCTTCCACGTCATCAAGTAACTTCGTTGTCTCCTCTATTTTAGAGTCGTCAAACTTATCATCAGTGGGGGTTTTCTCAGCTTTTGCTACATCAGCCATAAGACTTCTCCTGAGCAAGCTATCAATAACTTTATGATTAAGGTCTGTAGTCGTTTTATTAGCTTTTGCTGTATTAGCCATAAGCCTTCTCCAGAACAGTCAATCAACACCTTCAGTTCAGGGTAGGTACTTAGCAGGGTTAACAGCTTTTCCTCGATAACGAATTTCAAAACGAAGTGCCGTTACTGAAGACTCTGAATTACCAATTTCTGCTATTTTTTGTCCCGCCTTCACTATTTGCTTTTCTTTCACAAGTAACGTTGAGTTATGTGCATAAGCACTTAGGTAATCATCATTATGTTTCAATATAATTAAATTACCGTAACCTCTAAGTGCACTACCCGCGTAAACTACTGTTCCTTTTGCAGCGGCGAGTACGGCAGTACCCTTTCTATTAGCAATCTGTAGGCCTTTATAACCATTTTCCTTGTTAGAAAAGCGTTTTGTTATTTTACCTTTAGCAGGCCAAAACCAACTCAACTTTTTAGTTGAAGAACCTTGAGACTGACTAATTTTTTGGTTAGCTTGTTTTTGAACATACCTACGTTTTTTCGGCTTATCAAGCTCTTTCTTTAATTTTCTGTTACTTTTTTGTAAATGGGATGACTTTTTAACAGCTTTCTTTTTATACTTTTTTTGTGTAACCCTTGACCTACTTGGTTCTAAAAGGGATACAACCTGACCAGGAACAATAGTGTAAGGTGATGGAATTGAATTATTTTTTGCAAGTTCTCTGAAATCTTTTCCAGCACTAAAAGCAATCGAATAAAGTGTATCGCCTTTTTGTACCGTGTACTTACCACCGTTAATATTAATCCGTGAAGGATAGTCATTAATATTATTATTTAAACTACTTACAGGAGCGGGAACATGGCGAGACGAGCATGCACAAAGCAAAACACTAATAAATAAAGCAACATAACAGCGTATTTGTTTATTCAATGTGTTTTGCCCTCTGTTTTAATATCATTATATTATGGCGATTATCGCAACAATAGGTACGCAACAGCGATTAAAGCAACCACTGCCCAGCCAAGTACTTCAATATATTGGCGTAATTTTTGTTCCATTTTAACTCCGCCCCATTTCATTAAAGCAGATACTAAAAAGAAACGCGCGCCACGCCCAATACCTGAGGCAATAATAAAAGGTAAAAACGCCATTTGTAATACACCAGCGCCAATGGTAAACACTTTATAAGGAATAGGCGAAAACCCCGCTATAAATACCACCCAAACACCGTAATCTTTGAACCATGCAAGCGCCGTATTAAATTTATCTTGCCATTGCATTTGCGCAATAAAGGGCTCTACAACCGGTTCAAACAACCAAAATCCAAGTAAGTAACCCAGCACGCCGCCAAGCACAGAAGCAACCGTAGCAAAGCTTGCAAATCGCCATGCCTTACTTGGTTGCGCTAGCGACATCGGCGCTAACATTACATCGGGCGGGACCGGGAAAAAAACCGATTCGGCAAAGCTCATTCCTGCTAAATAACGTTCTGCGTGGCGGTGTTTAGCCCACACTAGCGCCATATCGTATAACTTGGTAAACAACTTCAAAATGAATTCCTATTCAATATCACCAGGGACTAAAGGTACAAATCTTACTGGCGCAATTACATGCTCTGTAAAGCTATCGCCTTGGCGAATAACCATGGTTAAATTTTGTTCTGCCTCACCAATAGGGGCCAGTAATACGCCTCCATCTGCAAGTTGTGCGAGTAACTCGGGGGGAATGGTGGTTGCCGCAGCGGTCACGATAATGCCATCAAATGGCGCTTGTGACTGCCAGCCTTGCCAACCATCGCCATGTTTCATGGTGACATTGTACAAATCGAGCTGGTGTAATCGGCGTTTAGCTTGCCATTGCAAAGCTTTAATACGCTCTACCGAATATACCTTATCAAAGGTTTTAGCTAAAACCGCAGTTTGATAGCCCGACCCGGTGCCTATTTCTAACACCTTATGTTGCACACCGGCTAATCGCATTAGCTCGGTCATGCGCGCAACAATATAAGGCTGAGAAATAGTTTGCCCTTGCCCTATAGGTAGCGCGGTATTTTGATACGCTTTGTGTTTGAGTACATCATCAATAAAAATATGCCGAGGAATTTGCGCTATTGCTTTTAAAACCTCTTTATCTTCTACGCCATCTCGCTGTAATAAGTCTGAAAGCGCTTGTGCACTGCGAGTATAATTAGCCAGCACGATTAATCTCCAACTCGGCTAACCACTCTCCCACGGCTTTAATACTGTCTTTGGCAGTCATATCAACGCTTAACGGGGTCACTGATGCATAGCCATTATTAACCGCATAAAAGTCAGTGCCTTCACCGGCGTCGCTTTCAAGCCCTAGTGAGCCATACCAAAAAATATCGCGTCCCCATGGATCGGTTTGCTTGGTCATAGTTTCTGCTTTGTGACGAGCTCCTAAACGAGTTACCTGAACGCCTTTGAGCTCAGAGAGCGGAATATCGGGAACATTAATATTAATGATCTGATCTTTCGGCAGCGGATGTGAAGCAAGTCCTTTAATAATGTTTACAGTAACGGCTGCCGCTGTTTCAAAATGCTCACCATGATGAGAGCACAAAGATACCGCAATTGCTGGTAAGCCTAAATGACGGCCTTCAGTCGCCGCAGCCACCGTTCCAGAGTAAAGTGTATCATCGCCTAAATTACCGCCATGATTAATACCAGCAACAACCAAATCGGGTTTTTCATCCACTAATTGATTAACACCTAAATGCACACAATCAGTGGGTGTACCGTTTACCGACATAAAGCCGTTGTCGAGCGTTGTGGCACGCAGCGGGTTCATTAACGTTAGTGAATTACTAGCACCACTACAATTTCTATCTGGAGCAACCAGCGTTACCTCAGCGATTTGTATTAATGCTTGATATAAAACAGCAATACCTTTGGCATTAACACCATCATCATTACTTAATAGAATCTTCATCTGCGGTATCCTTTTCTTTTCGCTCGCGAGGGCTGGCATCAGTATAATCAACCAGTTCGCGCAGTAAAGCCGTTGCAAAACAGCCTTTGGGTAAACCAAAGCTGAGTTTTAATGTGCGTTCATCAAGTGTTTCTATGCTTAGCTCTTGGGGTATTAAACGCAGCATTCTACGCTCGTTTTTAAGCCCTAAATCCCCTAAGCCATCACACCATGCTTGATACGGTGCCAACCATGTTTTTTCTTGTTCGGTTAAGCCTTTTTCACTTTTGCCCACCATGGGCGCCGACATCATAATATCGCCAGAGGCAAGCCGTGCAATATTTTCATCACTTATCGCATCTTCAAAAAATGCATTACTACCACTGAGCATAAATACTTCGCGGTGCATGGTTTTAGCAAGGCCATGCTCAGCCACGCGTAAACTAACAATTTGATTAAACACATGTGAACGCGCAGCAGAAATAATAATGCCTCGCAGCTTTTTATCGCGAATACGCTCACCGGCAAACATTTTTTCGGCCATCACTAGGTTGTGTCCATCACGACCAAAGCGCTGTTCACCAAAATAGTTAGGCACACCTGCGCGTACTGCGTTTATACGGCACAAAATATCAAGCGGCTCGGTTACATTGCGCAAGGTAATAATAAATCTATTTCCTTTATGGCAACCGGTGCGCAATTTTCGCTCATGGCGCTGCTGCGATACCACAAACACGCTTTCACTGTTCAGCTCAGTAAAATCAATATGCTTTTTAATCGGTACTTTTACGCTAAACCACTGCGAGCATACTCCATGGCGGTCTTTCATACCGGCATAGCTTACATCACGTGGCGATACACCCGCTTTTTGTGCAATCAGCTTGGCAACATATTGGGTGTTTTCACCCTTTTTAACCACTTGCAAACACACGTGTTCACCACTGCCGGTAAACTCTATACCGAGATCCTCATCAACCATAAAGTCTTCTGCGGTGGTTTTAAAGTCGGCTTTGGAAAGCGGCGCGCCATATAAATAATTTAATTCGCTCATGCGTTTTGTTTGCTCATAATGACCACGGCATGGCTTGAAATGCCTTCTTTACGCCCCTCAAAACCGAGTTTTTCGGTAGTGGTAGCTTTTACATTTACCTGTGAAAGCTCGGCATTTAAATCACTGGCAAGGTTGCCACGCATCGCTTGAATGTGCGGCAGCATTTTTGGTGCTTGTGCCACAATAGTGACATCCGCATTGCCCAATACATAACCTTGTTGCTTGGCTAGGTTCACTACATGGCGAAGTAAAATACGGCTATCAATATTTTCATATTCACTGGCCGTATCCGGAAAATGCTTACCAATATCGCCCAGCGCTAATGATCCTAAAATAGCGTCACATAAGGCATGAATAGCTACATCACCATCTGAGTGTGCTAAAAAGCCTTGTGGATAATCAATTTTTTCGCCGCAGATAGTTAAAGGCCCTTGGCCTCCAAATTTATGTACGTCAAAACCATGGCCTATTCGTATCATTTTGCACTCTCATTATTTTGTTTTTGCAGTAAAAAGCCTGCTAAATCTAAATCTTCTGGGGTGGTGATTTTAATATTATCACTACGCCCTGCTACCAGCTTAACCGGCTTATTTGCCCACTCCATTGCACTGGCTTCATCAGTAATGGTTGCACCGCTGTTAAGCGCACTTTGCAATGCCGCTTTAAGCTCGTCGTATTTAAACAGTTGCGGGGTAAGCGCTTGCCATAAATCATCACGAGGCACAGTTTGCTGCGCATGGCTTTGCCCTCGTTTTATAGTGTCTTTTACTTTGCTGGCTAAAATGCCGCCTTCATCAGCCTGCAGGCACTGTGCGATTAAGCGCTCTATATCAGCAATATCGACTAAAGGTCTTGCAGCGTCATGCACCAAAACCCAAGCAGGTGGGTTGGCAGCTAAAAACAATAAACTGTTTAACACTGAATCTGCGCGCTCTTTACCGCCAATAGCACGCACAATGCGAGGATCAGCTAGCGTAAGGTCGTCAAAGTAGGGGTCGGTTTCGCTCAGAGCCACCACTATAAAGTTTAACTGCGGTAACTGCGATAACTTAGCGAGCGTATGCTCTAGAATGGTTTTCCCTGCTAAGGAAATATATTGCTTTGGTGTTGTGTGTTGCATTCGACTGCCAACACCTGCGGCAGGAACAATAGCAGCAATAGTTTGTTTATTTGTCATGGTGTTGAGCCGGTAAAACACGAATAAAGGTTTCGTCCGGTTTAATCATTCCTAATTCGTTGCGGGCACGCTCTTCAATGCCTTCGTGGCCGAGCTTTAAATCTTCTATATCCGCTTTTAATACTTTATTACGCTTTATTAGTTTTTCGTTAGTTTGTTGATGCGATGCCACCGCATTTTTTAAACGGGTGTAGTCTTGCACCCCGTTATGACCAAACCAAAGGCGATACTGGATAAAAAGTGCTAAGCACAACAAGCCAAATTGAAAAAATCGCATTAAACACTCCTTATTTTAATTTTTAATTATCTACTTATGCTAGCGGCCGCTTAACATTGCGCCAATTAATATTGGCAGCTAGTAACATTTCCCGTAATGACAAAACCCGTGGCGTGCTACGCTTTGAAAACTGCCACTGGTGGCCACAACACGCCGCTGCAAGGCTCGTTTTACTAGGTTTAAGCAATTGCGCACTTTGTTGCTCAAGTCCTTGGCCTAAAAAATCAAACCAGCCAAGTTCATTACAATGCAGTTGCGTATCAGCTACTTGATCAATGCTATCTATTCTAACCCGAATTTGACCGTGACTTTGTAATAATACCGGAATTATTAGCCCTACTTTGGCATGCGCTTGATAAAAAAGTTCATTCGCTGAAGGATTAGCCTCTGGCGGTGTTGGTTTTTGTTTTTCAAGCCAGCCTCCATTTTGCGCATCAAGCGTAAAAGGCAATAGTGCATTAGCTACACGTGTTGCGGCACGTTCAATATAATAAGGCAGGCTTTTTAATTGCCTGCGTAAACGGTCACCATTAGGTTCAGCCACTAAGCGCTGAACTTCACGCTGATAAAAAGCATTGCATAATTGTGCGTAAAGCACTTTTTGTGCATCAGTTTGCCACATTTCAACTTGCTGGCTTGTGTTAAACTGCTTATTTTTAGCAACCAATCGCTGTACTCAAAAAAACATTTTAATACTGTTTTATAACACAGTAATGCACAGTTTTTAAGCACTTGTAGTAATTTAAGCGCTTGGCTTTTCACCTAATTTTGCAATACCTGATTCTAAAAATTGCACCATAGTGCTGCGCTTTTTACCTATTAATAAGCTGCCATCAGCCAAAAACATAAAGTTTTGCCAGTTACGTTTAAACACATCAAATGTCGTTTCGATAATATTGTCGCGTGCCATGCAAAAATACACAGTGGTATTAGCCTGCCAATCTAAGTGGTTCAAAATAGCATCTGGAAATTGGGGTTCTTCGCTTTCCCACGCATCTTCCCAATTAATTTCTTGGCTAAAGTTTTGCTCTTGCGCGCACCAATCGGTTTTATCAAAAAAGTCTGGATGATCATGTTCACGACTCACCATGGTTGTCCACAGTACGGCGGCACGCTCGCTGGTCATAGGTTTAATATTGGCTGCATCAATATCTGAAACCGGAATATCTTTGTGGCGAAATACCCAGGCTTTTTTGTAATCATCAAGAGAAATATAATTCATAGTATTGCTGTATTCTTTGGCATAATAAAAAGCGAAGGCAAATTATACAAGATAACAGACTATGACTACAGCACTAAAACTGGGTTTATATCAACACTACAAAGGCCCACAATATAAAGTTATGCATGTGGCGACTCACAGCGAAACCAACGAGCAATTGGTTATTTACCAAGCCTTATACGGTGAATACGGCATATGGGCACGCCCACTAAGTATGTTTACCGAAACTGTAGAAAAAGACGGTAAAACTATCGCCCGTTTTGCCTACCTTGGTGAAGCCGATTAACTATGGCATTATAACGCATAATAATTACTGCTCAGACCAGATAAAGGATAACCCGTGCAATTTAATTCTACTGATAATTACATCGCAAGCTCAGCATTAAAACAGGCCGTAAACGCCGCTATTATGCTGCAAAAACCGCTTTTAATTAAAGGCGAGCCTGGCACAGGTAAAACCATGCTGGCTGAGGAATTAGCGAAAAGTTTAGATACTGAGCTTATTCAGTGGCATATAAAATCAACCACTAAAGCGCAGCAAGGTTTGTACGAGTACGATGCAGTATCGCGTTTGCGCGACAGCCAGCTAGGTGATGAGCGCGTTCACAATATTAGCAACTACATAGTTAAAGGTAAGCTGTGGCAAGCCTTCATGTACGCTGAATTAAACGGCAAACGCCCAGTACTGCTTATTGACGAAATAGACAAAGCCGATATTGAGTTTCCAAACGATTTACTACTCGAACTCGATAAAATGGAATTTCATGTATACGAAACCGGTGAGCGTATCGTGGCCAAAGAGCGCCCTATTGTGATCATCACATCAAACAATGAAAAAGAGCTGCCTGATGCGTTTTTACGCCGCTGCTTTTTCCATTATATTGATTTTCCAAATAGCGACGAAATGCAGCAAATTATTGATGTGCACTACCCGCATGTTAAACAAGATTTAGTTCGCCAAGCGCTAGAAGTATTTTTTAACTTACGTGAAGCCAACGGCCTTAAAAAGAAGCCATCTACCAGCGAATTACTGGATTGGTTAAAACTATTAATGGCTGAAGATATAGACGCCAAAACCCTGCACGATAAAGCGCAAAAAGGCGGTTTAATGCCGATGTTTGGCGCGCTGCTTAAAAACGAGCAAGACATAAGCCTAATCGAAAAACTTGCGTTTATGAGCCGTCGCTAACATGTTGGTACAGTTTTTCTTCAAATTACGAGAATACCGCTTACCAGTGAGCCTAAGAGAGCTACTCGATTTAATTAACGCTTTAAAACAAGGCGTTATATTTGCTGATGTAGACGCGTTTTATCATTTAGCGCGCACTATTATGGTAAAAGACGAAACCCATTTTGACCGGTTCGATAAAGCCTTTAGCGATTACTTTAGCGGTATTGCCGACTTAGACCTACTCAAGAGCTTAAAACAACAACACAATTTACCTGAAGATTGGTTGCGTAAAGAGTTTGAAAAGCACCTAAGCGATGAAGAAAAAGCCCAACTAAAAGCCATGGGCGGGCTCGACGAGCTAATGAAAACCCTAAAAGAGCGTTTAGAAGAACAGCAAAAACGCCATGCTGGCGGCAATAAGTGGGTAGGTACCGGCGGTACATCACCCTTTGGTGCGTATGGTTATAACCCTGAGGGTGTGCGTATTGGTCAAGACGGCAACCGCAATCGCCAAGCAGTAAAAGTGTGGGATAAGCGCGAATACCGTAATCTCGATTCTGACCGCGAAATTGGTTCACGTACCATAAAGCTGGCACTTAAAAAACTACGCAAATTTGCTCGTACTGGCGCAAGTGACACCCTTGATTTAAACGAAACCATACGCGCGACCGCCAAACAAGGCGGCATGCTCGATGTAAAAATGGCCCCCGAGCGCCACAACGCGGTAAAAGTATTGATGCTGTTTGATATTGGCGGTTCAATGGATGACTACATTCATACCTGTGAAGAGTTATTTAGCGCCGCCCACAGTGAGTTTAAACATTTAGAGTTTTACTACTTCCATAACTGTTTATACGAACACGTATGGCAAGATAACCAGCGCCGCCACTCAAACGTTATTGACACCATGACACTCATCAACAAGTTTACCAGCGACTACAAAGTAATATTTGTTGGCGATGCCACTATGGGCCCATATGAAATTGCCTACCCTGGCGGTTCAGTAGAACATTGGAATGAAGAACCCGGCAGTGCCTGGTTAAACCGAATCACTAATCACTTTGATAAAGTCGCGTGGCTCAACCCACAACCGGTTGAACACTGGCCGTACTATCAATCAATTGATTTTATAAAGCAGCTAATGAACAACCGCATGTATGCGCTGAGTTTAGATGGGATAAGTAGAGCGATAAAGGAGCTGAGTTGATAGTTAATATCTATGGCAGCTCAGTGCCATAAGCGGACTAATTCGTCTCTGCCTCAAAGTTTGTTACGACAACAAAGTAGAGGCTGAAATATTGGCCTCTTGATTGATCAATTCACTAGTTCGTACAAATAAAGGTGTGTTTAATTTATAGGATATGCATCATCATAGTGTTCATCACAGACAGGGTGATCCTGAACATATTCAGTTGCAGGTTTATCACAAAACTCACACTCTACACCATCTTTAGGCGCTATCTCATCACAATATCTACAATAGCCGTCCTCTTCAGGATAAGTGCGCTCACAACCATCACATATAATATAATCATCTTCAAACATTTTCACACTCCGAACTAACCACTTGCATGAATCTCAGTAAAAGTTGATCAATATAATTAAGGCTTTTACTACTGAAAATAGTATACAGTTCATTAATAAATTCAAACTTCAAAGCCCGATAATTAGCATAAGACTTCATACTTGAGGCAAGGAGTTCTTTATTCCCAGTTTCAAGGCAACTATTAATAGGTAACGTTGCTAGTGACGCAAATTTATCAAAAACATAATCAATCACATCTGGCGATATTTTAGATATATCATTACTGTTCGCATTATAGATCTGACTTTCTAAAATATGATAAATGGGACGTTCTTTATTGGTATCTCCAGTAACATTCACAGTTATTTTTGTTTTATTTTCAATGGTTGAAATTAAAACAAATGCCATTAGGAAGAATGAAAGTTCACATATCAACTTATCATCAATTCCGGCCTCTAAAGCTTCAAGTGCAGAGGACTTAAGTTTAAGTGGTAGTAACCTTTTTTGTACATATCCACCTAACATCACTTCCAAAACCATAGAGAAACTATCAGGAATACAATCCTGATAAAAAGCCTCTGTGAGTGAAAGCTCCAATGAATCTAGCGAATTAAATTTCCTTAATGCGGTTATGAATTTACCTGAATCAAACCAACTTATATCACGATTTTTCTTGGCCGACTTAATTGTACTTAATAAGTCGTTTTGAATTAAATTCAGCTCCATCTTTTTTAAAATAGATTCCGGCATAGAGTCACTATAGAATGGATTCATACCCTTTAAACTAGATACAACTTTTCTAGCTGCATTTATAGCGCCATCTAAACCATCATCCATTAATGTTCTATCATCATTAAAATTAAAGTTTTTTCTCTGATGTGAGTTTATATAATCTTGTATTATTTTCTCCAAAACCATCACTTTAATAATATATTCCGGAGGCTGATTGCAATCATTACGTTTTAAACTCAAAGTTCCATTTCTACCAAGCTCACAAATAGACCTATTGAAGTTTAATATTGGTTTAGCTCTATCTTCAACTTCTCTATTAGACCCTGCAAATAAGGTGAAATTTTCTTTGCTATATTCTAACAAAGATAGTTGAAGTGTTAATCTATCTCTCCAACTTGTTTTTCCTCCATCAACTTGGGAGGATTTATAAAGAAGGAACATAACTTCTCTTAGCCCTTCTGGGTTTTCTTTATTATAATAACTAAAAAGGTCTACGCCCACCATCTTGCATAAATGCTCTCTAATTCGTGCAATTTTCACCGACTTTCCAAAGTCTAATTCAATTTTTCTTTTTAGTGCAGCATCTGTTTTCATATATCTACTCATCCTTTCATAATTAGTAAAACTAAATATAACCACATTTAAACAAAAAAGATGGACATCAACTTATATAGGCATATGAAATCGGATATTTTGTAGATCAACAATGAAAAATATCGAAGCTTATCACTCTAAACAAACCACGGGCTTTAAGTTATAACTAAGCTCAAATAAGAACTATCAACCAAGACCGATGTGGAAAAATTTATTTTGTGATGTTCCAAGAAACTTTGTCTAAAATACTAGTTCACCCGATCGTCGGCTTATCGCTCTGAACAGCCATGCGGATAATATTTAAATCATACAACTACAAAACGTTACTTCTCGGTCATTTTAGTTTAAACCGATTTACTCATAAACAAGCTATACGGATCTAGCTCATAATCACCAAACGGTTCACACTCTTTAAAACCAAATTGAGTGTAAAGCTTTTGTGCAGGCAAAAACGCCTCTGCTGTTCCAGTTTCTAAACTAAGTTTTTTATACCCTCGCAGTGTTGCTCGCTCAATAATATGCGTAAGTAATTTAGCGGCTATGCCTTGGCGTAAATAGTTACTTGAGGTACGCATTGATTTAATTTCGCCATGAGTGGCATTGAGCGCTTTTAATGCACCTACACCCGCTAAATTATTATCAATCCATAAGCTATAAAATGTTATGTTGGGCTGAGTGAGTTGACTCACATCAAGTGCATGTACGCTCTCAACAGGTGAGTGCTTTAGCATATCGTTATGATGCGCTTGTAGTAACTTTATAACGTGTGGGTTTGAAATATCGCCTGTTTTTATTTCCATTTACAGCTCATTTTTTCGTGTATTAATATTTAATATAAAGCGCTAATAACTTTATATTTAACTCATTATTACTAGAAGCTAAAACGCTACCGACTGATTTCGAGTGTTCTAAGTCCCCTATTCGCATTTCAAACCTTTTATTATCAAAACTATCAATAAAAATATGTACTTCTTTATCCTCATCATAAAATGATGCGAAGTTGTCTGTAATGAGCATATTAAATATCATAGTTTCTTCCTTGTAGATTAAACATAAAATAATGATTACCTAGGACAATTTAAAGTTACAAGGTTTATAACGAAGGATTGCTATAAATTTTAAAATATTGATAAAAAATATTCTTTCTCGAAACTCCTTTAAGTGAAGAAATTAGAGGAAATAAGAATTCCTTGCTATCTAGTATTTGTATTTTCCATTCAGTATCGCCAATAAAATGAAAAGTTAACATGTTCGAGTTTTGAATATTATAATTTCGAAAAGATCCCGTTGAATACATGCTACCAATCGTAGCTGAATCAACAATATCAAGGCGCTCATTCAAGAGATGGATGTGAAGCATATCCTCGTAAGGAATGTCATCCGTCATAAAGACAAGGTATTTACAACCCGCTTTAATACAAAGCTCCAAATAAGTACCATCAACAACTTTATCTGTTTGCGTATTATTTAAAAAGATACAGCTCTGTTCTGGAGACTTAGGGATTGTCTTAAATACTTGGCTTTCAAGTATGATCATCTTTTTCACCTAGCTATTACTTTTGACAGGCCAATTCTCGCCCACCGCAGCCTATCACGGTCTACAACAAACGACATTTATGCAGAGGTTGTTTGATTTGTTCATTTCACCTCGAACCTCGAATATAAAATTACATCAACTTCCAAACCACAAACGCCATAGCAAAACTAACCAAGTACACCAAGCCTAACCAGGTTAAGCCACGCAAAAGTAGACTGTGTTTAATCGCAGGCTCTGAGCGAACTAGGCTGAAGTTAAGCCATGCAAAAACGGGTGTAGTTACAAACGCAAGCGTCATGGCAAAGGTAAGCATGGGCCCAAGAGCTGATTTAAAAAATAAGATCACCGCCATACCGGCCAATGCTTGTAATATAAGCCACGTATTTAAGCTATGTTTTGATTGCTTAAAACCAAGAAGTTTATGCGATTCGTTAAGTGTGCGGGCGTAACCGTCAAGCACGGTGAGTGTGGTGCCAAACATACACAAAAACGCGATGGCAGATACCAAAGGCCTTGCCCACTCGCCTATTGTTAATGCGTACATATCAATAAGCTGCTTGGCAAACGCGACACCGCCAAGCTCTATATTACTGCTTTGCCCATATTGCACTAACGCACCTAAACTAAAAAATACCAGCGCAAGCCCGGCGGTTAACCAATAACCTACATTAAAGTCGAATAAGCCTTGGCTTTTAGTCACACTTTGCTGAGCTTGTTTTTCTTTAAGCCACAACGAGCTCAGAGCCGAAATTTCAATAGGCGCTGGCATCCAGCCCATTAAGGCAACCATAAAGCCTAACATGGCAAGTTCATATGGTGAGGGACCAACATAGTTTACAGGCGCTACAGGGCCGTTATTTATAGCAATAACTAATGCGGTTATGGTTGCTATAGTAAGTAGCCCCATAATAGCTTTTGCAACGTTATCGAGCGCTTTAAAGTGCCCTAGTAATAATATAATTAAACACACAGCCAATATTAACCAGCACAATAAGGTAACAGGAATACTAATAGGTAATGCGTAGTGTAATAAGCTCGCTGTGAGCAACAATACGCCCGCGGTATTTACCACAGCGGCAATAATATTCAATACAATAAAACTGTAAAAATAGCCAGGCCCTTGGTTTTTATACCCTTCGACTAAACTATTTTTAGTAGCGAGTGTGTATTCCATACCAAAACGAAAAAACGGGTACTTTAAAACGTTAACCACCATAATAAGCCAAAATAGCTGCCAGCCAAATAATGCGCCAGCTTGGGTCGATGCAACTAAGTGTGAGCCACCAATGGCAGCGGTGGCCATTAAAATACCTGGGCCGAGCGCCCCTAACCTAGACTTCCATGTGCTTTGTGTGTACTGCATTAACTTCTCAAATTTGGTGTGTTATGTGCTTTTATTATTAATTTTTATCATTAATAAACTGTGTGAATGCATAACTTACCTAATTTACAGGCAATAAAAAAGAGCCCTTAGGCTCTTTTTAAAAATAACACATTGTTAGTTATTAATTTAAATCCATCTCTTGGATGATTTCGTGTGCTATTTCTGGTGTGGTACTTACAGGCTTTTCATGTAAGTTCGCTTTTATTTGCCCTTTACGATGCTTTAGTGCGGCATCGAGTTTTTTAGCTGCGCTAGAAATGGCTGGGTACATAACCTCGTTTTCCCCTTTAACTGATATTCGCGCACCTTCATAATTTGTACTAATTTCTGCTTGGAACTTGTGATGCTCTTTTGAAAGAATAATGTCGAGCGCTATCAATGATGGAAAATGACTCTCAATTTTAGAAAACTTTTCGTTAATGTGTTCTTTAATAGAATCAGTAACGTCAACATGGTGACCAGAAAGATTAATTTTCATAGGGTATCCTTTTTTATGTTACCTCACAGTTAGTATTGGGGGCTAAACGAATTAACACAAGAGAAAATAGCTAAATTTAGCAATTATTTATTACCCCACCTGATTTAGATCATTCATTTAGCATTAAGTATGCAAAAAGCCGCGTGATAGCGGCCTTTCAGAGGTGCTGATAATTTAACCATTCATGTAATTAATCTGTGTATGAACAGCAATAATCAGCAAAATCACTTACTTTTACATGGAAGCTGACATTAGCATCAACATTAAATGACTCACCCGCATTAAATGTTTTCCACTCGCTTTCACCTGGTAATAACACATCCCACTGCCCTGCTAACAACTCCATACACTCTTTTTGGTTAGTATTAAACTCAAATTCACCTGGTTGCATAAAACCCAAGGTTTTCGCTTCACCATTTCCTAAAAGCACAGTTCGGCTTGATACTTTGCCATCAAAATATACATTGGCTTTTTTAACCACACTAACGTTATCGAACTTTGGCATGTTAACTCCTGTTATTAATTTATAATTTTGTTACCTCCACAGTGCCTGATACACAAAAACCTTGCAAGTTAAGTGCTGTGAAAATTACTCATTTAGAAGCCAAAAGATTAAAAATGAACGACTTTATAAAGAGATATGCTTCGAGCAACGGGCTGCGAGTTTCGAACAGATCTTTTAGTAATTTATGCATAAAGAGGGCGATGAGACGCTGCGCTTTAGAGGAAGTAATAAAAGTACAACTCATAAAAAAGCCCGCTCTATTTTACACAGGACGGGCTTTTAAATGTTAAAGCAGTCTCTTAAAACAATGCGTTTGCTTTGTTAACGATGTTTTCTACGGTGAAGCCGAAGAACTCAAACAGCTCGTTAGCTGGTGCCGACTCACCAAAGGTGGTCATACCGACTACGGCGCCATTTAGACCTACGTACTTGTACCAGTAATCAGCAATACCCGCTTCAATCGCTACGCGACGTGAAACGCTTGCTGGTAATACGCTTTCTTTGTACTCAGGCGATTGATCTTCAAACGCATCAGTACACGGCATAGATACAATACGTACCTTTTTACCCTGCGCACGTAGCTCTTTCGCAGAGTCTTGCGCTAGTTGTACTTCAGAGCCGGTAGCAATAAGAATAAGCTCTGGGTTGCCGTCACAACTTAGGATGTAACCACCCTTTTTAACGTCGCTTAATTGCTGTGCATCACGTGCTTGTTGCTCTAAGCCTTGGCGCGTAAAGATTAATGATGTAGGACCGTCTTTACGTTCAATAGCTTGTTGCCATGCAATTGCCGACTCAACTTGGTCACATGGGCGCCAGTTGTAAAGGTTAGGCGTTAAACGCATGCTGGCAATTTGCTCTACTGGTTGGTGAGTTGGACCATCTTCACCTAAACCAATTGAATCGTGCGTGTATACAAAAATGCTTGGTTGCTTCATTAATGCAGCCATACGAACCGCATTGCGTGCGTATTCCATAAACATTAAGAAAGTTGCACCGTAAGGGATAAAGCCTTTATGAAGTGCAATACCATTCATAATTGCCGACATACCAAACTCACGCACACCGTAGTAAACGTAGTTACCACTTGCATCGTCTGCCGTTAAGCCTTTAGAGCCATCCCAAATTGTTAAGTTTGAACCTGCTAAATCGGCAGAGCCACCCATAAACTCAGGTAGTAACGGACCAAATGCGTTTAATGCATTTTGCGATGCTTTACGTGATGCTGGGTTTGCTGGGTTTGCTTGTAACTGCTCAATATACGCTTGTGACTTTTCAGCCCAATCAGCAGGTAAATCTGAATTTGTACGGCGTTTGTATTCTGCTGCTAGCTCTGGGAATGCTTGCTCGTAGGCAGCAAATCTCTCATCCCAGCTAGCTTCAAGCTGTTGGCCTTTTTCTTTGTTATCCCACTGTGCATAAATGTCAGCAGGGATTTCAAATGCATCACCCGTCCAACCTAAGAACTCGCGAGATGCTTTAATTTCGTCATCACCTAATGGTGCGCCATGACAGTCGTGGCTACCTGATTTATTAGGTGAGCCATATCCAATTACTGTTTTACAACAAATTAGCGTTGGTTTGTCAGTCACGCTTTTTGCTTCGCTAATTGCAGCACTTACAGCATCGCTGTCGTGGCCATCAACGTCGCTAATTACATGCCAGCCGTATGCTTTAAAACGTGCTGGTGTGTCATCGCTAAACCAGCCTTCAACTTCACCGTCGATTGAAATGCCGTTGTCATCCCAAAATGCCACTAACTTGCCTAGGCCTAATGTGCCAGCAAGCGAACAGGCTTCATGAGAAATACCTTCCATTAAACAACCATCACCCATAAATGCGTAAGTGTGGTGATCAACAATGTCATGGCCTTCACGGTTAAATTGAGCGGCTAATGCTTTTTCAGCAATTGCCATACCTACGGCATTTGTGATCCCTTGACCTAATGGACCCGTAGTAGTCTCAATTCCTGGCGCATATCCATATTCTGGGTGGCCTGGTGTTTTAGAGTGCATTTGGCGGAAGTTTTTAATTTCGTCCAGTGGTAAATCATAACCACTTAAATGCAATAGAGAATAAATTAGCATTGAACCGTGACCATTTGAGAGTATAAATCGATCTCGGTCAGCCCACTCTGGATTTGTTGGGTTATGTTTTAGATAATCGCGCCATAATACTTCTGCGATATCAGCCATGCCCATAGGGGCTCCAGGGTGACCAGATTTGGCCTTTTGTACTGCGTCCATTGACAAGACGCGAATAGCATTTGCAAGTTCTTTGCGAGATGGCATGAATTCTCCTACCTTTATATGTATTTGCGCGGGTATTTATATACCTCCATTCTTACTTATTGTAGGGGCTGTGTGCAATTAAAAACCCATAAAAATAGGACATTATGAATATTTTTTAAGAACCATTTACTATTATATATTTTATTTAGACGTCTAGGCGTAAAAAAACTATGCAAGTTCGCTTGTTTTAGATAAAATACGCGCCTTAATTTTTTAGCGCTAATACCGACGTTTGTGAAGCGCAATATTTGTGAGCATAATTACAATGGCAAAACATTTATTTACTTCTGAATCTGTTTCTGAAGGTCATCCGGATAAAATCGCCGATCAAATTTCTGATGCGGTACTTGATGCTATCCTAGAGCAAGACTCTCATGCCCGTGTAGCGTGTGAAACTTACGTTAAAACCGGTATGGTTATGGTTGGTGGTGAAATCACTACTAGCGCATGGGTTGATATCGAAGAAATTACACGTAAAACAGTACGTGAAATTGGTTACACACACTCAGATATGGGCTTTGATGCCGATTCGTGTGCAATTTTAAACACTATTGGTAAACAGTCTCCAGACATAAATCAAGGTGTTGACCGTACAAGCCCTGAAGAGCAAGGCGCTGGCGACCAAGGCTTAATGTTTGGTTACGCATGTAACGAAACTGAAGTATTAATGCCTGCTCCAATTACTTATTCTCACCGTTTAGTGCAGCGTCAAGCTGAGGTTCGTAAAAGCGGCGAGCTTAACTGGTTACGTCCAGATGCAAAATCACAAGTTACATTTGCATACGAAAATGGCAAGCCAGTAGGTATTGATGCCGTTGTACTTTCTACTCAGCACAGCGAAGATGTATCGCAAAATGACTTAGTAGAAGCGGTAATGGAAACAATTATTAAACCAGTACTTCCTGCTGAGCTTATTACTAGCGCAACTAAATTTTTCATTAACCCAACAGGTCGTTTTGTTATTGGTGGCCCAATGGGTGACTGTGGTTTAACTGGTCGTAAAATCATTGTAGATACATACGGTGGCATGGCTCGTCACGGTGGTGGTGCTTTCTCTGGTAAAGATCCATCAAAAGTTGACCGCTCAGCAGCTTATGCTGCACGTTACGTTGCTAAAAACATTGTTGCTGCAGGCCTTGCTGATAAGTGTGAACTTCAAGTGTCTTACGCTATTGGTGTTGCAGAGCCTACTTCTATCAGTGTTGAAACATTTGGCACAGGTAAATTAGAAGAAGCGCGTTTAATTGAACTTATTCGTGAACACTTTGACTTACGCCCTTACGGTCTAATTCAAATGCTTGACCTTGAGCGCCCTATTTATCTTCCAACAGCGGCTTACGGCCACTTTGGTCGTGACGAATTCCCATGGGAACGCACAGATAAAGCAGACGCACTTCGCGCAGCAGCTGGGCTATAAGCCACTTAGCTAATATTTAAACGGCCCTTTTTAGGGCCGTTTTGCTATGTGTATTAAGTTAGTCGTAAAACAGTCTCGAACTGTTTAACATTTTAGGTATATACTCTGCTTATACAATAAAGCGTATTAGGGATAAAAAATGGCCGACAATTTTCGTGTTATATTTGTAGGACTTGCAGAAGGTGCAGACAGTCAAGCAGTGACCACTGCACTGACAGAAAAGCTGAAAACCTCGCCAGAAAAAGTGGCTGCTTTTTTTGATGGCAAACCGTTATTTGCCCCTTGCCCCAAAGATAAAGCACTCAAGCAAGCTAAGTTACTTTCAACGCTGGGGATTAAAAGCAAACTTCAGCAAGCTGCGGCTACACAAACGGCACCTCAAACAGCTTACGACAGCCAGCGAGATCAGCGCTTATTTGACGCCCTAGATTACATTACCAGTAGCCTAATTCGCCTTGAAGAAAAACTAGAAGATATTGAGCAACGCCTCCCTGAAGTTGAATTATCATTACCTGATGAAAATAATGAAGTATGGGAAGAAGACGATTTAATGCTTGATGAGCCTCTCTCTACTGAGCCCAAAAAACGCGGCAACCTTGTTTTATATTCGCTGATTTCTACAGCCGTAATATTGCTTATTGTACTTGCTACGTACTTATTATTTCCTAATTTATTCTCTTTTTAATTACGGTTAAGTTATTTAATGAGTAATAATCGCGCACAAATAAGACACGATATTCGTAAAGCACGTAATAACCTATCAAAAAACCAGCAAGAATTAGCCGCCGAATCGCTTAAAGTGAATTTTATTCAACATTTAAAAAGCATAAATTCGGCCAAAAAAAGCCATATCGCGCTTTATTTAAGTAATGATGGTGAACTAGATACCTCATTGTTAATTAATGAATTATGGAACACTGGCCAGGCTATTTACCTGCCCGTAATTCATCCATTTAATGGGGCTAATTTACTATTTCAACGCTATGAAAAAAACTCACCCATGAGAGCAAATCGCTATGGTATCTTGGAGCCTAAGCTGAACTGCTCTCAAATATGCCCCTTACCTGAGCTTGATTACGTTTTAATGCCATTAGTGGCATTTGATAAATTTGGTAATCGCCTTGGAATGGGAGGTGGGTTTTACGATAGAACATTGGCACGTTTATACGAACAACACTGGCAACAACCGCAACTTATTGGCCTCGCACATGCGTGCCAACAAGTCGATGAGTTACCGATTGAATCGTGGGATGTACCACTAAAAACGATCATAACACCCGATAAAACCTACTGTTGGTAACAACTAATCTTGTAAACTAACAGCCTATTTTGACACCAATGAGCAGACAACAATGACACAAGATGAATTAAAAAAAGCAGCTGCGTGGGCTGCACTCGAGTTTGTAAAAGAAAACACCATAGTAGGTGTAGGTACAGGCTCAACCGTTAATCACTTTATTGATGCCCTAGGCACAGTTAAAGACACCATCGTTGGTGCAGTATCAAGTTCAGAAGCATCTTCAGCGCGCTTAAAAGAGCTTGGCATAGAGGTGTTTGAGCTTAACGATGTAGCGGCACTCGATGTATACGTTGATGGCGCAGATGAAATTAACGCCTTAAACGAAATGATCAAAGGCGGTGGTGCCGCGCTTACCCGCGAAAAAATAGTGGCAGCTGTAGCAAAACAGTTTGTATGCATTGTTGATGATACAAAACTAGTCGATACCTTAGGAGACTTCCCACTGCCAGTTGAAGTTATTCCGATGGCGCGCAGCTATGTTGCCCGCGAATTATTAAAACTTGGCGGTGACCCTGTGTATCGCCACGGTGTTGTAACCGATAACGGCAACATTATTTTAGACGTACATAATTTAAAAATTACCCATGCTAAACAGCTTGAAACACAAATAAATCAAATTGTTGGCGTAGTTACCAACGGCCTATTTGCAGAGCGCGGTGCTGATAAAGTAATTATCGGCACTAAAAATGGGCCACAAATTAAATAGGATATGGTTATGAGTAAGGTATCGTTAGCAAAAGACAAAATTAAAATTCTCTTGCTTGAAGGTGTTCACCAAAGCGCTGTTGAAACGCTAAAACGTAACGGTTATAGCAATATCGACTACGTTAAAACATCGTTGCCAGAGGACGAACTTATTGAGCGCATTAAAGATGTGCACTTTGTAGGGCTTCGTTCTCGTACTCATATTAACGAATCTGTATTAAACGCAGCTGAAAAGCTAGTTGCTGTAGGTTGTTTTTGTATTGGTACAAACCAAGTAGATTTAAACGCAGCGCGTGAGCGCGGTATTGCGGTATTTAATGCACCGTTTTCAAATACTCGCTCTGTGGCTGAGCTTGTGCTTGGTGAAATATTGCTGTTATTACGTGGTATTCCACAGCGTAATGCCGCTGCCCATCGTGGCGGCTGGTTAAAAACAGCCAATGGCTCGTTTGAAGCTCGCGGCAAAACCTTAGGTATCATTGGTTACGGCCACATTGGTACTCAGCTGGGTATTATGGCTGAAAATATTGGTATGAACGTGGAGTATTACGACATTGAAGACAAACTATCTTTAGGTAATGCTACACAAGTGCATAACTTAACGCAGCTGTTGCAACGTGCTGATATTATTAGCTTACATGTTCCAGAGACACCGCAAACTAAAAACTTGATTGGAACAGCAGAGCTTGCCGTGATGAAGCAAGGCGCTATTTTAATTAATGCTTCTCGCGGTACAGTTGTTGATATTGATGCCCTAGCTGAAGCATTAACAGAGAAGAAGCTTAGCGGTGCAGCCATTGATGTATTCCCAGTTGAGCCTAAATCAAACGATGAAGAGTTTATTTCGCCACTACGTGAATTCGACAACGTTATTTTAACGCCGCACATTGGGGGCTCAACTCAAGAAGCACAAGAGAATATTGGTATCGAAGTAGCAGGTAAACTCGCTAAGTACTCAGATAATGGCTCAACTATTACAGCAGTTAACTTCCCTGAAGTATCATTACCAGAACTTGCCAACCGTAGTCGCTTGTTACACGTGCACCACAACCGCCCTGGCGTGTTAACGCAAATTAACCAAGCGTTTGCTCAGCATGGTATTAATATTGCCGCACAGTACTTACAAACGGACGAAGCAATTGGTTACGTGGTTATTGACGTAGACACCGTTCAATCTGAAGTAGCACTAAAAGAACTCAGTGCTGTTGAAGGCACAATTAGAGCCCGTATTCTTCACTAAATAATCAGCTATCAGCTATCAGCTATCAGCTATCAGCTATCAGCTATCAGCTATCAGCTATCAGCTATCAGCTAAAATAATAAAAGCCGTACTTGAGTAATCAAGTACGGCTTTTTACATTAAACTGGAAGCTGGCAACTTATTCTATTATTTGCCTTTTACTTCTAAATTTATAAATTTAACCAGCTCTTCGGGTTGCCCTGCTAACATCATTAGCTGCTGATTTACTTCCATCATGGTTTTACCTTCAGGCAGTTTAGCTGAGACACTAAGCGAATTTAGACCTTTAGCAAAGTCAGTTAATGCTTGCGCTATTTCTTCGGTTACCGGCGCTTGCTGTAACTGTTGAGCTAGCATCATTTGCATCTGCTCTAGTGTCATACCTTGTTTGGCTAATTCACTTTCTAGCAAAGTACTTAACTCGCCTTGGTTATCGAGCATTACACTCATAGTACGTGGCTCTAACTTGCTCATTGCTTGCATAATAAGTGTTTGCTGTTGCAACTCTTGCTCATAAGTAAGCGGTGTATCACCTGCTGTTTGCTGAGCTTTGCTTATTTCTAGTGAAGCATCCATGAGCGCTTTAGAATTAGCCAGCCCCATATTCATATCAATGCTGGCAATATCTTGGGCGTGCAGTTTAACAACTATATCGCTGTTACCAGATTGCTCATCGTAATCTAATGATGAGTGTAAATCATAACTGGCCGAGGCAAGTTGTGCATTAGTATCTGCAGGCAGTGTAGCGACAAAGCTTTTATCAAATTGGAAGTTTTTCAGTGTAAAAGCAGTATGTGGCGATATTTTATCGGTTTCGTAACCTGTCACTTCCACATGCTCAACTGTGGCAATATTTTCACCCTCAGGGCTGGTCACTTCTATATTACTAATGGCAACACTATTTGAAATAACACTCGCCGATAGTTCTGCATAGTTAAAGCTGGCACCTGTTTGTTCGCTAACCAAAGCCAACTGCTTATCAACCTCAGCGCGTACCTCTTGGGTTGCTACATAGTTTGCATAGCTTACGCCACCCACACCTGCAGCAATAATCGCGGCTGCAATCACTAATTTTTTCATGTTATTTCCTTATTAAACTCTTTATATAAGTGGCTTTAAGCAAGACTAACATTGAGAACATAAGTCGTTAAGCACTTTTTGTTTGCTAATTAATTAAACTAAGTAGCTCGTGCACGGTTTTAACCGGCGTTATTTTGGCACCCAGCCCTTCCATTGATTTATGGTAGTTACGAAATGGGATGAATATTTCAGTAAACCCATGTTGCGCCGCTTCTTTAACTCGGGGCACACCACTGTCGATTGGGCGTACATCACCATTTAAACTTAACTCCCCCATAATACAGGTGGTTCTTGGAACAACGAATTCGTTTAAACTACTCAAAAGTGCAGTAACAAGCGCTAAGTCAATACAGGTTTCTGATTCATCAATTTTTAAACCACCGACAATATTAAAAAACGTATCGTGGAATATTTTAGTTTTGGTGTGCTTACGTAAAATACCGGTGAGCATTTTGATCCGGTTCATATTTAAACCAACACATACTCGCTGTGGAAACTCTGCTTCGGTTTCAGTGGTTAAACACTGAATTTCTAGCAGTAAATTACGATTTCCTTTACGGATACAGGTAATTGTCGATCCCGGTGATTCAGTGGTTGAACCCGATAAGAAAATTTCACTGGGGTTATCCACACTGAGCATACCGCGTTCACACATTTTAAAAATGCCGACGGTGTCTATATCACCAAAGCGATTTTTATTAGCGCGCAGGGTGCGCACTTGACCATCGTTGGTATCAATATGTAACAGTGCATCAACTATGTGTACTAAGGTTTGCGGGCCGGCTATTTCATTATTCTTATTTACGTGAGCAATAATAAACATAGTCACGTCGTTTTGCTTACAATATTGAGTTAATGCTTGAGCTGCACTTTTTACCTGAGAAGGTGAACCTGGGCTGCCATTAGCGGTATCGGTGACAACAGCTTGAATAGAGTCGATAACGGCAAACTTAATTTTGTTTTTATCAAGCTCTTCAATAATGGTTTCAACACTGGTTTCTGACAGTAAATAGAGTTCATCTTCGTTGTAATTTAGTTTTAACCGATTAACCCTGTTTTTAAACTGCGATAGAGACTCCTCCGCAGTACAGTAAAGTGATGGCATACGCTGAGACATTCTTGCCACCAAATCAGATAGTAGTGTTGTTTTACCCGCCCCCGGATCGCCAGAAATAATATTAACCGAGCCGGTGGTTACACCACCGCTTAGTACACGGTCAAGTTCGCCAATTTCAGTAAGCTGCTTTTCAGCCTCAGAGGTTGCTACATCATTAATTTTTTTAGAACCACCGCCAATGCCACCGGCATAACCACCTACACTTGCACGAGCAGCTACCTTTTTGTTTTGCCCTGCAGAGGGTTTAAACTCTGCTAAAGTGTTCCATGCGCCACAGCGACACTGGCCTTGCCAACGTTGATAGTTCATGCCACATTCTGTACAAACAAACTCTACTTTTGCCGCTTTAGCCATTTAAAACCTTACCTACTATTCTTTATTTTGAAATACACAGTGTTAAGCGCTTATTTTGCCATTGCTGGCTCTACCTTAGCAACAACGTCTTGTGGATCAGCGCATTTAGTATCACCAAATACGCTATACTAATGTAGTTTCACTTAACCTACTTTAGGGCATGTTTCTTGCTTTAAAAAACTAATTAACCCTTGCCAATTAATTGGCTATTAGAAAATAACAATAAACACAAAGTAAAGTTATGCATAGTATCGGGCCGCATTTGGCGGTTTTGCGAGATTCGATTTATTAAATATTCTAATAAATAATTGCAACAGTATACCTACTTTTTAAATTAGACGGTGATGATTTATAAATGGCTGATGACGTATTGCTTAAGCATGAAGCGCTTGTAAATGAATTAAAACAGTATTTGGGAAATGCTAAGTTTGATCTCATTTTCAAGTCAAAAACTGCCGAGTTAACTAAACCCGAGCAGTTTTTAATAAAAATGGAAATGTCGCGTTTATCTCAGCCGATAGACCGCTTTATTGATCTTCGTGGTTTAGTTACTGGCCAAGTAAAACCATATGAATACAAGGGCAAGCAACACTTTATGGATGACACCGCTATTGAAGTATTCGAAGCGGCCATAAAACAACATAAAGATTACACCCTTGCAGTATACGAAGCGGTAATGAATACCGAAAATAATTATCGCGTATTACAACAGCAATCAATTACACCAAAAAAAGTAGAAGCTAAACCACAACATGAACTGACCACCAACGTTATTAAATTTGCAGCTTATGAAAATCGCAGTGAAGAGCGGATGAATTACTCAATTAAAATTACTATTGAGTATGACGGGCAAGCAAAAATCGATGCGAGTACCTCTGATATTTCACTCAGTGGTTGTAAAATTAAGTTAGCGTCGCGCTATAACTTAAAAAAAGGTCAGCTTATAAATATGCATCTAGTAGGCTTAGAGCAAGATTTTCAGCTTGGCCTAAAAAGTGGCGTTAAATATGAAGTCGTTGCGATAGAAAACACCTCTGAAGAATTTAATCATATCCGCTTAAAGCGTACATTTGAAGAAAATAACAGCGCGTTTGATCGTTTTTTAGAAAGCTTTATTCATGGTAATAAACGCCGTTATAAAGTGAATTTAGATAACACCCTGGATGCGGTTATTTCTAAAGGGTATGAACAATATTATATTCCTAGGGTTAATTCTTTATATGTTTTTATTAGCCAGCAAAACGGCGTTTATTATCCTAGCCTGAGCTTAACCACTGAGAACAGTTTATTTATTCAGCGTTACTTTACTGATGAACGCAAAAAATCATGTCTTTACAATGTGTTAAATCATAAGCGTATTCGTACCTTGGCGCTAAAACCTGTGGCAGTAAAAGAAGAATATTTGTATACCTTTACCCATGTCTCTGCAGGAAAAATTTATTACTACTCAGCAACTCGTTCTGAGCTTGAGCAACAAACACAATTAAAAGCGTTATTTTTTGGTTTTGGTAGCCGAAGAGACAGTTGGCGTTGCTTTAAATTACAACTAATGCCGAGTCATACTGAAGATGCTTATATTCCTTTATCTTTACCTAACTCTTTAGGTAAAGATATTGAGAAACTGAATAAACCACCTTCACCACGTGTTGAAGGCGCGATAAAAGACGTAAAATATTTAATGCTACTTACCCAAGTTGGTAATGAGCATGAGCAACAGCATTATCAACAATATGAATTTGATAAAGCCTTAGCCAATAAATTAAAATATTTTGGCCATAGTAAGCATGCATCTCCACCGGAGCTCAACACCGTGCCTCTAGAGTATGTAAATCTTCGCTCTAATAAACGCTATTTATACAAAACTAATGTAGTGATTAATACTCGTGATGCGGTATTGCATGGGCATACCCGTGATTTTTCAATATTTGGCTTACAGCTAGAGTGCAATCAAGAAGTGGACTTTAAAAAAGGCGATATTGTTTCGTTATCATTTCCTGATTTGCAAAAAATTACCAAAAACTATTCATTAAATCTTATTCAATATGAAGTCATGGCAGTGAGCAAATCGCAGACTACGATTAATTTGAAAGCGCATGCAGATAAAGGCTCATCTCATACTGGGGTCGATTTTTTTACCCTTTTAATCAATAGTAATAAACAAAAATTAAAAGTTGCTGAAGAGTCACCTAAAGTACCAGGGCTTTCTACAGCACTTAGAAATATGGTAACAAAAACGCTTTGCCAGTTTCCGGTTTATTTACATAAATCAATGGCGCATTTTGAAATTGGCGCCATGGGATTTGGTTTATATCCAAGCCCACTGCATGTTATTTTACAAAATTTTGCCTTGTTGAATGCTAAAACAGACTTATCGAATATTATTACTAAAGCGCATATTATTGATGTGATCACCCCTAATATTAAAGATCGCACCCGTCAAGATCCGCCGCTAGAGTTTAGTTTAGTAATTAACTTTGATCCTAAAAAAGAAAATATAGCCGATGCCATTACCAGCCAATGTGTTTTAGGTACTGACTGTAGCGAGTTTAAACAGCAAGTAAGCAAAGGACTGAAGTCTGAGCTGGTTTTTATAATGCGTTTATATATTTCTCGCACTGGTCGACTCGATACTGACTACTTAGCAAACGAGCTAAAATATGTTAGCCAATACGCAATTCACAAGGCCAAAGACTTAGAGGATGCATTATGGTCTGTATCAGGTGTGGGCGACATTATTGATGTAAGTGATGAAGCTCTTGAGCATTTAGCGCTCAACCAACAACAGGTTGAGCAAATGTCTAGACGAAAGCTAATCTGGTTAAATCGTTTACGTTAAACCTGTGATGGGTTTAGCGGAACCGCCAGCATATATAACAGTTGTAATAACGAGCCTTGGCAAATAGCTGCTTGGGCTTGCTCAACTACTTTTGGTTTACCATGTACAGCAACGCCTAAGCCAGCTTGAGCCATCATTTTTAAGTCGTTTGCGCCATCGCCTATGGCAACTGTTTGGCATTTTTCAAGCCCCAGCTTTTGTTGTAGCGCGTTTAAAACAACCGCTTTTTGCTCAGCATCAACAATCCCACCTAACACTTTACCAGTTAGTTTATCGTCTTTAAATTCCAGCACATTAGCATGCACTTCATCTAAATTAATCAGCTCCTGCACTCGCTCAGCAAACGGCACAAAGCCGCCCGATGCAATCGCTAAATACCAATCGTGGTGTTTTAAAATTTGGCATAACGCTTTAATACCTGGCATTAAAGGCAGTGCACTTTTAAGCTCATCAATTAAGCTCTTTTCAATGCCTTCAAGCTTGGCAACACGCTGGTGTAAGCTTTCACTAAAATCAAGCTTACCTGCCATTGCCTGCGCGGTTACGTTGGCAATCTCGTCGTATACATTAGCTAAGCGTGCAATTTCATCAATACACTCAATAGTAATGGCTGTTGAATCCATATCCATTACCAATAATCCCGGTTTTTGTAAATCAGGGGGGCTGGTTACTTGCACTAACTGACACGCCAAGGTATTTGCAAAAGTTTGAAGTTCAAGTGGGTTTATTGAGCGCTCTGCATTTTCTATATAAAAACATAATGCCGGAGATAACCCTAAATCTGGCTGATATTGACAAATAGCCGTTACTTTTTGCTGGTGAGACGCAAAAAACTCAATAATGCTATTGATATGCTGAATATTAAAATCACCGCCAAAGGCAATACTAAATAACCCTTGGTTTCTGTTTGGTGTTGTATTTAGTGGTGTAAAAACACCTTGTTGGTAGCTAAACCATTTATTAAGAATAAGTGATGATGATAATAGCTCAGCGCTTTGCTGTGCCATGTTCGCGTTCGACATGGGATCTCCGTTTATATTTCCTGACATTTAGCTCATTGATAATAAGGATATGAGATACAAAATTCGCCATCAGGGGGGATTTAGGGTTATAGTGTAGTTGTAACATCAAATCAAAATGCTGTCAGCAGCATATACGGTGACTATGAAAAATAACCATCTTAAAAATCCACTTACAGCCTCGCAAAAAAAGCGTTTAATTCGTTTGTTATTGGCCGCGGGCTGCTTTGTATTATTAAGCTGGGTAGGAATAAACAGTAGCCACCAAAGCCATCAACTACTTTACGATAGTGCCAATAGTGCAGCCAAGTCACTCACTCAGTTTATGGCACTGAATGCCAAAAAACCGCTAATAGAAAAAAACAAATCGCAGCTCACCACCTTATGCAACAATATCAGTAAAGATGAGTTTGTTCTTTCAGCCACCATTTATGATAAACAAGGTGTAGTGCTTGCAAGCAGCGATAACTGGCAATCACATCATGTATATGGTTTATTACCAGACTCATCACCAGGCATTAGTAAATTAAAAACACCGTTTGTTGAACAAGTTATTTCTGACGACAATCGCCCTATTGGCTTTGTATCTATTACCTATTTAACGCGCGCTGCGGTATCTTCAAGCCATAATCATTTTCACGATTTAGGCCGCCAAGTATTACTTATGCTAGTGATTGCTTGTATTTTTACTTGGCAATTAGGCCGAGGGTTAAAACGCTGGCAAGTAAATCGCTATATACAAAAAACCTCAGAGCACGAATCATAAAGCTGCTCTGCTAATCGATATTTATCGCTACTTGGCTTTAAACTATGAAGCGCATTAAACACCTTAGGAATATGCAATGGGGTATTTATTTCCCCCTGATAACCATTTAGTGGCATTGAAGGTGAATCAGTCTCAAGTACTAAATGCTGTGGTTCAAGCTTTGCTACAACCGCACGTGTTTTAGCAGCCCGTTCATAGGTTATAACCCCTCCCACTCCAAGCTTAAAGCCCATTTTTATATAGTACTGTGCTTGTTGTATTGAGCCTGAAAAAGCATGGATCACACCGCCATTCTTAGGCTTACAACGCTTAAACGATTGCGCTATTAAATCATGGCTTTGTCTGTGATGCACAATCAGCGGTAACTCAAGCTCATTAGCAAGCGCTATTTGTTGCTCAAACAGAAAGGTTTGTTTTTCAAGATTTTCGATACTGCGATCTAGCCCGCATTCCCCAATAGCCACAAGCTGAGTTTTGTTTGTTTTAGCAAAGTTATACAGTGATTCTAAATGCGATTGCTGATGTTGCGCTAAAAAGTAAGGATGTAGCCCTGCAGCTATTCTAATTTGTGGGTAGGTTGCTTTAAACTCGAGTAGTTTTTGAGACTGCGCCAAGCTAATACCTGGCACAATAAATTGATTAATGCCCTTTGCTACACAGGCATTAATAAGCGATTCGCGATTTGTATCAAACTCACTAAAATCGAGATGACAGTGCGAGTCTATAAATTGCAAAGCTAGTAGCCAACTAAGGGTTTAAGCGGGTTATTTGCCAGCTATTGTCGGCTTGACGCTGATACATAAAGCGATCATGTAAACGATGCGCTCCGCCTTGCCAAAACTCGATTTTTTGCGGCACAACACAATACCCGCCCCAAAAATCAGGGAGCGGAATTTCGCCTTTAGCGAATTTGTTTTTCATGTTGGCAAAGGTCTCCATTAGCACCTTGCGCGATGAAACTGGACGGCTTTGTTGCGACGCCCATGCGGCTAATTGACTTTCTTTAGGGCGAGATAAAAAGTATTTAGCGACTGCCGATGTAGGTAATGGCTGCGCTTCACCATACACAATTACTTGGCGCTCCATGTGGTGCCATGGAAAGTGCAAGGAAATTTTATTATTGCCTTTAAGCTCTTGTGCTTTACGTGAACCGGTATTAGTAAAAAACACAAAACCGTTATCATCTAAATGCTTTAGCAACACAATACGCTGTGAAGGCTGACCTGTTTCATCGACCGTAGCGACGACCATAGCTGTAGGATCAGGCAAATTACTACCAACAGCATGCTCAAGCCACGTTTCAAACTGCTTAAACGGATCATCAAGCAAGTTGTCTTCACTTAGCGCATCTTGCAAGTATTCACGACGAATATCTTCGAGTTTCATAAAATTCCCTCTAGGTTCTAGGTTCTAGGTTCTAGGTTCTAGGTTCTAGGTTCTAGGTTCTAGGTTCTAGGTTCTAGGTTCTAGGTTCTAGGTTCTAGGTTCGTCAAAAGTTTATAAGCGCTCTGTAATACGTGTCACACTTTTCCTAGTGCCTAAAGCCTATTTCTTCCTAGTACCTTGTTACTTTTGTATGTGACTTAGGCTAAATAGTTTTACCAACGCAGCTAAAGCGAACTACACGCAGCAGACGTTCACCTAAGTAGTTTAGTCTAAGATAAGGCGGACACTCGACTTATCCCTATGAGCATACGTAGTTGTATGTGATTAGGGTCAGTCGAGTGGACAACGCAGTATTAGATTAAAATACGACGGTGATTACATTTGCTCCATGACTTCGATACCTAGTAGATCTAAGCCTGTGCGCAGCGTATCTGCCACTAAATTACACAACACTAAACGGCTATCACGAACACTTGGCTCTACGCCCTCTTTAAGTACTGGGCAAGCTTCGTAGAATGTCATGTATAGGCTAGCTAGTTCGTATAAGTAACCACATAATACGTGCGGTGTGGCTTCATTGATCATCAGATCAAGGACTTCTTCTAACTGCAATAATTTAAGCGCAAGGGTTTTCTCTTGCGGCTCAATAATGCTCACATCAGCCCTTAAGCTTGCAGCATCAACACCTGACTTACGGAAAATACTGCGAACACGCGTATACGCATATTGTAAGTAAGGGGCTGTTGCGCCTTCAAAACTTAACATGCTGTCCCAGTTAAAAATGTAATCGCTGGTACGATGCTTAGAAAGGTCTGCGTATTTAACCGCGCCAATACCCACTTTACGGGCAATTTCACTACGATCTTCGTCAGATAAATCTGATTCACGTTCAGCGAGTTTGGCTGCTGCACGAGTAATCGACTCTTCAAGTAAATCAGCTAACTTAACCGTACCACCTGTACGGGTTTTGAATGGTTTGCCATCAGCACCCATCATGGTGCCAAATGGGCAAAATTCGTAACTGGTTTCATCGCGTAATAAACCAGCTTTACGCGCAGTAAGTTCCACTTGATTAAAGTGCAAACTTTGGCGCGCATCAACAAAGATTAAAATACGCTCAGCGCCTAGTTTGTTTGAACGGTAATTACACGCCGCTAAATCTGTGGTTGCATATAAGAAGCCGCCACCTGATTTTTGCACGATAAACGCTGAGGGCTCACCGTCTTTATTTGCCAGCTCATCTAAAAATACTACCTGCGCGCCTTGCGACTCTACTGCAATATTTTTATCTTTTAATAGGCTAATAATATCGTTAAGTTCACTGTTATAAGCACTCTCAGCCATAATGTCGGCAGGCGTAAGGGTTACGTTTAAACGCTTATATACTTCCTCTGAGTGTTTCACTGAAGTGGCAATAAATAGTTTCCACAGTTTTTCACAGTGTGCGTCGCCACTTTGCAGTTTAACTACATAGTTACGTGCTTTATCAGCAAAGCCTTCTTCGTCATCAAAACGCTTTTTCGCATCGCGGTAAAAGGTTTCTAAGTCAGCAAGCGCAACAGTATCTAAATCAACACCTTGATTAATTTGATCTTCTAAATGCGCAATCAACATACCAAACTGTGTGCCCCAATCACCCATGTGATTTTGACGAACAACGGTATCGCCTCTAAATTCAAGCGCACGTACTACAGCATCACCAATAATAGTTGAACGTAAATGACCTACGTGCATTTCTTTTGCAAGGTTAGGCGATGAGTAATCAACCACTACTTTTTGTGGTTTGGCATGCTCATTTACGGCAAGTTTTGCATGGTTATTAGCAGCTTGTACGCTTTGTGCTAAAAACTCTGGCTTTAAGTGAATATTAATAAAACCAGGGCCAGCTATTTCAGTTTTTTCGGCAATGTCACTTACATCTAACTGATCAATAATTTTTTGCGCCAATTCACGCGGGTTACTTTTCATTTTTTTAGCCGCGCCCATCGCGCCATTAATTTGGTAATCACCAAACTGTGGACGTGTGCTTTGGGTAACTGCTGGGTTAGTATCTTCTGGCAGGCCTGCGGCGGTCATAGCGGCAATGGCTTTTTCTACTAAAATAGTACGAATATTCATTATATTATTTACCTTTATAAGCCCGCCAAAGCAGGCTTTGTGTTAATTCTAGTGGCTAAGTGTTAGTTTTCACGCGTATGGTTAAATGTCACTTCAGGGTAACGCTCAGTCGACAAGTTAAGATTTACACGACTCGGCGCGATATAAGTTAAATTATCGCCACCATCGAGTGCTAAGTTGCTTTCGCACTTACGCTTAAACTCTTCAAACTTTTTAACATCATCACAGCTAACCCAGCGGGCTGTATTTACATTAACGCTTTCGTAAATTGCATCAACGTTATATTCAGCTTTTAAACGCGCTACAACCACGTCAAACTGCAACACACCTACCGCACCTACAATTAAGTCATTATTAATTAATGGTCTGAATACTTGAACTGCGCCCTCTTCTGAAAGCTGTACCAATCCTTTTAATAACTGTTTTTGTTTTAATGGATCGCGCAGACGAATACGGCGGAACAATTCAGGGGCGAAGTTTGGAATACCGCTAAACTTAATTTTTTCGCCTTGGGTAAAGGTATCACCAATTTGAATCGTACCGTGGTTATGTAAACCAATAATATCACCAGCGTAAGCATCAGCCGCACGCTCACGATCACCTGCCATAAAGGTTACCGCATCAGAAATACTGACTTGTTTACCGATACGCACATGATTCATTTTCATGCCTTGGCTATATTTACCCGACACAATACGCATAAAAGCAATACGGTCACGGTGTTTTGGATCCATGTTGGCCTGAATTTTAAATACAAACCCAGTGAAGTTTTCTTCTGTGGCTACAACTTGGCGGTCTTCTGTCTCACGTGGTAATGGGGTTGGCGCCCACTGAGTTAACCCATCTAAAACATGATCTACACCAAAGTTACCAAGTGCGGTACCAAAATACACAGGCGATAACTCACCCGCTAAGAATAGATCTAAATCAAATTCGTGTGATGCACCAATAACTAGCTCTAGTTCATCGCGTAACTGGGCTGCAAGTTCATCACCAATGGCTTGGTCAAGCTCAGGGTTATCGAGCCCTTTAATGCTGCGTACTTCTTGAATAGTGTGACCTTGACCTGTTTTATATAAAATGGTCTCTTCGTTATGGATATGGTAAACACCTTTAAACTCTTTACCACAGCCAATTGGCCAAGTAACAGGTGCACAGGCAATATTTAGCTCTGTTTCTACTTCGTCGAGTAGTTCCATTGGGTCGCGAATATCACGGTCACATTTATTCATAAAGGTAACAATAGGCGTGGTACGCAGGCGTGTTACTTCCATTAGCTTACGGGTACGTTCTTCTACACCTTTAGCAGCATCAATTACCATTAAACACGAATCTACCGCGGTTAAAGTTCGGTATGTATCTTCAGAGAAGTCTTCGTGTCCTGGGGTATCAAGTAAATTAACTAACGCATTGTTATAAGGAAATTGCATTACAGAGGTAGTAACAGATATACCACGCTCTTTTTCCATTTCCATCCAATCAGACTTAGCATGCTGATTAGAGCCACGGCCTTTTACTGTTCCAGCTTTTTGAATTGCTTGTCCGAACAACAATACTTTTTCAGTGATAGTGGTTTTACCCGCATCCGGATGCGAGATGATCGCAAAGGTACGGCGTTTATTAATTTCGCTAAGGAGATTTTGGTCTGCCATTAAAAAGGTTCTTTTAGTTGATATACGGATGTATTTGTATTTTAGTATGCTGAGCTTTCAAGGCTAAAAACAAGCTAACCTCTAAAGCTCAACATACCCCAACAAGAACCCAAATTAGCTCTTGTGACGCTATCCGTTAAGTTAATCGTAATTAAAGACTATTTTCGCTGATCTTGGCTTTATAAACAATCAATGGTTGGTTATTAACGGATCTTTTTTAAGTTTGGTGTTTTCAGCGATTATTAACAATAACGCTATAAATTGCCCACTAACTTAACACCAAGCTTGAGTAATAGGGCTGTAAATCATATTATTGGTCGATTACATGGAGGATTTGATGTTGGGTAATGAAAACCAGTAAGCTAAGTATTCGATTATTATGGTATATAACTCCACTGGTTATACTGCCATTGTTATTTTTAGGGGGCTTTACGCTCACTAATGTGACCAACTCTACGCAAAAGCAGGCCGACTTGATTATGAGTCGCTTTGTAGAACAACAACAGCAAAAAGTATTCAACTATATCGATTCTTTTCATGCAACGGCTAAGTTACTCTCTGCTTCACCGGTACTAAGTGACTTTTTAGCTAAAGATTTATTTGAAGACGCCAGCTATACCTATCGCCTTGGCGCGTTAATGGACGTATTTGCCAGTTACAGTGAAGCCTACCCTGACATTATTAGTATTAACTTAGTCTCAAAAACCGGTAAAAGTGACGCCTATTACTCCAGTAATTTAACCGTAGCGCCCAAATCCTACCCATTTTTTGATCAAGTAAAACAAAGTAATTTAAGCCAGCAGCAGTTTATGGTGCAAAAAGAAGATGGCACCACCAACTTATACTTTGTACAGCGCATATATAGCGTCGACTATTATTTAAAACGCCCACAACAGCTAGGCTTTATTATTCTTAAAGTCGACCCTTCTATTTTAAACACCAGCATTTTAGAAGCGCCTTATAACAACACCTTAAATTTGTTACTGGCCAACGATGGTAAAATTTTATTTAGCTCCGATTATAAAATGCGTGGCCACTATGTCAGCGAGTATGAACTAAATAAAATTAACGATTTAGCGGATATAGGTAGCTTATCAACCATTGAACTTTCAAGTGTTGATAAAATAGAGCGACTGATTTTTGCAGCCCAAATGAGTGGCGGCTACTATTATGTATCGACCATTCCAAAAGCAGTATTGTATCAGTCAGGCAAAGCAATTAGTGTGATCACCGGGCTAATTGTTATTATTTCTGTGATCACCCTACCAATCTTAATTTTTATTGTGGTGCGTAATTTACTGCTTAACCCAATAGAGTTATTAGGTGAAGCAAGTCATCGCGTTGGTGATGGCGACCTCTCTGTTACGCTCCCTGCATATACTACAGATGAAGTAGGAATACTGTTTAACGACTTTAATCACATGATTAACCAAATTAAACATTATCAACAGCAACTAGAAGAATATAAGCATCACTTAGAAGACAAAGTAGAAAGTCGGACTAAGGCGCTTGAGTCGATGAACAGTAAGCTTGAAACCGCCATCGCCCAAGCAGAGCAAGCAAACCAGCTTAAAAGCCGCTTTTTAGCCAATATGAGTCATGAAATTCGCACTCCGCTTACAGCCATTATGGGATTTACAGAGCAACTACTGCATAGCGAAAAACCAACCAATGACAAACATCATTTAGGTACTATTCTACGTAACTCAAAACATTTGTTAGAGCTTATTAATAACATTCTCGATCTTTCAAAAATTGAAGCCGAAAAACTCGCGGTTGAGCAAACGCCGTTAAATGTTGTACAACTTATTCATGATGTTGAATCAATCATTAAACCTCTAGCACAAGAGAAGCAGCTGTCATTTACAATTAATTATGCACTTCCGCTACCACATACTATTAATAGTGATATTACTCGCTTAAAACAAATACTGATTAATATTGCCAGTAATGCGGTTAAATTCACTGAGCAAGGTCAGGTTACAATAACCGCTAAATACCAAGCACCAAAAACGCTTACCTTTGTTATTGAAGATACCGGCATTGGTATGTCGTCAAACCAAATAAAACGATTATTTACGCCATTTGAGCAAGCCGATGCTACAACGACACGTCGGTTTGGTGGTACGGGATTAGGGCTATGTATTTCAAAAAACTTAGCTCAGTTACTAGGTGGTGATGTAAGTGTAACCAGTGAGGTGGGTGTGGGTAGTTGCTTTACCATCGATATAGATTGCCATTTGCATAATAGCCTTGGCGGCAATTTATTATTAACCGAGCATTCTCAACTAACACCAGAAAAGGATCCGCAGCTATCTTTTGCAAGCAACAGCTTTGATGCGCATATTTTGGTAGCAGAAGATAACCCCGATAATCAGTTACTGATTAAATTGCTATTACAAACATGGGGATTAGAGCCCGATATAGCCAACAATGGTGCACAAGCTGTAGAAATGGCGTTGGTAAACGACTACCAGCTTATAATCATGGATATGCAAATGCCGGTTATGGGCGGCTTAGAAGCAACTAAAATGCTCAGAGATGCGGCCTATGATGGCCCAATTATCGCTCTGACCGCGAATGTGATGAATCATGATATTGATACTTACCTTGAAGCAGGCTGTGATAAAGCGCTGGGCAAACCCATTGATAAAGACGCACTAGAAAATGTATTAGTCAGCTATTTACACCTTGAACGTGATAACCAAAACAAGTGGGATAGCTTATTGAAGAGTGAAAAGTTTCAGCAAATAAATGCTAATTATTTAGCAAGTTTACCTGATTATTTACAACAGATAAAAGCACTATATAACAGCCGTGACTGTGAGACATTACGCGCCCTTGCCCATAGTATTAAAGGCAGCGCTGGTTGTTTTAACTTTGATGAAATTTACCAAAGCGCCTCAGCGGTTGAACAAAGCTTAAAAGGCAATGATATGCCACAAAGAGAAAAACACGTTGCAGAACTTATTGCCGCAATAGAGCAAGCCATCGCTAATAAGTAATCGTTAAAAATTTAAACCCAGTGCCATGCCCATTAAAATCGCGTCTTCAAAGCCGTTTTTATTGGGTGCGTCACTGGGGTAATAATTTTTACGCACTGACATTTCAATAAAGCCTGCTCGTTCATACAAAGCAATCGCCCGCGTATTAGATTCGCGTACTTCTAAAAATAAGTTTTCGGCGCTTTGTTGCTCACCATACGCTATAAACTGCGTTAATAACTGCTGAGCAAATCCTTGTCCCTGAAAGCTTGGGGCGACACAAATATCCATTAGAGTAAAATCGGGTCCTGCTTTTTCACCAATATAAAAACCTATCATTTGCTCTTCATCGAACGCCGCTAAATTAAAATAACGTCCCTGCAAACATGATTGCATTGTTTTTAATGTCCAAGGATGTGTGTGGCAGCTGGTTTCAATGGCCATAAGCTCATTGATATTCTCATCGGTAACCGATTTAAAGTGTATCAAGGTGTTCACTCATTAATGCCCATAACGCACGTTTTTGTGCACTGGACAGGGAAGAATCAGGCAAGCCTAATTGTTGCTCATTAAACTCAATAGTTGATGACTTAACAATCTTGTCAATTATTACAGGCGCAAACGCACGCTCAATATCATCTTTTAACGTATCACAGAGTGTTAACGATGAATTAGCTGACTGCTCTGACGGAGCTGGGCGAAAGTGTTGATTAAGTTCAAGCTTTTCTATACCAAAAACAGATGCGTAACGTGAATGCATAACGACTCGATGGAATTAGTAAGTTGAATAATATATGAAGTAATCAAAACGATGTAAAGAAGAAATGGCAGGGGCGGAGAGATTCGAACTCCCAACCGTCGGTTTTGGAGACCGCTGTTCTACCAATTGGAACTACGCCCCTGCAATGACGATGAATTATAAAGACCTTTTGACAAAGGTAAAGTAAAAATTCAACTTTTTGGTTTGTTTGCTTTTTAAATAAACAAAACGGCGAATTAGCATGCTAATTTATGGTTTTTCACTTTTTAACAACTAGTATATTATTCAATCTCAATTGCTTGTAGCGTCTTAGCTCACTCAGAATAAAACTAAAGCAGTTATGATTTCAAACTTGCCATTGCGTAATTGCCTGTAGACACTTAAGCTTTATTTACTTTTAACTTTTTTAGCTCCTCTGTAATACTCAAAAGTGTTAGTGGCTTAGGCAAAACCGCATTCGCACCACACGCAATTAACCGTTCAGCTTCGCTGCCAACTGTGGCACCTGTTACGCCAATAATGGGATTAACAAAGCCTTGCTCGCGCAGTCTAACAGTTAACTCGTAGCCATCACAATTTGGCATCATGATATCCGTGATGACTAAATCAAAATCGCCTGTGCTTGCCTGATTTAAACCAATAATACCATCCTCTGCTTCAGTCACTATCGCGCCATTTTGGGTAAGGATCTTACTGGCTATCATACGCAGCATAGGTGTATCTTCGACTAGCAGTATTTTTAGGTTTTGCAGTAATTCGAAATCATCCACTTTTACTGAGGCTGCATCATGCTCATCAACACTATGCAAAACAAAGACTAACTCAAAATTAGCGCCACCGTTTTCGCTACTAATATAACTTAAATCTCCATCCTCCAAAGTGTTAGCTATTTGCTTGCAGATATTAAGCCCCAGCCCAGTACCTTCACTCAATGTATCGCCACGTTCAAATGCATTAAACATCTTATCTCGAAATTTAACATCGATACCTTTACCATCATCAATAACATTAATACGATAATGGGTTTTATCATGGCTTAAGGATTCGGCTGATTTCATTACAGTGACTGTGCTGCCACCACTATGTAATATCGCATTCTTAATTAAGTTCTGAATAATTTGGAAGATAGCTTTAGTGGAGCCTATATGATGCTCTGTAACTGCTCTTTTTGCTGAGAAGTTAATAATAAAATTATACTTTTCGGCTAAAGGCTTTACTCCTTCAATCGCCCGTTCAACGGTATCATGAACCGATATAGTTTCATTATTCTTGTACACAGCTAAGGTAGCACTACTAGAGGACGTTTTCATATCATCCAACACACATAGTAAGTGACTGGATAACCGCTGCAACTCTAAAATATTTTTCGAACAGTTTTGCTCAAGCTCAATATCTATTAGCATTTTTATGGTTGCAGCGGGTGTTCGCAACTCATGCCCAATGACTCCATATATTCGTTCATTTGTATCTAATTGCAATTGAGTTTTATCGACTAATGCTTGATAACTACTAAGAAGGTAATAAATTAAGATGGAAAGAACGATAGTGCTAAACACAACGCGTACCACAATCGCCGTGGTTTGGGGCTCACCATTGGCAAGTAACATTAATGGCGTAATATTTAAGATACACATGCAGATAATACGCGTTTGACCCTTTAGGACGAGCACTAGCACCACCACAAACAGCGGAGCTAAACTAGCTGGGACAACACCATTTACCAAAATAATAAAGGGAAAAGCCAAGGTAATCAAAATAGCCAATAGAGTTAACAAGCGTTGTCGAATTTTTTTAAAGGCAATAGCGCTTAATGCACATAACTCCCACACAGCAATTATCATTAATGACAATGTATTATTCGGCAACTCAAGTATAAATAAGCTAGCTGCAGTTAACAATCCACCCACACACAACAACCAAAGGATGAAAAGTTGCATTTGCTCTTCGAACCTATTTACCGCTGACTCATCAGTTCTCACAAAACCCCTCATTACCCTATATCAAATTGCGACCTAATAAGAAACTATCAAAGGTTTAGGATGGTATTTAACAATCCCCTCCTCCAATAAAAACGCTTTTACTCTTACCCTGTATTAATACATTTTTTTTATTAATTTTTAGCTAGTTGCAACGGGAGAGTTTAAACTGCAAATAGGGACAAAATTATATTCTCATACCTGAGTTGTTTGATTTTATTTATAGTATAGAACTGTTTTTTAATTTAGCAGCTCTTTTTACAATGTCTATAACCGCAGTTTACTGAGCTTATTTAATGCTATGAAAGTTTAAATTGTTATTTTTACGCTGCTACAAGCGTGACTTTTTTGATAAGGTTTTGCTTAGAGGTGTTTAGCTGGGTGTTTTTGTGGTTGGATGGTGATTAAAAAGTTGAGCTCAATAAGAAAAAAGCAAGCCATTAAATTAATGGCTTGCAGCATACAATTATTCCCACTCGATAGTTGCAGGTGGTTTACCTGAAATATCATAAACAACACGTGAGATACCGTCGATTTCATTAATGATACGGTTTGAAACCACACCTAAGAACTCATACGGTAAATGTGACCAACGCGCAGTCATAAAGTCGATGGTTTCTACACAACGAAGTGAAACAACCCAATCGTACTTACGTGCATCACCCATAACCCCTACCGACTTAACCGGTAAGAATACAGTAAACGCTTGGCTTACTTTATGGTAAAGCTCTGCTTTGTGAAGCTCTTCAATGAAAATAGCATCAGCGCGGCGTAATAAATCACAGTACTCTTTTTTGATTTCGCCAAGTACACGCACACCTAAACCAGGCCCTGGGAATGGGTGGCGGTAAAGCATGTCGTACGGTAAACCTAGCTCTAAACCAATTTTACGTACTTCATCTTTAAATAACTCACGTAATGGCTCTACTAAGCCCATTTGCATATCATCTGGTAAGCCGCCCACATTATGGTGCGATTTAATTACGTGCGCTTTACCAGTCGCTGAGGCCGCTGATTCGATTACGTCAGGGTAAATTGTACCTTGGCCTAACCATTTTGCGTTTTTAAGCTTTTTAGCTTGCTCATCAAATACATTAATAAACGTGTGGCCAATGGCTTTACGTTTATCTTCTGGGTCTGATTTACCTGCTAAGTCATTTAAAAATTGATCTTCGGCATCTACTTTAACAATGTTTAAGCCAAACTTATTGCCAAACATATCCATAACTTGCTGGCCTTCGTTTAAACGAAGTAGCCCGTTATCAACAAATACACAGGTTAGTCGTTCACCAATAGCACGGTGAATAAGCATAGCTACAACCGATGAATCTACACCGCCTGATAAGCCTAAAATAACTTCGTCGTCGCCTACTGTTTCTTTGATACGCTCAATGGCGTCATCAATGATTTTTGCCGGCGTCCATAATTTTTCACAACCACAAATATCAATAGCAAAACGCTCTAGTAAACGTTGACCTTGATGTGTGTGTGTTACTTCTGGGTGAAATTGTACACCGTAAAAGCGTTTTTCTTCGTTAGACATTGCCGCATGCGGACAAGTAGATGTTTTAGCTGTGGTATTAAAAGTATCTGGAATTTCCATTACTTTATCACCGTGGCTCATCCACACATCTAGTACACCATTGCCGCCATCAGTAATATGATCTTCAATGGCATCAAATAATGCACAGTTACCCACTTTTTCAACTTGTGCGTAACCAAATTCTTTTTTATCTGAGCTATGTACACGGCCGCCAAGCTGTGTTGCCATAGTTTGCATACCGTAACAAATACCAAGTACTGGAACGCCTGCATTAAATACATACTCAGGAGCACGCGGGCTGTTTTCAAGCGTAGTTGATTCTGGGCCACCAGAAAGGATAATACCTTGTGGGTTAAACTCGCGAATTTGCTCTTCGGTTACATCCCAAGCCCAAAGCTCACAATAAACACCAATTTCGCGTACGCGACGGGCGATTAACTGCGTGTATTGTGAACCAAAATCTAAAATGAGGATTCGTGAATCGTGAATGTCTTTGCTCATGAAGTATCTCGTAAAGTCAGGTGCTAAACGCCACCAGCTTAAGCTGTGTGACTATATTAGGGCTAACAAAGGTTAGCCCACTTATTTCAAGTTGTTAAGGCTGATTAGCCTAAACGGTAGTTCGGTGCTTCTTTAGTGATTTGCACATCATGAACATGCGACTCACCCATACCAGCAGAAGTTACACGTACAAACTGTGGTTTAGTGTTTAACTCTTCGATTGTGGCACAACCGGTTAAGCCCATTGCACTGCGAAGACCACCCACTTGTTGGTGAATAATTGTCGCAATTGGCCCTTTATAAGCAACACGACCTTCAATGCCTTCAGGTACTAACTTGTCAGCTTGGTTTGATTTTTGGAAGTAGCGATCTGATGAACCTTCTTTTTGATCCATCGCACCTAGGCTACCCATACCACGGTAAGACTTGTAGTAGCGACCTTGATAAAGTTCAACTTCACCTGGTGCTTCTTCAGTACCCGCAAGCATAGAGCCAACCATTACACACGATGCACCCGCAACCAATGCTTTTACAATATCACCAGAAAAACGAATACCGCCATCGGCAATCACTGGAATATCGCGACCTTTAAGGCCTTCAACCGCATCTGAAATGGCTGTTATTTGTGGTACACCACAACCAGTAACAATACGTGTAGTACAAATAGAACCTGGGCCGATACCTACTTTAACAGCATCAACACCAGCATCTGCAAGGGCAATAGCACCTTCGGCAGTTGCCACGTTACCCGCAACAATTTGTAAATCAGGGTAAGCTTGACGAGTCGCTGCAACACGGTCAATAACACCTTGAGAGTGACCATGAGAAGTATCGATTAGTAGTACATCAACACCGGCTTCAACTAATGCAGCAATACGCTCATCAGTACCTGCGCCAACACCTACCGCAGCACCTACACGTAAACGGCCTTGCTCGTCTTTACATGCATCTGGTTTGTCTTGTGCTTTTTGGTAATCTTTTACGGTGATCATGCCTTTAAGTTTAAACGCATCATCAACCACAAGAATCTTCTCAATGCGGTGTTCGTGCATTAAGCTTAAGATATCTTCGCGAGCAGTTCCCTCTTTAACCGTTACTAGGTTTTCTTTTTTCGTCATCACTGTTGAAACCGGCTGTTCAAGCTTAGTTTCAAAGCGCATATCACGACTAGTTACAATACCTACAAGGTTATTTTCGCTATCGGTGACCGGAAAACCTGAGAATCCCTTTTCCTGAGACAATTCAACAGCATCTGCAATAGTCAGATCGGCCGTTACTGTAACAGGGTATGAAACAATACCTGCTTCATAGGTTTTAACTTTACGAACATTTTTCGCTTGTTCTGCAATGGTCATGTTTTTATGAATAAAACCAAGACCACCTTCCTGCGCGAGGGCAATAGCTAAACGAGCTTCTGTAACAGTATCCATAGATGCTGAAATGAGCGGCAAGTTAAGTTTGATACCACGCGTTAAGCGAGTTGAAATATTTGCCGTGTGTGGCAAAACAGTAGAATGACCAGGTACTAAAAGTACGTCATCAAAGGTAAGAGCTTCTTTAGCGATTCTAAGCATTTTGGCAACTTCTCACATGTGGATCTAAGATAAGGAATTGCGGCCAAATTTTAACAGCGTTGTAGGCACTAGTAAATAATATTTTGTATTTATTTATGATAAGCTAGATTTATAAATGTTTTTTGGTAGTTTTTATGTTTTCTAAGCCCTCGCAAACGGTTTATACCGTATCTCGCCTTAATCGTGAAATACGTGCCTTACTTGAACAAGGTTTTGCGTCTTTAATACTCACAGGTGAAATTTCTAACTTTATTGCGCCTGCTTCTGGGCATTGGTATTTTTCGTTAAAAGACGATAAAGCGCAAATTAAAGCCGCCATGTGGCGAGGCAATAATCGCAACCAAAGTTACCGACCAATTAACGGCGCACAAGTAACCGTTAAAGCACGTGTATCTTTGTACGAACCCCGTGGTGACTACCAGCTTATTGTTGAACATATGGAGCCTGCCGGCGAAGGGCAACTTAAGCAAGAGTTTGACGCGCTAAAAATGCGTTTGGCTGCAGAGGGCTTATTTAGCTCCGCTTATAAAAAACCCCTACCCCAAAACATAAATCGCATAGGGGTGATCACCTCACCTACAGGCGCCGCAATTAAAGATATTTTAACAGTACTAAAACGTCGTGCGCCGCAATTAGAAGTCGTTATTTATCCTGCGATGGTGCAAGGCAAAGAAGCGCATGGCCATTTAATAAAGCAAATAGAGCTGGCAAATTTACGTAATGAGGTCGACGTTATTATACTCGGGCGCGGCGGTGGTTCATTAGAGGATTTATGGTGCTTTAACCATGAGCACCTTGCTCGCGCTATTTATCAAAGCGCACTACCCATTGTGAGCGCTGTTGGCCATGAAATAGACACCACGATTAGCGATTACGTTGCTGATGTACGTGCAGCAACTCCTTCTGCAGCCGCAGAGCTCGTAAGCCCCAATACACAAGAGCTACATAATAGGGTTAATCAGTTAATTAGCCGTTTAGCGAATGCATTTAAACACGACATTGCCGATAAACGCGCACTAGCCATACAGTTGCAGCACCGCTTAAATTTATGCCACCCGCGCAATCAGCTAAACCAAAAATCACAACGCTTAGATGAGCTGAGTATTGCACTGCAACAGGCAATGCGTCAGCGTTTATACAAGCAAGAACGCGTGTTAGCTAATTTAACTCCACGCCTAATGCGCCAATCACCAGATAAAAAGTTAGCAAATGCAAACCATCAGTTAGCACAACTACATGCAAGGTTACACCAAGCGATGCAGCAGCAACTACAACACGCAAATAATACGCTTGCCTTACAAGCAAGTCGGCTTGGTTCGGTTAGCCCTCTTAATGTATTAGCGCGCGGTTACAGCATTACTAAAACAACAGAAAATAAAGTGGTTAAATCAGTGGAAGATGTAAAAGTGGGTGATGTGTTGATCACTGAGTTAGTAGATGGCCAGGTTATTTCAAAGGTAGAAGCTTAGCCATATTGCTAAGCGCTAGCCTTGCGTACTAACAGTAAACTCAATACGGGCATCGTTAGATTGAGATGCACTGAGTTTAAATTGCTGCCACCAAGGTTCAAGATGAAGCTTATCGTTTAGCTCGCGCCATAATTTAGCTCCATAATTAACGGCATGTTGGTTAATGGTAAGCTCAAACTTACAAATTGTTTGCTTACACTTTAGCGCTGTAAGCTCAGCGCTATCTGCAAACTCATTAATAATTAAAAAGTCAGTTAACGCGACTTCAAGCTCGTAACTCCATTCGAGATTATCAGCCTCTTGTTCAAACTGTATTGCGAGCTCATCATCAAGCTCTACACTTTCTGATTGATTTAACTTTAACTGTTGTTGAGACTGCTTAAGCTGGATTGATTTTTTTTCAAGCCGCTGATTAAGCTCAACCACATGTTGTGCTAGCTGAGTTTGTTGATCAGCCTCTTGGGCTTTATTAACCTGCACAAGACCTTGCAAAGTAGTTGGCTGATTATTGACTTGAGTGTTAGCCGAAGAGATTACAGCTTGTTTGGGCGCTGAGGAAACACGAGTGGAATCTTTAAAAAACAAAAAGTAACCACTTGCTAATGCCACGCCTGAAGAAAAACAGAGCAGCATAGCCACAAGGTTACTTTTATATATCATTTCTAGGTACTCAAAAATTAAAGCATTGCACTGGTGTGCGATTCGTTTTCTGGCTCGGGGTATTCTAAAAAGTTTTGGTTCATACTTTCTGCCGGGCACTCACAATCAGGACGACCAATAATTTTTGCAGGTACGCCAACAGCAGTTGTGTGAGGCGGCACAGGGCTTAGTACCACAGAGCCTGCACCAATACGTGCGCCCTCGCCCACTTCAATATTACCCAACACTTTAGCGCCCGCACCAATAAGTACGCCCGCTCTGATTTTAGGATGGCGATCACCTTGCTCGTTACCCGTACCACCTAATGTAACCGATTGTAATATAGATACATTATCTTCAATTACGGCGGTTTCGCCAATTACAATACCGGTGGCATGGTCAAACATAATGCCTTGGCCTACTTTACAGGCAGGGTGAATATCAACCCCAAACACCTCTGAGGTACGGCTTTGAATAAAGCGTGCAAGCTCTTTACGGTTTTGTTGCCATAAGCAGTTAGCTAAGCGGTGTGCTTGAATCGCGTGAAACCCTTTTAAATTTAAAATCACAGTAAGGTAGGTTTCGGCTGCAGGATCACGATCTTTTACCGCTTTAATATCATGAGCAACATGTGTCAGCATCCGGTCACACTTTACAAAAGCTTGGTCAAACAACTCACGGATTGTAAAAGCAGAAACCACAGCATCAGCTAGTTTATTAGCAACAATAAAACTCAATGCCGACCCTAAGCACTCATGATTTAAAATACACGAATACACATGGCTCGCTAAAAGGGGTTCACGAGTTACTACTTCATTTGCTTCACTACGAAGCTGTTGCCAAATTTCATGACGCATAATAATGCCTTAAGTTAGTACAAAGAGCCTACCGCTAATTCTAACGGATTTAGCCGCCTAGGTGTTAATCCCTTCGTTATTTGTTCTAGTTATTATATATAACTAGTTAAATTTCATTTTTAGACTACTTTTTCAAAGCCATACTATATGACAGCTAGGCAGGTTTAACCATTTGTACAAAAATAAAATAAGTTAATAAAAATCAATAAATAACAATATATGACAGCACGTGTGTCATGTGCCAAAATAGCCACTGGCGTACTGCTGACGGCGTAAAAAATAATAATAAACGCTAAATTAGCATCATCAACTCAACAAGGATAACGATGATGAAAAACGACATATTAAATACAAAAAAACTTGGTTATAAATTTTACTTTCAAGATGGCGATAACCAAATAGCCTGTTTTGGAAGCTACTTCACAGGTAAAGAAGAAGTCTATATTAACGATGACTTAGTTAGCAGCAGACGCAGTGTTAATATAAAAAGCTCACACACATTTGAATTTGAAAATTCGCAGTACCAAGTGAAATTTGACATGCTCAACATACTGACAGGACGACTTGAATGCACTCTTTACAAAGATCAAGAAGTGCTTGCCAAGCAAGTTCAAAGTAGCCTTCCTAGCGATCCTAAAAAAGCGGCTTTTTTTATTCTAGGCTGCGCGTTAGGTGGTGCAGTATTTGGCTATACCACAGCAACAGTCGTAGAGCTAATTGTAGGGAAACTTTGACATGCAATTAAACCCTACAACGGTAAAGTCGCTTAGGCACACATTCGATTGGACACAACAACAGCTTGCCGATGCCTGCGATGTAAGCTTACGAACTATTCAACGGGTAGAAAAAGAAGGTGCAGCCTCAAAAGAAACCACCATGGCCTTATGTGCGGTATTTGAAGTACGCCAAGGTGAGCTTATTAAGCTTGATGAAAACAACCAAAATGATGCCAATAACAGCCCATCTAAAAGTTTTATTGCTGGTTTAGTTATTAGCTCTGTTATTAGTTTTGCCCTTGGTGCAGCCTCAGTACTATTAGTTAGTAACTAATAAAATATAAAAATGCCCCAATGCTTACGGCACAGGGGCATTTTTTATATTTAAGAACTTAAATTATTGAAATACTTTATCCACCTTTACTACTTCAATATTTTTTGCAGGAATTGCTAATTTATAATTAGCAATTACCTTATCTTCAGCCACTAACTCGGCAGGCTTATCGGTGTTGTACACCATAGGCGAGGTTTGCATAGTTGCTAAACGTTTTTGCATATCTTCACCATCACCGGTAACAAACACATAGTGAATATTCTCAGTTTGTAGGTTGTCTTTTATCACTCGATTTATATCGTCAACAGTCAATGTTTTAAGCTTGTTTGTTACATAGTTTACAAAACTATCGGTGTTATAAAACTCGCTATCTAGCGCATAACCTAACTGGCGATTTTGACTAGCAACCATTTGTGGCACAAAGTTAATTAAAAAGTTACGCGTGGCTTCAAAATCAGCCTCAGTCATGCCATTTTTAATTAGCTTATCTAGCTCAAATAATGCGGTACGGGTAGCAAAATGCGCATCGTTGTTTGAGCGCAGTGAACGCAGCCACACTTGGAATATTTGCTCAGAGCGCCCTAAGTTTGCATCCGGTTTAGTTTGAAACATACCTCGAGGGAAGTATTCAATGTAGGCGTAATCACCGTAATTCATACCACGGGTTTGACGAATACGTTCGTACAAGTAACTGTTAGAACTACGATGCTCACCAAAGTACGAACGCACTAACCACAATGCAGTCCAGTCGTCGCTGCTACGAATGGTATCAATAGGAAAACCAAACGATACAGCCGTTGATTGCGCTGACTTTTCAACAATTGTTGCATGATGACCTTCAAGCACTGGCGCATCAGGGATTGTTAAGCGGCTTTGTTCGCCTTTTGGAAGTGTCGCCAAGTCAGCTAACATTTGTGCTTTAAGTTTTTCAGGCACGGCACCAATTAAACCCACAGTAAGTTTAGCTTGTGTAAGTTCAGCATTATAAAACGCTTTAACATCATCAAGAGTGAGCGCTTCTAAATCTGATAAGTCACCGTAGTTATAGCTTTCATAAGGGTGACCTTTATAAAGTACGCTGTAGAGCACTTCTTTACCCAACTCTTCATCATTAGAGGCTTTTAAACCCGACTTAATGCCATCGATCATTTCTTTTTTCAGACGCTTAAAGTCATCTTCTCTAAAGCCTGGGCTTAACAGCTGCTCACTCACTAAGGCATACCACTGAGCAGCATTATCTTTATGAATACGCCCTTGGAACGACAGCATTTCTTTATCTATTTGATAACCAAAGCTACCCGCCAGCGGATACATTGCCTTTTTAATATCTTTGTAACTCATTGAGGTTGAGCCACCTTGCGCCAGCATTGCGGCAGTTAAAGCCGCTACGCCTTTTTTACCCTGCGGATCGGCAGCGGCACCGGTATTAAATAATAAGTTAATATCGATTAACGGCGAGCTATTAGTTTTATCCAGCACCTTAAAAATAGGCTTACTCGGTACTTGCTGATACTTAGCGACCAAGGCATCTAAATCGCTTTCTTGTTCAAAACCAGGGGCTTTATCAAGTGCTGACATAGTAATTGTGGTGCGGGCATTATCAACAAAATACTTATTTGCAACGGCTCTAATATCTTCGCTAGTGATATTGTCTGCTGATTTATACAGTTGGTTTATCACCTCAGGATCGCGCTCAAAATGCATATAGCTGGCAAGTGAAGAGGCAATTGCTTGCGATGAATCTAAACCATTTATAAAGCTGTATTTAAGATTAGACTTTAAATCGCTGAGTTTTTGGCTATCAACCAACTCGGTACGCGCTTTGGCATAGGTACGGTTTATAGCATCACGCACTGTGGCTAAATCATCGGCATTTTCAACTTTTACAAATACATGCAGTAACCCTGGATCTTTAGTTTCAGGATTATAGGTAAACATTTGACTCGCGATTTGCTTTTCTACTACCAGCTCTTGGTAAATATCTGAATTGCTCGAAAAATAAAGCTGCGACAGTAAATCTAATGCGGCTCTGTCTTTTTTCTGAGGCTCCCATGCAGCCCCTTTATACGACACAAGTAACCAGTGACCAGGTAATCCTTCGTTTTGCTCATGCACATATTTTGGCGCTTGTTGAGTTGGCTCTTTTGGAATATCAGCAACATAGTCACCTTTTTGCCAGTTACCCCAGTGCTTTTTAACCATCGCCATGGTCTCTTTTGGATCAACATCACCAACAATCACAAGCGATACATATTCAGGCTTATAAAACTTAGCAAAAAACTCTTTACCGTAGGCCATTTGATCTGGCATGGCTTCAATATCTTCAAAAAAGCCCATAGTAGTGTGTTTATAGGTATGCTTATCGAACGCTTCTTGGCGTACCGCACTTAATAATTTACGAATTGGACTGGCATTATTTTTTAAGTACTCGCCTTTAACCGTTAGCGCTTCGGTTCTAAATTGCTCTTCGGTGTAGCTTAGGTTTTGAAAAATATCAGCTTCAATCTCAAGTACTTTATCAAGATGTTGTTTTGAAAAATTTAAGTGGTAGTTAGTGTAATCGTTAGTTGTATAGGCGCGGTTATCAACCCCTGAATTTTTTAAAATATCTGAATACACATCTTGCGGAAACTTTTCAGAGCCTTTAAACATCATATGTTCAAAAAAGTGAGCAAAACCAGTTTTACCTGCTTCCACTTCATTACGCGAGCCAACAGATACAGGTATTTGTAGCGATACTACATCTGGGTAATCGGTTTTAACTACCATCACACGTAGGCCGTTATCTAGCTCTTCTATTAGGTAATCTTGTGAAAAAACACGCTCATCTGCTTTATTAACTTGTTCTTGTTGAGCTGCTGTTTGCGTGTTTTGACTTTGCTGCATAGCACAACCGGTTAAGGCCAGCGATACCGCTAGGCTAGTTGCCAATAATTTAAATTTCATTGTTATCCCTTTTTAAATTGAGCAATTTTTAAAACATTTACCAAACTAAGTATGCCGTAAAGTAATTAAATATAAGAGCCCTAAGCCTATTAATTATGTAAACAACTGTGTCAGTTAACTCTTTTCAGATTTAACTATGAAAATAATTCACGTTAATTGAGAAACTCTCAATAAATAAATCTATCTAGACGTCTAAATGGCTGCTATATTAAATCCATCATCACAAATTAAGCTGGAATGGGGATTATGGCTTTATCACTTCAAGAAAAAATACAGGACACCAACCAAGGTGTTTACCTAATTGGCACAACACCGCCAAAAATTGGGACTGATAAAGCGCAATTAAAAATCATTGCCGAAAAGTTATTAGGCCGTTTACACGAAATTGAATATGACGGTGTGATTATTTATGACATTCAAGATGAAAGCAGCCGTACAGAGCAAGCGCGTCCATTTGCATTTAAGCAAACAGTTGATCCGCGCGAGTACAGTCAACTCTTACGAGGCTTATCTGATCTTGATGTAATTACTTATAAAAGTGTAGCTCAGCGCGGTGTGAGTGAGTTTAAAGCGTGGTTAGATGAAACTAAAAATGACTACGATTTAAAAAACGTAGTGTTAGTGGGCAGCCCATCATCAGCGGGTGATATAAAGCTGAGCTTACCGAATGCCTACAAAACACTAGCAGAGCAGTCAGAAGACTTCTTTTTAGGTGGTGTAACCATTGCTGAGCGCCATGCCAATAAGCGCAACGAGCACCAACGCTTAATAGAAAAAACAGCACAAGGGTGCCAGTTTTTTATCTCTCAAGCCGTTTACAACGCACAAGCAACCATAGATTTAATAACCAGTTATGCGCGCACATGCAAAGCACAAGGCCTGACACCTAATCGGATTATATTAACCTTTACGCCTTGTGGTGGTGAAAAAACCTTAGAGTTTATGCAGTGGCTAGGCATCTCAGTGCCAGAGGCAACTAAATGGCGCATGCTTGATTCGGAAAATACATTAAGCGAATCGGTGCGTATTTGTCGCGAAAACCTCGACTCGATTTTAAAAAGCTGTGCCCACTTAGGTGTACCGCTGGGCTTAAATATTGAAAGCTTAACCAACCGTAAAGAAGAAATTGACGCGTCAATTAACTTATACCGTTTATTAAAAGCGATTATGGAACTCAACCTTGCGGAGAAACTGATAGCTTAATTGCGGGGTTCGGGGTTCGGGGTTCGGGGTTCGGGGTTCGGGGTTCGGGGTTCGGGCAGAATGATAAGCTACATAAAATAAGCCGGTTCAAGTAGTTAGCTTCGTTTATTTTAATAAGTACTAACTTGATCTGTCAGGTTTAAACTGTAGGACTTTATCAAAGCTTCATTTTGGCAAAGTGCCATGAGCGGACGTTAACGCCGCGTTAAGCGGACTAAAATTGTGGGTTGTAATGTGTAGCGAAGCGAAACATAACCCACTGTTTCTTTTCAGTTTAAGCGCCTTGTTATAAGTAATCAGCTCGAAACAAAGTGGTCCGTATTACTTATATACATTTTAATGTTTTGATACACTAGCGTGTTGTTTCTGGGGCCTATTTTATTCTTAGATTCTTTTACATTTACAGACCATTGCCCAAAGAAAACATACTCATCTCCAATTACTAGCGATTTGATAACCTCTGGGTTTTTCACGACTATTTGTACCACAGTTTTTTTGACGACTCCTTTGCTGTCAGGCTCAACAAACGGAGAATGTAATTCAACAACATGATAAGGAAACGTTGCCATTGGTTCTGATATTTTATAAATGAGCCCCGAAATGGAAAGAGGAAGAGTGTATTTTTTTCCTCCATAGTACTTAATAAAGTCAGTTAAGTTTTCATTATCGAAGAAAAATCTAGACCATGGAATTTTCTTACCTTTAAACTTTAAAACAATGAGAGACTTGAGTTCGTTATTATTTTCACAAAGAACTCTCAATTCAATTATCTGCTTTAAGGTACGTAAATAGTTACTTAGATTACCTTTATTGGAATATGATTTGTCACTTTCATTACCAGATCCCCAACCCTCAGACTTTTTACCCACTTCAATACTTGATAGTTCACGAAGTGCTTTGATTAGCACATGTAACCTAAACTCATATTTTTTATCCGATATCGCTTGAAATACTTCTGATTGAGAGCTTTTAGCAATAATATTCAATGCCCCTGAAATGTTGTACTTACATCCACTCGCATGAATCTCACTAGGCTTTAAACGAAAACAAGGTGGGATCTCTATTGTTTTTGATGCACACTTTCTTGGATGTCTACTAACAAAAGAAAGTTCTGCATTACATCCAACAGTTGCACAACTAATTTTTCCTTGTGGGTTTTTCTCATAACATACAACATTTACTATTTTATTATTAGTTAATCTAGCACTTGGTATTTTGCTTCCCACGGAACCTCCGTTTTACTTATAACAACTTTATCAGAGGACACTTTCCCTATTTTAGCGCGAAAACGTCTTTGTTTTGTGAACTTACATTAATAGAAAATAGTATAAGTGATTGCCAGCTATAAATATTATGCTTTCTGTAACTCATATAAACATGTAAAAAAGAGGAAAGCTTCCTCTTATTCTTATTAAGTTAATCACAACTCACCTGAATGACTATATCTCGCTCTTAGCTGCCTGTTAGGTGAAGTCCTAAGCTTTTATTTACGTCTTCTATTTGGCGCTCTTTGCCCTGTGATACGTTTTTTATCGCGATCTTTACGCGCTTTGTTGGTGTTTTTACGGTTATCTTTAGGGGGCTTGTTTAAATCAGGCTCGTAACCTTCTAGCCATTGTGGTGTTAAGCGGGTATCAAGCAATACTTCAATTTCTTCAAGCAGCCATTGCTCATCTAAGCTCACTAATGACATCGCTAAACCTTGCTCGCCAGCACGCCCTGTACGGCCAATACGATGCACATAATCTTCAGCTATGTATGGCAATTCAAAGTTAATTACGTATTTAAGTGCCGGTATGTCTAAACCGCGCGCCGCTACATCGGTGGCCACTAAAACACGCGTACTGCCTTCTTTGAAGTTTTGTAATGCGCGGTCGCGAGCACCTTGTGATTTATCACCATGAATAGATTCGGTTTTTAAACCATCTTTACACATTTCTTTGGCAAGCTTATCGGCCATTTGTTTTGTGCGGGTGAATATAAGTACTTGGCGCCAGTTTTTCATGCCAATCATGTGCGATACCAGTTCGCGCTTTCTGTCTTCATCTACTGCGTAAATAACTTGTTCAACCTCTACAGCAGCAGAGTTGCGCTTATCGACTTCAATAAGCTCAGGGTCTTTGAGCAATTTTTTACTCAGCTCAAATACACTGTCATCAAAGGTGGCGGAAAACAGTAAGGTTTGACGATCGCCTGGGATGTGACGCAGTATTCGTTTAATTTCGTCAATAAAACCCATATCAAGCATACGGTCGGCTTCATCAAATACTAACGAATCAACACTTGAAAGCACCACACTGCCCTTCACTATATGATCAAGTAAGCGCCCTGGCGTTGCCACTATTACTTGCGCTGTTTTAAGTGCTTTGATTTGTGGGCCAATGCTTGCGCCACCATAGGCAAGTGCACCTTTTATATCTGTACCTTGTGCGTATTTTTCAAAGCTTGCAAATACTTGCTGAGCAAGCTCCCTAGTGGGCGTTAAAATAACCACACGGGCAATGCCTGGTTCGTCTTTTTTAGCGGAATTTAAAAGCTTATGTAATAGCGGCAAAACAAAAGCGGCTGTTTTACCAGTACCAGTTTGAGCGCTGCCCATAACGTCTTTGCCCGCTAAAATTGGCGGTATCGTTTTGTGCTGAATGGCGGTAGGCGTAGTGTAATTATTTTGCTCTATTGCAGTTAATAGTAACGGGTCTAGGGCTAGTGATGAGAACGATGTGGCAGACATAAGCTTGGCTTTAAAATAACAAAGAACGCTATTATACCTGAGCTTAAGTAATAAAAAAGGCGCTAAATAGCGCCTAAGTAAAATGAAGTATTTAAGCCGGTTTTAATGTGGCTTTACGCTCATTATAAAATGCAATTAAATCATCTACGGTACTTTGACAGTATTCACGAATACCCGATACCACCATGTGTTTTTCACCAAAACCCACCTTTTCGCCGTTTTCTAATAAATTAAAGCGCAAGGTTATTTTGCCGCGTTTACCAGCGTATTCAAAGCTTGGCTCTGCAAACTCTAGGGTCGGTGATTTAATATCAATGTTATTAAGATTAATTATCATTGATTCATAAATAATCATAGGGCGCGCAGGGTTTATCATTACCTCTTGCTTGCCCATTAAAGGAATAATTACATGCGGGAACGCAGCACCTGAGAACTCAACATAATTTTTTATTAGACTGTTTGTAAGTGTTGGGCATTTACTGGTTTTACCGTCGCGTTTAACCTTTAAAATTACTTTTTCGCCATGGTTTACATCAAACTCTTCTCCTGGTTGTTCTGGAAAATTTAGCTTGGTATTTTCATCAACCATACCGGCAAAGGTAAACTCCATTCGCTCACTAATGCCATAGCGGTCTAACACTAGAGAAAAAAGTAAGTCTCCTGGTGCGCAAAACTTTTTAGCGTCTTTATCATGAAGCGGGTTGTAGTCGTCGGCTACACATTTAGCAAAGCGACAACCTTGCTCACGAGAAATTGAAACATAATCAGCATGCTGCTGATAGTAAGGACTTAACATAGTGTGTTCACTGCTTAAACTGCTTATAACCTAGCTATACTACCAGAAAAAAAATCTTGAGAGGTCGAATCTGTTTAATAAAGGCGAAAAATGATAATTTGCAACTCGCTAATTAACTAAGTAAATTAGGCAAATACGAGTTTAAGGGATTAACTAATGAAGTATTTTTCTTTATTAATATGCGCGGTTTCATTATTAACTGGCTGTAATAACATTACTTACACAACCAATATCGACGACGAGGTTTTATCAGAACACGTTTCAAGCCACATTAAAAAACGTGGCCTAGAGCAGTTTTACAGTGTACAAGACGCTCTCGATAGAGGTGCAAGCCCCCTTGGTGGAATAAAAGGCGAAAGCTGCGATGTATCAGATGATACGCAAACATCCTCAATTAGCTATAACCGTTTGAAATCACAAGCTATAGAATCCCTTAAAAATGATGTGCTTTATTTAGGTGGCAATGCATTTACACTAGAGCAGTGCCAATCAGTATCCCGCTACAATTGTGATTTAGCCGTTATTTGTACCGGACAAGCCTATAATTATTAATAGCTCAAAATTATCTAATTGAGACTATAACGCTATGTGATTCATTTTCACTCATTTCCCTCTATCAAACAACAAGCTGTATTTGCCAATGACTTTTTACTTTTTAGCTGCCGCTATTTTATGTGTTTTCCCACAGTGTAAACTCACTGTATTTCGCCAACCATTATGGCAATACTTATTGCTGCTAAGTGTTATTACTGCCTATTATCAACAATATATAAATTTAAACGCGGTTGCTGTTATAGCTGTTTATGTGGGATTGTTTCACTTTATGCTATTGGCAACCTCAGCGTTAAAACGTAATGTTCTAACGTCTTTATTTATAATAGCCTCACTCGGGTTGGCCTTACACTGGTTTGCGGGTTTTAATAACCTGCCAATTGTTGTTAATGAACAAGTCACCAGTAACGCAATTGCATTTACCTTGTATGCTAATTTTGATAAAGCATTAGCGGGTTTAATGCTGAGCGCTTATTTTTTTGCAAAAAACAAAACGGCAAAGCCAATAACTATCGGCTACCCTGCTTTAATCATAATTATCACTATTTTAGCGGCGCTTATAACTGCTTTAACGTTAAACCTTGTTGAATTTGCGCCAAAAGTACCTGAATTTTGGTTGTTATTTATAGCTATCAACCTACTTTTTACCTGCGTTGCAGAAGAGGCATTATTTAGGGGAGTGATACAAACTAAGCTTTCAAAACTAATAACCCCGAGCAGGTTTGCACTGCTCGCACCGGTGATCAGTACTTGTGTATTCTCACTGGCACACTTTTCAGCGGGTACTCATTATATGCTTGTGGCGGCCGTTGCAGGTTTTGGATATGGCTATATTTACTATAAAACAAGCCGGTTAGAATGGGCCATTTTATGTCATTGGCTCGTTAACGTGTTTCATTTTTTCTTATTTACTTACCCTATGCTGGCAACTCCATCTTAAAACTACAGGCACAAAAAAGCCGCTTAAATTAAGCGGCTTTTGAATCTGTATACGCGATTACGCACTTGGGTAATCGCGGTATGCGCGTTCTATCTTTTTAGCCTGCTTTTTAGAAATACCTAAATGAGCCAACGCAACACGTAAACGTGCACGCGATAGGTCAGACCCTAAAATCTCCATTGCATCTAATACCGAGGTAGACGATGTTTTGCCGGTAATAGCCACAAATATAGGCTCTAAGAAGTCTTTAATTTTAAGCTCGTGGAAGGTAGCGACTTCTTTTGCAATTGCAAAAATAGCTGGTTTTTCAAAGCTACGTAAGCCTTCTAACTGCCATACAAAAAATTGTAATGCTTGGCGAATAACATCTTCGTCAGCTTTACCGGCTGTTAATAGCGCTGGGTCGTAGGTCGGGATGCCGCCTACAAAGTGCCCTGCTAAATCAACCATGTCAGAGAGTGTATTTATACGCGTTTTAGCTTCAGGTAAGACTTTAGCCAGCATGTCACCATTAAATTTCCAGTCAACAAAACGCTGCATTAGCTCTGCATCAGTTAAGTTTTCGCGGATCCACATACCGTTTAACCAGCTTAACTTGTCTACGTCGAATACTGGGCCACCAAGCGATACACGCTTCATGTCAAAATGTTCAATCATTTCATTAAGGGTGAACTTTTCACGCTCATCAGGCATTGACCAACCCATACGGCCTAAGTAGTTTAGTACCGCTTCTGGTAAGTAACCCATTTCTTTGTAGTAATTAATAGACGTTGGGTTTTTACGCTTAGACAGTTTTGATTTATCTGGATTACGCAATAATGGTAAGTGACCTAGTACCGGTGCTTCCCAACCAAAATCTTCATACAGTTTTAATAACTTAGGCGCTGAGTTTATCCACTCTTCACCACGGAAAATGTGGCTAATTTGCATATGGTGATCATCCACCACGTTAGCTAAAAAGTACGTTGGAAAACCATCCGCTTTTAATAGCACTTGCATGTCTACGTTTTCCCACGGGATCTCAATTTCGTCGCGTAGGTAATCGTTAAACTTAAAGGTACCTTCGCTTGGGATTTTCATACGTATAACGTACGGTTTACCAGCAGCTAGGTTTGCTTTAATTTCGTCTTCTGTATGGTTTAAGCCACGGCCATCGTATTTAGGACGCAGACCTTCGGCCATTTGTTCTTCACGCATTTGGTCCAGTTCTTCGCTGGTTGCGAAACAGTAGAATGCTTTGCCGTCTTCAACTAACTGATGAGCGTATTTTTTATATAAATCACTGCGCTCAGATTGACGGTATGGACCAAATTCACCACCTACATCAGGACCATGATCCCACTCAAGGCCTAACCAGCGTAAGCTATCCATGATGGCTTGTTCAGATTCTGGTGTGCTGCGAACTTGGTCAGTATCTTCAATACGAAGTACAAATTCACCGCCTTGCTGTTTAGCAAAACAGTAGTTAAATAAGGCAATGTAAGCGGTGCCAAGATGCGGGTCACCTGTTGGTGACGGAGCAACACGGGTACGAATTGTCATGGTAATGTCTCTTTTAATAAGTGAGATGGTATGAAATACCAATAAATATTTTAAGCGGCTACTTTGTTTAAGTAAGCAATAATATCGTTTGATTCATAAAGCCATTTTACTTGGCCATCTTGCTCAATACGTAAACAAGGTACTTTAACTTTTCCGCCTTGCTCTAATAGCTCTTGACGGTATTGCTCATCATTTTTTGCATCGCGTGTTTCAATTTTTAAGCCTTCACGCTTAATTGAACGGCGCACTTTTACACAAAAAGGGCATGCTTTGAATTGATAGAGCTTAAATTGTGCGGTTTGCTGATCAAGCTTAGTTTGCTCTTGCGGATCACGTTTTTTGCTACGCGGCGTAAAAACAAAATTAAAAAATAAGATGATACAACCTAAAACCCAGCGAACTAATTTCATCTTCAATACTCTTTACAACAAATTTAAGGTGCAAGATTTTAACACAAAAAAGCGCAACACTATAAGCGGATTATACGTTGCGCTATATCGTTAAAAAAGTGCTTAATTACAACACCACCATATCATCTCTGTGTAGCACTTCCACGCCGCTATCGTAATCAAGTAAATGGCTGATTTGATTAGAATGTGCGCCTTTTATTTTATCGATTTCAAGATGGCTAAAGCGCGTTAACCCCCGTGCAATAATTTGCTGGTTTACATCAATTAAGTTAATTAAATCTCCACGTTCAAATTCACCTATTGCACGCGTAATACCTTTAGCAAGTAAACTAGCCCCCTTAGATTGCAATGCATGCACCGCACCGGCATCAATTAAAATTTGGCCACTACTTTTAGGCCCTGCCAATAACCATTTTTTTCGGCCATCTTTAGGCGCGGTAAGTTTTAAAAAACGGGTGCCTGGTAATTGCTCGCTCATGCATTTTAAAATCACGTTTTCATCAGCGCCTTTGGCAATAATCACCTCAACCCCAGCTCTTCTGGCAATATCCGCGGCCTGTAATTTGGTTGCCATACCCCCTGTGCCTAGGTTCGTACCGCTGCCACCCGCAAGTTGGCGTAACTCATCATTAATATGGGTAACTTCGTCAATCAAGGTGGCGTTAATGTCGGTGCGCGGATCGCTGGTGAATAACCCTTGTTGGTCGGTCAGTAGCAGTAACTTATCGGCATTGGCTAAAATAGCCACCAATGCCGACAAGTTATCGTTGTCACCTACTTTTATTTCGCTAGTAGCAACTGCGTCATTTTCATTAATGATCGGCACTACATCGTAATTTAATAGGGCATTGAGGGTATCGCGTGCATTTAAATAGCGCTCTCTGTCGTCAACATCGGCGCGCGTTAGTAGCATTTGCCCGACGTTAATGCCATACAACGCAAATAAGCTTTGCCAAATATGAATGAGCTGCCCCTGTCCAATGGCGGCCAACATTTGTTTGTCTATTAATGTGCGCCCACAGGGTTTTAATAGCTGTTCGCGACCTGCGGCAACCGCACCGCTTGATACTAAAATAACGTGATGACCTTGCTTTTTTAGCTCACAGCATTGGCGAACAAGTTCCACCATATGTGCTTTGTCTAACTTATCGGTACCGCCAGTGAGTACGCTTGTACCTAGCTTTACAACTACGACCTGATCCCTTTGCATGTTTTTTACTTAGCGCAATAAATGATGAATTTATTTATACCAGTTCGGTATTTTTGAACAAGTAAAAAATATTCAATCACCCCCTCTGCATGCTAGGATCGCACTATATTCAACCGATTAAATTACACCTTATGCCTGCCAGTTTATGTTTAATTATTGCCACCTTTTTGTGGGGTAGCTCCTTTATTGCACTTAAATACGCGATTGCGATTTATGACCCTGCCTTGGTGATATTTTTACGTATGCTCACCACTTTACTGATTTCGTTATGTTTATGGCGTTACGTAATTCGTTTTGAATATTTAAAAGGCGATTGGAAGTACTTATTAGGCATGTCGCTGGCTGAGCCGTGCTTGTACTTTTTATTTGAAGGCCACGCAATGGAGTACACCTCAGCATCTCAGGCGGGGGTGATTGTTTCTTGTTTACCCATTATTGTGGCATTTTTAGCGTTTTTCATGCTCAAAGAGCATATTAGTAAAGCTATTGTGGTGGGTTTTACGCTGTGTATTGGCGGCAGTATTTTACTGACCCTACTTTCACCCAGCTCAAGCCAAGCTCCAAACCCATTACTGGGGAATTTTTTAGAATTAATGGCCATGGTGTGCGCGGCATTTTATACCGTGTGTATAAAACATTTAGCTAACCGCTACTCCCCGCTCACATTGATTGCTCTGCAAGGCGTGAGTGGTAGTTTGTTTTTTGCTCCGTTTTTATTATTTATTGACCTACCCAGTGAAAACCAACACGATTTAACCGCACTAATGAGCATTTTGTACTTAGGCTCTTGTGTTACTTTGGGTGGGTACGGCATGTACAACTATGCGATTAGTAAAGTGTCGGTATTAACCGCCGCGGCTTACTCTAATTTAATCCCTATTTTCACTTTAATTTTGTCAGCCATTATCCTTAACGAAGTACTGACTCTTGGCCAGTGGATCAGCATATTTGTGGTATTTATAGGCGTAATGATTAGTCAACACCATCAAGAACTAGTGGTCGATATTCCTAACTCAACTTCGGGTGAGGATATTTCTGCCGACACTAACCATCTTAAATCAGTACCCGAGGCCAGTGAATCAAAAGGGTAACAGGTTAATAAATACAACCCTGATTGCTGCAAAAAATCGGTGTTGTACTGATGAATTACCTCAACGTGTGTTACTGAATAATGCTGCACTTGGCCATTTTTAAGTTGTAGAGAAAATTGCTCCCCCACTTTAGCGTTTTTTAAAAACGCAAAGTGGGTATCGTTGTGGCCAGCAATAAGTGCTCCTTGCGAGTTACCAAAATCAGCCCCACCTAACTCCCCAGCTGGTAAAAAGTGGCTCGGCGCAAACGCTAAGTTTCTACCACTTGCACCATCAAGCACGGTTAGTCGCTTATTATGCTTTGGCCATATTATTTGTGCCACGGGGTAACTATCAGCATAAAACCACGGCTTAATTTTTTTATTGGGCGATTTAAGGGTCGTTTGCCAAGCTTGCTCTATTAACACTTGTGCAAGCCACGCCTTTGCCTGCATGTATACACCATGGCCAAACAAGCTCAGCCCCAAGGCTAGTAAACCTATGCTTAGCCACTTTTTCATTTACAGCGCCTCACTAACAAAAGACCACCTAGAAGCAATAATACTCCAAACACAATATGCACTTTGCTTTGCCCATCAGTTTGCGGCAAGCGCATGGTCATTCCTTGTGGCATAGCATTAGCCACTTGTGTGCTTTGTTTAGCAACTTCTTTTATGGTCGTCTCTTCTATAGCAATAAACGCAGTAAATGGGCTAAGTAATTGATGCTCAAGCGCGAGCTGCTGCACTTGCTGTTTTACAACACTTTGTTGGTTGTATAACAATAACGACTTTATTTTTTGACGTGCCCAAAGCTTATCAATTCCAGTGGCCTTTGAACTTGCTTGCGGATTAAGCTTAACCTTAAACTCCCCATGCGCCGTTTGCCCCGTAAAAGTAATTGCATCGGTATTATCTAATTTAATGGCCACCATAATGGGCTCAGCAAAATATAGGTCAGGCAAAGGTGAGGGCCAAAAATCTAAGCTGTCTCCATTTGTATTTGTCAACGCCAAATTAGTCATAGCCGGGTGAGCAAGTTTATCAAACAACTGCTGCATTTTCGGCTGCACATCATGAGCACTGCTTATAAAGGTGTAAGTTCCCTTGCCTATATCAGCGGCACGACGCATAAAATAACGGTTAGGCGCACTACCAATGCCCACAGTAAATAAACGGCTATCACCTAAGGTGTGCGCAATATGTTTAAATAATTGATCTTCGTTACTTACGCTACCATCGGTTAAAAATACAACTTGGCGTACAAACCCTTCAAACTGCGTACCATCGAGTACTGCATCAAGTGCGCCTTTTATTTCAGTTCCGCCATCGGCTTGTAAGTTATAAATAAAACGCTCTGCGCGACGTAAATTAAAGTCACTGGCAATTAATGGGGTTTCACTCATAGCTGCAACCTCATTATTAAAACTGACAATATTGAAGCTATCATCACTATCTAATAATGATAATGCGTAAAACAGCGCTTTTTTAGCTTGTTCAATAGACTGCCCATGCATAGATCCCGAAGTATCAACTACAAACACCATTTCACGCGGTAAACGCTGAGATTGAGTAAAGCTATCGCTTGGCGGCATTAGCATTGCTAACGCATACTGCTCACCATTTTGTGCTTGCTGAGTAAAAAGTGCAGCTTGCGCTTGCGCTATTTGTAGTGGCTTAAACTCAAGTACAAAGTCTCTATTTATGGCTTGCTGTGGTTTTAGCACAATGCTGTATTGCCCAAATGCAGGGTTTTCAATATTAACTTGATGGTACTTAGCGTTTATATCAACCAATTCTAAGCCTATATCCATGTTAATTGTTAAGCTTAAATCGCTGGCATTTGCCGCCTCATTGGTTTGTTTTGTGTAAACAGGGCTTAACCAACCCTGTGGAGTGAACGAAGGTGCATTAGCGTTTTTTATCGCATGCTTATCTTGATCATCGTTAACTTCCCCTGTTATTGCATGATAGCGTGGCGTAATTGTAGTTGGAAAATGAATCGCAAAGATTCCGTGTTGGTAATCAATAATCTCTTGATACTCAAGCGTTATAGCTATTTCTTCTCCAGGCCCTACATTTGCCACATTTGTAATAAACATATTTGCACGTTGCTGTCGCAACAATGAAGCTTGTTTGCCTGCTTTTTTGGCAGCTTGGTACTGTTTTTCAGCTTGGCGTTTTTTTGTTATTTTACCTTTGATAACTCGCTCGCCAATGCGCATGGTCATTGCTTGCACGGCGCTTTCATCGGGTAAAGGAAATACATAACGTGCATTTACGGCAAAAGGGTTTTCATTTATGTAGTGCTGCGTAACTACAACACGATTAATTAGCCCTGTTAGGGTCATTTTTGCATCGCTTTTTAAAATAACCCCAGGGTTAACCGCCACTCCTTGGCTATCAAACAAGGATAGTTTTGGCGACTGTGCATGGCTTTTAAAGCTGGCCAAAAGCACGATAATAATAAAAATAAAAAGGCTTACCTTGGTAAGCACTTTGGTGGGTTTACTCAACATAAATCACTCCCTCGAACGCCTTGCGATTAATTGCTTGCTGTTTGGTCAGTCGTTTGATTTAGCGCACGGGTAGTGAGAGTAACGCGTCTGTCAAAAAAGTTATCTTCAAGGGTGTTACTGTTTGCTATGCTTTGCTGCTCGCCAAACGCTTGTGCGCTTAAACGTGTATGGCTAACCCCCTGTTTAATTAAGTAACTTTGTACGGCGTTTACTCTGGCTTTTGACAGTAATAAGTTCGCTTGCTCTGCACCGCGCTGATCGGCAAAGCCACTTAAATCGAGTGCGAGTTGCGGTTGGCTTTTTAATAACGCTACCAATTGATCAAGCTGCTTGGCAAAATGAGGAGCAATATCGCTAGATCCAGTTTTAAATTGCACCGTCATTGCCAATAAATTATTAAGCTGCGATTGAGTTAATTGCTCATTTTGTTGCGCCAGTAGTTCAAGTTGCGCCTCTAGGTGACTGTTATGATTAAGTACATGCTGGTAGTCGTTGGTTTTCTCTGCCATTACAGTTAAAGCTTGCTGCTGCTCAGCAATAGTTTGCTCAGCTACCTTGGCATCGCCAATCAAACCACCAGCAAATGCGCCTACAAACGCGCCGATTGGCCCACCAACAACACCCCCAATAATGGCACCAGTGCTCAGGCCAACAATTGTTTCTTTTTTTGCTTCTTTTGATGGGGTATCCGCAGCAAATACTGGCGTACAAAAAGTGCTAACAAGTGTGAGTGCGATTAATGTTTTCTTCATGATCTATTCCTTACTATTAATAATGGTTGGCAAGCTATTGGTTGGCACTTGCGTTGTATTGGTAATTTCAATAGCTGTATTAAAACACCATGAAGTGGCAATAAAGGGGAGTAAAAATGGCAAACTGCTGAGCAATTGTGGCAAAAAAATGGCAATTGTGTTTTTAACCTTACTTAGCGCAAAAACTTCGCTATAGTGCGCCTAAGTCAATATGAGTAATTAAAAAATGAAAAAAATAGCTATCGTTGAAGATGAAACTGCCATTCGCGAAAACTACATAGAAATGCTGAGCGCTCAAGGCTATCAGGTAAGTGGTTATGAAAACCGCCCTCAAGCAGAAGTCGCTTTTAAAGAAGCACTCCCCGATTTAGCCATTGTTGATATTGGCTTAGGCCATGAAATAGATGGCGGCTTTTTACTGTGCCAAACACTGCGTTCACTTTCTAAAACCTTACCAATTATTTTTTTAACCGCTCGCGACAGCGAAATAGACACCGTATGCGGCCTGCGCATGGGCGCCGATGACTACTTAACCAAAGATATTAGCTTAGCGCATTTAGCCGCGCGTATTGGTGCGCTATTTCGCCGCATGGAAGCATTAGAGCAACCCGCCGATGCCAACGCATTAATAATTCGCGGTCAACTAACACTCGACACGCAACGCATGCAGGTGCTTTGGCAGCAACAGTTGGTTGATTTAACCGTAACTGAGTTTTGGATGCTGCATTCACTCGCCCAACGACCTGGCCACGTTAAAAGCCGTAATGAGTTAATGAGCGATGCTAAAATTTATGTAGACGACAGCACCATTACCTCTCATGTAAAACGCATTCGCAAAAAGTTTATAGCACTCGATAGCCAGTTTGACTGCATTGATACCGTGTATGGCATGGGTTACAGGTGGGAGCAACCCACATGCTGAGATTTGGCCTACGCAGTAAATTTATTTTACTTTCATGCTTTTTGTTTTTGTTGCCATGGTTAGGCTACGAGTATGTATGGGAAATGGAAAAGTTTTTACGCCAAGGCCAAGAAAAAACGCTCGTAGGTACTACACGCGCACTGGCAACGGCCCTGCACGAACGCCCCGCTTTATTTGACGAACAAACCAACTTTTTAGATCAAGTTGTAAAAGGCCGCGATCTCTATGCTTATAATTTAAAGAGTCCAATTCAACTCGATGGTAAACTCAGCGACTGGGACGCTTACCAATCGCTGTTTTGGCTTTATGACAAACGCTACTTACAAACAGCCAATGATAACCATCAACTGAGCAACTTATCATTTAGCCACATGGTGGGTAAGTTTGATAATTACTTATATGCGCTCTTTAACGTCACTGACGATGCTTTAGTTTACCGTGCCAAAAACAGCCTCAGCATTACCAATAATGACTATGTAAAAATTGGCCTAAAAAACCCTGATGGGCAATTTAATACTTATATTATTGCTCCGCGCCAAGATGGCTGGGTCAACGCATTTGATGCCAATAGTAAAATGCCTTTTACTAAAATTCAGGGTTTCTTTAAAAAAACTGACACTGGTTACAACCTTGAGCTGCGCTTTCCTTTGAGTATGCTTGGCAATAAACTGGGATTTGCCATTGCCGATGTTGATAGTAAACAACCAAACCAAACCCCTAGTATAATGTCTACATCGAACTTAAATAACCCGAATGATTTAGGTTCGGTACTGGTGCCCTCCCCTGAAATAAACCGTATATTAAAAGGCATGGGCCACAGCGGCAGTCGCATTTGGGTGGTCGATAATCATCACCGTGTATTAGCGCAATCGGGCAGTATTCAAAATGCCGATGGGGTATGGGCCGATGGGCTAAAAAATCAAGCGCCAAAAACTGCGTGGCAGCGCTTTGAACAAGCCTATTTACATCCTTTGTATTATAAAATTTTAACGCGTCCTGAAGATGAATTTATAGATACTTTACACGATGTAGCTTCAATGCAAGGCGCTCATTTAGCCAAAGCACTTAAAGGCAAACCGGCCTCGTCTTGGCGACTCACTCCCGATAACAAAGCGGTAATATTATCGGCTGCGTATCCTATTTGGATCGAGGATAAGGTTATTGGGGCAGTTATAGCTGAAGAAACCACCAATGGCGTGCGTACACTGCGTAATAAATCGCTGGAAAAACTATTTAATGTGATTTTAGCGGTCATGTTAATTGGCACAGCCACTTTGTTCTTTTTTGCTTCGCGTATATCGAGCCGTATTAGACGACTGCGAGACACAGCAGAGCAAGCCATTGATGCCCAAGGACGAGTAACAGGTCATATAAATTACAGCGATGCCAATGACGAAATTGGCGACCTGTCGCGTAGCTTTTCAAATATAGTGAGCCGACTTGGTGGCTATACCGATTATTTAGAAAATATGTCGTCGCGCTTATCTCACGAGCTGCGCACACCGGTTGCGGTTGTCCGTTCATCTCTTGAAAACTTACAAAGCTTGCAGCAAAGTGAACTGAGTCAAAAATACCTTGAACGTGCTAGCGAAGGGGTTGAGCGCTTAGGAAAAATAATTACCACCATGAGCGAGGCAACCCGCCTTGAGCAAAGTATTCAAAGTAATGAGCCAGAGCAGTTTGATTTACAAAAAGTAATTAGTGGCTGTATGCAGGGCTACCAACTTACTTATCCTAACCAGTTCTTTACACTCAACATTTGCCAAAGCACACTGTTGATGCAAGGTGCCCCTGAATTTATAGCGCAACTGCTCGATAAGCTAATTAATAATGCCTTGGAATTTAGTGAAGCTAACACTGCAATTGAAGTCAGCCTTAAGCAAAATGAAAGCAAAGCAACATTAACGGTAAGTAATACAGGTACTTTATTGCCTGAGGGACTTACTGAACATATTTTTGATTCTATGGTATCGGTGCGCAGCCAACAAATGCAGCAACAACCGCATTTAGGCTTAGGGCTTTATATTGTAAGACTAGTGTGTGATTACCACAAAGGTACAGTAACGGCGCACAATAATGAGCAAGGTAATGGGGTGGTATTTACTGTGAGCTTGCCTTTGAGTAATTAAATAAAGCGGTTTAGCTATAAATCGCTTGCTCGTAAAGTCTGTCAGTTACAATTTAAGTTATGCACAAATGTAACTATTCACTTTTAATTCATTCGTTCAATCTTAAGGTAACGGTTATTCTCTAGGAGGAAAAACTATGAACGAATTATTAGAACGTGAAGAAATAGAATTTATTCTTGATTTATATCGCCCAAATACAGCGAATGAACAATCACCAGCAAGCGCTCTAAAAAGAGCAAAAGCTTCTACAAAGCATGCGATGCAGGCAAGGGCTTAACCCCCGCCCCATTAGTTAAGCTGTAAAAACGCTTTAATGCAGTCTATTTCAGCCTGCTTAACCGTTTCGCCTATTTCGGGGCCTTTTTTGCCGCTTTTAAGCGCGTCTTGCACTATCTGTTTTTTATCCATTTTTTGTAGTTCGTTGTGAATAGCACGTAATTTAGCGGCTTGTGGATAGGGCTTATCCACCAGCGTTTCGCCTCGTCCTTGTGCATCACACTGGCACGCTTGAGTAAAGGCAATAAAACGCTCTGGATGCACTAGCGCATTTAAATTAGTGACGATTAATTTATGAATAGTTTGCGGTCTTAACTGTTCAAGCGTGTGGCAAAGGGTATGGTTATCACTGGTAAGCACGCCTATATCACGAAAGCGATTAGGTACTTTTAAACGTTCACAAAACGCCTCAACTACAGCAACCCCTTCACGTTCATGGCCGCGTAAATTACCGCGTTTTTTATAGCTTAGTGCTTTACCAAAATCATGGGTTAAGGCGGCAAACCGCGTTTCTAGGTTAAAGCCTAAATCGGCTGCTCGTCTAAGCACTAGCATGGTATGGACAAACACATCGCCCTCGGGATGATGATTTGCCGGCTGCGGGGTGTTTTTCATCTGCTCTATTTCAGGAAAAATACCTAACCCATCTAATGCTTGGAAATAAAGCTCAGGGTGTTTTTCGCCAAGCGCTTTTTCTGTTTCAAGCCAGACTCGCTCTGGTACTAGATGTTCCAACTCGCCTTTATTTTTAAGCTCATGCATTAATGCAGTAGTACTTGGATGAATAGACCAGTCGCTACCATAACGCGCTAAAAAGCGAGCAATACGCAATACCCGAACAGGGTCTTCTACAAATGCGTGTGTGGTGTGGCGCAGTATTTTATTTTTTAAATCAGCTTGACCATTAAAAGGATCAATAATGGTGCCGTTTTCGTCTAGTGCCATAGAGTTAATGGTTAAATCTCGGCGTGCTAAATCTTCTTCAAGAGTTACGTTTGGGCTGGCATCCACCACAAAGCCGGTATAACCTTTACCACTTTTACGCTCAGTGCGCCCTAGTGCATATTCTTCTTTAGTGTTTGGGTGTAAGTAAACTGGAAAATCGCTGCCAATGGGTAAAAATCCGAGCGCTTCCATTGTCTCTGGCGTTTCACCAATAACAACATAGTCATTATCTTTTGATTGTATGTTTAGCAGTTTATCTCGCACTGCTCCACCCACTAGGTAAACTTGCTTTAAACTCTGTTGCACTTTATTCCCAACCACTACTTTTAAGCTTTTCTTTGATGTTAATCATACCTAATAGTCATTAAAAAATCTGTGTTGTTTGCCAAGCTTTATTAAGCTCATTACAATAGCGCATTATTTTTTAATACCTAACAGCGAATGAAAAACCACTCAGCAAAAAAAGAACTTATGTTACTGCCCATCCTTTTGGTGGTTATTATTATGTGTGTTGCAGGGCATTTCTTGCTACAGGCTAATTTTCAAGACAGCCATTTGGTTGAGTATTTGTTAGCTGCAATCCCATTTGCTATGTTTGGCTTAGTAATAGTAGCCTTTAAAATGGCAGCCAAAAGTGAACAACAAGAAAATGATGAGTAAATAAGTTACTGATAGTTTTTTTCTGCTTTAGTGACTTTGTATAAATAGCGTCTTGATTCTGCACGTGAGTGCTTAGTGGTGAGAATATTATAAAACTGGCTTGCAGTAAGCTGGTTTATTTGTGAAAACGCCACACTTCTATTTTTATTAAATATGCGCAGTACATTACCCGCCCCGCCGTTATAAGACGAGATCATGGCAAAGTGCTTACTTTTGTCGGTACTAATTTTGTTTAAGTAGTTATTTTTTAAAATACTTAAATAGGCGCTGCCTATATCGATATTATATTTTGGATTAAACAATACTGCTTTGGTTGGCTGCCCAGGTACTTTTTTTATTTTTTGGTATACATCGCGCCCTGCGGTAGCCGGGATCACTTGCATTAATCCATAGGCGTTTGATGAGCTCACCGCATGTGGATTAAAGCTACTTTCGGTTTCAATAATGGCATAAATAAGTGCTGCCGATATTTGATATTTTTTTGCAGCCGCCAGCACATAAGCACTGTACTTTTGCTTTCTTAAATGAGCATTTTGCTCTACTAAATCAAAGCTAACCGACGAAATAACGTGCCCATATTGACGTTGCTTTTTTAAATTATTATTTACTAAATAACGCGCAAATCGATTAGCACGCCAGCTATATTTTATGGGTAACTTATCTTGATCGAGCACTTGTTGGTATAAAAACGGCTCGCCTTCTAAAATTGGCGCTTCGCTGGTAAAAATATCGGTTTTATCGGGATCGCTAGAGGTCAGTAAAGTCATAACAATGGCCTGCTGTAACAAGCTTATTGTATTTTTTAACGCGATGGTTTCTACTTTTACAGTGCCTTGCTCAAAATCAATAATGGCACGAGCTTGGTAATCATTACTGTATTTTACGTATTTTTTGGCACTAGGTTGCTGAGTGTTTTGTTTACCCCACTTGCGCCCAACAACGCTTTCTAATGCGGCTAAAAGCTGTTTTACGCTACCAACCTGTGCCTTAATAGAACGGTGTGTTTTTTGTGCTTGCTTGTGAATTGCAACCACGTCAGTAGGAGCGTTTTTTATTTGCTTTACCAGTTTATTTAAATCAACAACGGGCGGTAAACCTGACAGTGATTTACAGCCACTTAAGCCAACTAGCAAAAGTATAAACGCATACTTTTTCACACAACATCCTAATAAACTTAATAAATCCTCATTTATTATAATACATGATAACCAAACCAGTCAGGTTTAATTGTTTGTGCTTGACCACTTGGGGTTAGTTTAATATTAAGCTGGCTATCGAGTAAATCTATAGCAAAGCAATCATCAACATCATGTAAATCATCTTTGTGTAGATGGCTAAGCCCTGCTAGTAAATCATTTTTAGCGCGCTGTTTTGCTTCTTCACTACTGCTGGCAACATACAAAGCAAAGTCGTGTTGCTCTGCTAGTGAGTCGCTTCTGTAAGCACCTAAGTTAACAAAATAAAGCTGCTTATTTTGCTCTACATAACTATCAACTACCTCGACTTTATAACCATCAATGTGATTAACCGCCATGTAGCTATCCATGTGTACGCTATTTTTGTCGCCTACCCACTGACTTTTAAGCTTGCTATAAGTTTGCTCAATGTTTTGACCTACCACAAAGCGTACGTCGTGCATTTCTATGTGGCAACCTTGAATACGCCCACCTAAATACACCATAAATAACTGCATGCTCACTTCCTTTTTTAAAATTACATTAAGCTATCTACGTCAATTTCATGCTTTTTAATCAGCTTATAAAAATCAGAACGATTACGCTTGGCAAGCTTTGCACCTTCGGCCACATTACCCCCTGCCATTTTCAGGGTATTGATAACGTAATCTCGCTCAAACTCTTTTTTAGCGTCGTTAAGCGAAAGTGGCTCAACGTTATTTTCATTGCTATTTAACGCACTAAGCACTAAATGCTCAGATATAACGTCACTTGGTGTTAAGGCAACCACCTGCTCCACTACATTTTGTAATTGACGAATATTACCTGGCCAATCATACCTTACCAATGCATGCATGGCATCGTTTGCAAAACGTTTTTCTTTTTGCTCCATACGTTTTGCAATATTGGCGCTAAAAAAGTTGGCTAATAAGCTAATATCTTCACGGCGCTCTCGCAGCGGAGGAAGTTTGAGGTTTACTACGTTTAAACGATAATATAAATCTTCTCTAAACTCTTGATTGCTAATAGCTTCAGGCAGGTTTTTATGGGTCGCTGAAACAATTCGCACATTAATGGGGATTTCTTCTTGAAAACCGACTGGGCGAATGGTTTTTTCTTGCAGCACGCGTAATAACTTAACTTGTAAATTTAGCGGCATATCACCAATTTCATCTAGAAATAAGGTCCCCCCTTGCGCTTGCTGAAACAGACCTTGGTGATCTTTTACCGCCCCTGTAAATGCGCCTTTTTTGTGACCAAATAACTCCGATTCTAATAACTCACCAGGGACTGCACCACAGTTAATAGCCACAAATGGGCCATCACTAACATGGCTGTGCTGATGAATTGCCTGTGCAAGCAGCTCCTTACCCGTTCCACTAGCACCAGAGATAAGTACATTTACCTGAGTAGGGCCTAGTAATTTAACTTGCTCTAGCAAATGCAGCATTGCGCCACTGCGAGTAACAATATTGCTTTGCGGAGTAATATCATCATTATTCACCCCATGTATTTCTATGGCTTTAGCTAAGCTATCGAATAGCTCATCTTTATCAACTGGCTTAGTAATAAAGGCAAAAATACCTTGCTTAGTCGCCTCTACCGCATCAGGAATTGAACCATGAGCCGTCATCATAATTACAGGTAGTGCTGGGTAGCGGCTTTGCAATTGTCGGTGCAGTGCCATTCCATCCATTTCATCCATTCTTAAATCGGTGATCACCGCATCAAATACTTGGCTTTTAAGTATTTGTAATGCATTCATGCCACTATCACACGTTGTTACTTCATAACCTTTTGATTGAATTCGAATTGCCAGTAACTGCAGTAAGCTGGCATCGTCATCAACGAGTAACACTTTAGCGCTTGATGGAAGTGTGACTGACATAGTTACTGCTCCTTGGTTTCTTCACGTAATAAAAGTTGCTGTTCAATTGCAGCTAATGACGATAAGGTTTTTTGCATTTCAGCGTTTAATGCTTGCTGTTGTTTTTTTGCATTTATTTGCATTAATACCTGCTGCTTTTGCAGCCATAAATAGTGTTTTATATCGTCTGGCCAATAGTAAGCTTGATCTAGCTTAAGCAATTGACTCATAACAGTATCAGGGTCGCGACTAAGGTTGACGCATGCGGTATTAAAAAATGCCTTAAGTGCTTGCTCCCCTAAGTAAGTCTTATTGTCAGGCGTTAATTTAAAGCCACCACACTGATGGGCATGCCATGCAATAACTTGCGCTGCGGGCGGATACATAAGATCTAGTTTTGGCCGCGGCTTTGGATTGGGCTGGTTGCTTTTATTATCGGGCTGAGTTTGAGCTATTAGCTTAGATTTAGCTGGTGTTTGAGTGTTGGTTAATTCACACCCAGATAAAAAAACGAGACTGCTGGTTAGCCATAAAATAGCCATTAAACGCGCAGACATATTATTTAACTCCTTTATTTTTATAGGGGATGACAATGTTAAATCGACAGCCTTGCGGCTCATTATGCTCAATAGTTAACTTACCCTGTAACTGTTCAACCGACTCTTTTACTATGGTAAGGCCTAAACCACTGCCTTGAAGACTAATCTCTTTACTGTGTTTACCTTGATAAAAAGCGCCAAAAACATATTCTTTTTCATGCTCTTTAATACCGCAGCCCTCATCAGCAACCTGTATAATTAAGCTATTGCTTTCTAAACTTAAGCTAATCGACACTGCTTGGTTTGACTGTGAAAACTTTAAACCATTAGAGATTAACTGAATTAAAATCATTTCAATTAATTCTCTCGGTAAATTAAGTGCAACTGTCGGTAAGCTATTGTGCCAAATAAGCGACTGCTCTCGTGCATTTAACCTATGTTCAAAATGATTACTTACCTTTTTTATTAGCTGGTTAAATTCCACTTCACTAACATTATCTTTACTGGTTCGAATCGCGTTATAACTTAACAAGCTGTCTATCATAGTGCGTAATCGCACCATAGATTGACTAATTAACTCAAGCACTGCTTTTTGCTCATTATTAATTGGCCCAACAATTTCATCGGCTAATAACTCAGTGCCCTCAACCATAGAGGCCAAAGGCGTTTTTAATTCGTGAGTAACATGGCGTAAAAACGTATCTTTTTGCTGCTCTAGCATATGCAATTGCGCCTGCACCCACTGCAACTTGTTACCTAGTTCAATGAGTTCAGCTGATCCCTGCACTGATATTTTTTGCTGCCAATCTCCTTGGCCTAATTTATCAATAACGGAGGTTAAACCTTTTAAACGGCCACTTATCCGCCATAAAAACCCACCGCCAACAAGTAAGGTTAAAGGCGTAAGTGCCACTAACCAGTTTATAAAGGAGGCTTGTAAATTTGTCAGTTTAATTTGGTTTTGAGTGATTTTAGCTTCATTGGTTTCGCGCAACCACATTGTTAGATCTGCCAGTATTTCACTAATTGGCACAAACAACTCTGCTTGCTCACGAGCTTCAACCACCAGTTTGGTATGCGCTGCTTTTAGCGTATCTGTTAACCGTTGCCATTGTTGAGTACTTTGCTGGCTGCTAGAAAGCCGTTTAAGCTCATTTATATTGTCCAGCGATGACTGCCATTTATCCACGATAAGTTTATCGAGTGAATCGCTTTTTAAAACCCAGTTTTGCCTTGTTGCCCTTTCTAAACTATTGAGCTCTTGTTTAAGTGCATTAAACGACTTGGTTACTTGGTAGTTATTACTGACAATTTGCTGTGTGACCGCTAATTGTTTATTCAATACATTTAAAAATACAATAACCACAATAGACAAAGGCAAGAGTGACAACAGCATACTCATTACAAACTGGCCAATCAAATTAGGACGCCAGTTTACCAATGCTTTATATTTTTCAGCCATGATTGCAGGCATACACTAATCCTTTACTACTTTTAAGCGCTCTATTATTAAGCGCTCAACTTATACACTCGCTGAACCAAATACATTTTTGAGAGCAAAATCGTTGCAATGTCGCACAATTGCGACAAGTTAAACACTTGATTTAAAAATAGTAAAAAACTCTAACTAAGAAAATGTTGCATAAAACACACAACCGTCGGTAAATATTACTCATTAAAAACAAGTTAAAAAATTAAACCATTGATTTTTAATAAAAATTAAAGCTGGCACTATAATTGTAATACGCTTATAAATATTAATTTTTAAAGGCCAAGGAATGACTAAAGGTTATTTAAAATCTACTGCCTTAATAGCGTTATGTTTAACGAGTAGCCATATATTTGCGCTTGATGTGAATACAGCATTTTACAGCCTAGATAAAGACAGCAACGGTACATTAAGCGAAGCAGAGGCAGGCGAAGATGCATTACTGCATGAGAATTTTGCACAAATAGACAAGAATGAAGACGGACAACTATCGTTCGATGAATTTAAACAGTTTGTAAAATAAAGGAGTATATTTATGAAACAATTAATTGGTGCTTTTTCGCTACTATTTTTAGCTATTAGCGCGACGGCATTGGCATCGTCGTTAAATGTACGTTTTATGCATTTAGATAAAAATATGGACGGCCAAATATCGCTCACTGAGGCCAAACAAGATAAGCAGCTGCTTAAGCAGTTTACTGATTTAGACAAAGACAATAACGAGATGATTTCTAAAAAAGAGTTCGAAAACTTTAAACCTTAAGTTTAGATTCAAGTTAAGTTTTATATTATAGAGTTAAAAGCATTTGCCATAATCCCTGAGGGAGTGTGTAAACGGATTTAATGTTGGGAGTTAAATTATGGCAAGTGCTTTCTTTCAATACTGCCAGCAATTAAAATACACCTTGGAACGCCAACTATGAGAATACTGCTTCCCTTTATTGGTGCTTTACTTTTTATCAGCCAAAGTGCATTCGCACTTGATGTAAAGCAACGCTTTGACCACTTGGACAAAAATAATGATGGATATTTAACCCATAGCGAGCTTGCTGCTCAGCCTCAGCTATTAAACTCATTTTCAAATTGGGATGAAAATCAAGATAACAGAATTTCTTTAACTGAGTTTAAAAACTACTTAACCACTAACCTGTACTGAGCATTTATATGAAGCCTTTTCATAATATTATTTTACTAACACTGACTGTTTTTAGCTGTATGAGTTTTGCAACAAGCAGTTATATTGCCGAAAAGTTTGAAAAACTTGACCGCAACCAAGATGGCTTTTTGACTCGTTCTGAAGCTGCCAGTGATCCAGCTTTGTGGTCACGCTTTAGCAGCTATGACAGTGACAAAGATGCACAATTATCATTAAGCGAATACACCTTGTACGCCAGTAAATAAATAGCCTCCTCAAATAAAGCTTGGTTAACAATATCAAGCTTTAGAAAGTTAAACCCCATTGTTAACACATCCTATTTCACCCTTAACTTGTTGCTTGATTTAGCTAAAGGCTGACTTATACGACGCTTAATAAATTATGCTATTGGTATTCTAAATTTGAGTTTGCTACTGTGATAGTACAAATAATAACAATGTGCGTCTTATGCAACTGATAAAACTAATAAAACCTATATTGCTAGCAAGCCTTTGTGCCGTCACTAGCGTGGCAATAGCACAAACTCAAGTCATTTATAATGCCAATGGTTACTCACCTTTGTATAAAGGAAAAATGCGCCATGGCGAAGTAAACACATTTACAACCTTAGTTATAAAAGATGGCAAAGTAGTTAAAACAGGTCCAGACAGCTTGAAAAATAGCTTTCCGGGCGCAACCCTAATTGACGCGAAAGGCAAAACACTACTCCCAGGACTCATTGATGCCCATGGACATGTCATCGGGCTAGGTAGTAATTTGTCGCAACTTGATGTGCGCGGTGCAAAGTCGGTAGATGAAGTAACCGCTAAACTCAAGGAATTTGCCAAAGATAAAAAAGGTTGGATCATTGGTCGAGGCTGGAACCAAGAGCTATGGTCAAATACTCGCTTTCCTACGGCCGCTGACTTAGACAAAGTCGTTAACGATCGCCCTGTTATTTTATCGCGAGTAGATGGTCACGCCATTTGGGTTAACTCAAAAGCATTAGAACTTGCCAATATTAACGCTGACACACCAGCCCCAGCTGGCGGAGAAATTATAAAAGGTGAGTTTGGTAAACCTACCGGCATTTTTATTGATAAAGCAGAAACCTTAATTACTCAACATATGCCTGTAACGTCTGCACAATCGGTCAGTAATGCATTAGATGCCGCAGGTAAACACTTACTAAGCCTAGGTATTACCTCAACTCATGATGCAGGTATTGATAGAACCACATGGCAAGTTTATAAACAACGTGCCGAGTTAGGTACATTACCGCTTAGAATTGTAGCAATGTTAAGTGCAGCAAGCCCAGATTTAAACATGATGCTTAAAGCCGGTCGTTATCAAGATGCGCAGGACTTTTTATCTATCCGCAGTGTAAAAATTTATGCTGATGGCGCATTAGGGTCACGTGGTGCTGCGCTTATTGAAGAATACGCTGATAGAGCCAACCATTTTGGCCTTATGCTTGAAACCCAACAAAAGCTAGAGCAATTATTTACCCTGACTTTTAAAAATGGTTTTAGCGCTAACACACATGCAATTGGCGATAGAGCAAATAAAATTGTGCTAGATGCCTATCAAAATGTATTTAAACAAACCGGTGGCATACTACTGCGCAATCGTATGGAGCATGCACAAATAGTCTCGCCAGAGGATATCCCGCGCTTTAAAACCCTGAAAATAATTCCATCTATGCAACCTGTGCATGCCACATCAGACATGCATATGGCTGAGCAGCGTTTAACCGACAAACAATTACAAGGCGCTTATGCTTGGCAAACATTTTTAGACCAAGGTTCAACGATTGCGGCGGGGTCTGATTACCCTGTCGAACTAGCGAACCCATTTGATGGTTTATATTCTGCGATAACGCGCATGGATCATAATCAACTGCCTGAAAACGGTTGGCGCGCCAGTGAGGTATTGAGCAGAGAAGATGCATTACGTGCGTTTACCCTTGGCGGCGCGTATGCAGCGCATCAAGAGTTTAAAGTAGGTAGTTTAGAGCAAGGTAAATGGGCTGACTTTATACTGGTTGATCAAGACTACTTTAAAGTACCTATTGAGCAGCTTTATAAAACTCAGGTATTGCAAACGTGGATAGCAGGTAAATTACGCTACCAAAAAGATTCAGCAAAGTCTGAGTAAAAACAAAAAAGGGTTAACTTAAACGTTAACCCTTTTTTGTATCAGCCCTAGACTGACGATATAACTTAATAATGTGATATATATTGACCAGAGCTAACAAGCCATTAGTAAATGCCACCGGTACAGAACCGATTGCTGTACCGTAAAAAGTAAACGCAATACAGCCCAATAAATTAAACCAACGCAGTTTGGTTACATCGGTCATGGTCAAAGAAATAACTAGTAAAACGGATGCTAAATAACCTAAATATTCCCAACTCAATTGTTCTCTCCCAGGCTTTAGGTTAATATTACTAGCTAAATTTTAGTACATTATTAAAAACTGCTGCTTAGCAGTTTAAATAAAAAAGCTAACTTACCAATAAAACCTTAAAATATACTGGTTTTACCCACAATTTTTTAATCATTACACGGTAGAATGAAGGTCATTTAACGCCATTAAATAAATAACGGCGTGGGTAAGTTAGCGTAAATTCTTAATCTTAATGCTATCGTCATTAAGGTGTAATAAATAGGACATTTGTCCGAAGAGCATGATTGATGTTTCAATACCATTTTTCCAGTTACCTTGTTGAACAGCTGCTGACATTTGCCGGCAGTAGTTATCAGCAATCAAAAAAAGAAATATTAATACAGCAAGACCAACCACTCACTAAGTTGGTATTGGTGCGAAGTGGTACTGTATCGTTTAGTTACGATGTAGGAAATGGCCGACGCCTGCTACTTGGCCAGCTCGACTGTAACAACACCTTGATTGGCGAAATTGAAGCACTGAATAATAACCCGTGTATTTACACGGTAACCTGCTTCAGTGATGTAACGTATAATCTTATTGAGCTAAAGCATTGGCGCTCATTATTGCTCGATAAACCAGAACTGAGCCTATACACAGCGCAAACCATTGCCGCTAAGTTTCAAGAAAATCAAAAAATTAACTTAGATAAACTGTTACTTCCCTTAAGCTACAACATTGCTAAAGACTGTTTATTGCGTGCGGAGAATAACAACCCCACTTTATTGCGTGCTTATCCTACGGTAAATGCAGAAGCAGAGCGCTTTGCAACCACTGAACGTGCATACCGACGGGTAGTGAGTGAGTTAGTAGAAAAAAACCTAGTGCAACGAAGCACTCAAGGGCTGCAAGCTGTCGATATTCCTAAACTCAGTGACTATGTAGATAGCTTTGCACAGCTTTAAAGACAATAAAAAAGGCCATTAAGGCCTTTTTTATTGAGCAAAATCACGTTTATTTTTCAAGTAAAATATCGTGGATTTTAGCTAAATCAGATTTGCCTTCAATAATTTCATCCGGCGTTAACCCTGATAATTCATGCGGGAATACTAACCATTCTTCAGACTCATGAATGTAGTAATCAGGCACTGTATCTACTTTTGAGTTTTTTGGCTTGTAGTATGGACAAGCAATACGAATATCACTCGGTAAGTTTAAGCGCATTAGTTCAGAAAGCTTCTCTTTCAACGCCACAATACTCCGACCTGAGTCAAACACATCATCCACAATCAGTAATGAATCACCCGCATTCGCGTTTTCAACAATGTAGTGTAAACCATGTACTTTGATTTCTTTTGATTGCTTGCCAATACCGTAATAAGACGACGTACGCACCGCAATATGATCGGTCTCTATGCCTTTGTAGTCATAATATTCTTGAACTGCGATCCCGATTGGAGCACCACCGCGCCATATACCAATAATAAAATCTGGACGAAAGCCATCTTTATACACTTGTGCCGCTACGCGGAATGAATCTTCAAGTAATTGTTGAGCCGTGATATAGCACTTTTCTGACATAGTAAGGATCCCAGTGGTATGTATAATATTTGAGCGAGGTTTAAATAAAATAGATGCTCAAACACGTATTGGCGAAGGATTTTACCGTAAATAAAACAAAATTGCTTGTATGGCGGATAAAAAAATAGGCACCTTAAGGTACCTATTTTTTAACTAATTGCTTAATCTGAATTGATTAGGCCTTTTCAAGCAAGGTGCGCGCTACTGTACGCATACCTTGGGTAGTTGCACCTGAAGCCCACTGACTAGTGCCACCACCCATATTAAATGCAGCCGCTAAATCAATGTGTACCCAACCTTTGCCATCGTTTGGCACAAAGCGAGATAAGAAACCTGCTGCATTTGAAGCACCACCATAACCACCGCCTTTTTGTGCACGGCTGTTTGCTGTATCTGCATACGGTGATGGGCAGTTTTGTTGATGCCACTTTTCAAGCGGTAATGGCCAAGCGGCTTCCATTTCTTGTGATGCAAAGTCTTCTACTTCACGCACTAGCTCTTTATCAAGGGCAAATAACGCGTTGTATTCTTGACCAACGGCAACAAGGGCTGCGCCCGTCAATGTTGCTGCATCAATAATAAGTGGTGCACCTGTCTCACCTGCCGCCATAAGGCCATCAGCTAATACTAAACGACCTTCAGCATCTGTGTTTACAATTTCAACGCTTGTGCCATTTTTGTAGGTAAGAATGTCACCTAGTTTGTATGCATGACCGGAAATTAAGTTCTCAGCACAACATAAAAACAACTTAATACGCTTTTCAACACCACGGTTAATCGCCAATGCTAAACCTGCGGTAACTGTTGCCGCTCCGCCCATGTCGCATTTCATGCCTAACATGCCTTCGCTAGACTTAATTGAGTAACCACCTGAGTCAAATGTAATACCTTTACCTACAAGTGCAGCGCTTACTGGTGCGTTATCATCGCCAGTTGGATTGTAATCAAGCTCAAGTAACACTGGTGGGCGTTCACTACCACGACCTACAGCATGAATACCAATCCATTGCTGCTCTAATAGCGCATCACCTTTTATTATTTGATAGCTAACATGCTCTGGCGCCAGTGATTGAATAAATTCAGCCGCTTTTTCTGCTAGGCTCTCTGGGTAAATGTCATCGGCGGTGCCGTTAACCATTTCACGCGCCCACGTTGCTGATGCTTTTAAATCAGCAAGTTCTTTTAAATCTGATTGTGCATTATCAACAAACTCAACACCGTGCAGTACTTTTGGTGATACAAAGCCTTGGTAAAATGCCCATTGGCTCTCTGTACACCAAACATCGCCTTCAAGCACAACACTTTTAATGCCTTGGCTGGCAATAGTACGACCTGCTTTTTGCACGTTTTTTAATGTTTCTTGCTCAGATAAATGAACTGTTGCGCCGTGTTCGTTAAAAGATAGTGACGCACTTTCGCCCCAGTGTCCTGGTGCCGACTGCTCGCTTAATTGAACAACAAATTTTTCACTCATGTTAGAATATCCTTGCACTTAAATGTGTGGTTGAGTTTACTATAGCGCGCTTAAGTTCCCAACAGCTTGCGGTAAATAACCTCAAATAGCCCGTAAAGTCTTATTTTACTTAACCTGAACCCTGGTTATATAAGGAAGTCATTAATGAAGTACACCCCGCCATTACAATCTGCTACGTTATTAAAACGTTACAAACGCTTTTTAGCTGATTTAGAGCTCAGTGATGGCAGCACTTTTACCGCTCACTGTGCTAATACAGGTAAAATGACGGGCTGCGCCGATGCCGGTTTTAATGCCTTTTATTCCACCAGCAGTAACACCAAACGAAAGTACCCACAGTCATTAGAGCTGACGCAAAATAACTTGTCACAACTTATTTGTGTAAATACAGCCGTTGCCAATAAAGTAGTTGAAGAAGCGATTAACGCTGAAGTGATTAAAGAGCTGACAGGCTATCAGCAAGTTCGAAGTGAAGTAAAATATGGCAGTGAAAACAGCCGCATCGACTTTTTACTTACCCACAGCAGTAAAGCCAATTGCTATGTTGAAGTTAAATCAGTCACGCTCCTAAGTGAAGAGCATCCACAAAGCGGGCAAGGTTACTTCCCTGACGCGCAAACAGTTCGTGGGCAAAAGCATATTCGTGAATTAATCGAAATGGTAAAACAAGGGCATCGTGCGGTATTACTATTTTCGGTGCTACATCAAGGGATCACACAAGTGAGTGCCGCGGCGCATATTGATTCAACCTATGCACAATTACTTAGCGAAGCGATTGAGCAAGGCGTAGAAGTATTAGCTTATAAAGCCCATATTTCTGCAAGTGAAGTAACTTTGGTTGAGAAAGTAGCATTTGTTGAGTAAAAAGCGCGCATTTAAACGTTGCTATTTCGCCACGCCCAAAAAATACTTAATCAAAAAGTAAAAATAAGTTGTTTTTATTGTTATTGCCCATATAACTACGCCAGTTTATAAACCAATACTGTGATAAAAAGTATATACAATACTTTTACTACTTTTATATCACCAAACAGGGTTAAGCTAATTCGATTATTTAAAAATAAATTTGCCTAGGGTATGAGTTTCTGTTATTTATACCGCCGGCTAATGCTGAGGCATTAAATTAAGGATTTAGGAGAGAGTTATGCCAGACCAAAAAAGACATGGTTTATTGGCTCAAGCCGGTTTAGAACCATACCAAGAAAAACCGGGTGAAGAGTACATGAATGATGCACAACGTGCTCATTTTAAAACAATTTTAGAAACTTGGCGTAATGATTTACGTAACGAAGTTGATCGTACCAAATCACACATGCAAGATGAAGCAGCTAACTTTCCTGATCCCGTTGACCGCGCAGCACAAGAAGAAGAGTTCTCATTAGAGCTTCGAACGCGTGACCGCGAGCGCAAATTAATTAAAAAAATTGAAAAAACAATTATATTAATTAAAGAAGACGAATTTGGCTTTTGTGAATCTTGTGGTATTGAAATTGGCATTCGCCGCCTAGAAGCGCGCCCAACTGCTGATTTATGTGTAGATTGTAAAACACTTGCTGAAATTAAAGAAAAGCAATCTGGACGCGGCTAATTAATTATAGCCATGTCTTCTACAGCCGTTACTGCGCAAGTATCTAACTATCGCGGCCGATTTGCACCGTCTCCGTCCGGACCGTTACATTTTGGCTCACTTGTGGCGGCTGTAGGTAGCTACCTTGATGCAAAAGCTAACCAAGGAAAGTGGTTAGTTCGCATTGAAGATATAGACACCACTCGCGTTGTAAAAGGCGCCGCCACCGATATCCTAAATACCTTAGAAGCCTACAACCTCAATTGGGATGAAAACGTTGTGTATCAAACACAGCGTCTTACTATTTACCAAGATGCCGTTCACTCTCTGTCACAACAACAGCTTATTTATGCCTGCCAATGCTCTCGTAAGCAAATAAAAGCCCTCGGCGGTATTTATCAAGGGCAATGCAAACACAGCCAACTAAGTGAGCAAGGTCATGCCCTACGTTTAACTCAATGCCATGCAACCGTTAATTATAAAGACCTTATTCAAGGGCATATTGACGTTGACTCAGCACTCGCTCATGAAGATTACATAATAAAACGCAGCGATGGTTTATTTGCCTATCAACTCGTGGTGGTGGTTGATGACATTGAGCAAGGGATCAACCGAATTGTACGAGGCGCTGATTTAATTGAACCGACTGCGCGTCAAATTAGTTTATTTAAACAACTAAATTGCGCTATTCCGGAATTTGCTCATTTGCCTTTGGCAGTAGCAAAACCAGGGTTTAAACTGTCTAAGCAAAATTACGCCCCTGCAATTTGCAAACAAAATCCAAAACCAACTTTAATAGCTGTATTTAAATTTTTAGGCTTGCCAGTACATAAGCAACTAATGGATTTAACCTGCGAACAATTACTCGCTTGGGGCGTGGCGCATTTTAACTTAAGCCTTGTTCCTGCTAAGCGCGAAATACAGATTTAACCTTCCTTTACGTATTACGTGGAATTAATTCAAATAAAATCGTTAAAAATGGCTTAATTTCAGCGCTGCAACTTAATTTTTTTACCTTGCTGGTATATGATAGCCGCCTAAATATATGCTAATTACATTAAATGGTAAGAATGACGCTTTAAGTGAATACTTGCTGTGATTTTGATTGCAATAGCGAGCCAATCAACCGCTTCTCTAGGAGACAGACTATTATTTCCAAGCTTTTTCAATTTTGTCGACAAATTATCGGCCCAAGTGCCAATAACGAAAATGTCGCAATCAGCAGTGAGCCGTTAGTGATCCCTAGAGGTGAGCATGGTATTTCTCGCAAACAATTTAGCCCAAATGCAATCAAAGTACTCTACCGCCTAAAAGATGGTGGCTATGATGCTTACTTAGTTGGTGGTTGCATTCGCGATGTATTGTTAGGTCAACAACCTAAAGATTTTGATGTTGTAACCAATGCCACTCCTGAGCAAGTAAAAAAACTGTTTCGTAACTGTCGCTTAATTGGTCGTCGCTTTCGTTTAGCACACATTGTTTTTGGCCGTGAGATTATTGAAGTGGCTACAATGCGCGGCCATCACGAAGCACAAGAAGATAAAAATCAAATTAGTCAGTCAAGTGAGCACGGACAACTTCTTCGCGATAACGTATTTGGCAGCATTGAAGAAGATGCAGAACGTCGTGATTTTTCAATCAACGCTTTGTACTACTCCATTAATGATTTTTGTGTTTACGATTACGCAAATGGCTTAGCCGCGATCAAAGCAAAACAAATTGAGTTAATTGGCGATCCTGAAACACGCTACCGTGAAGACCCGGTACGTATGCTCCGCGCAGTGCGCTTTGCCACTAAGTTAGATATGCAAATAGCACCAGCAAGCGAAAAACCGATTACTGAATTAGCGAGCTTGCTTGATAATATTCCGCCAGCGCGTTTATTTGAAGAAATACTCAAGCTATTTTTAAACGGCAAAGCACAGCAAAACTTTATAATGCTGCGTCAGTACGGCTTATTTAAATCGTTATTTCCTGAGCTAGACCGTATTTTAGATAAAAAACCAGGTGGACTTGAAGAAACCTTCATAAAGCAGATGTTTGCAAACACCGACATACGTATTAATGCAGATAAAAAAGTCACTCCTGCATTCGTATTTGCAGCATTACTGTGGTTCCCGCTGATTGAGCGTACTGAAAAAATTCGACGCCAAGAGCAACTATCAGAATACGATGCATTTGCTCAAGCAATTAATAAAGTACTTAGTGAGAATGCCCAACATATTGCCGTACCAAAACGCTTTACTTTAGGTGCTCGTGATATTTGGCATATTCAACAACGCTTAGATAAACGTGCTGGCCAACGTGCCTATCGTTTAACACAGCAGCCGCGCTTTAAAGCCGCTTATGATTTTTTACTATTGCGTGTTGATGCTGGTGAAACTGAGCATACAGAGCTGGCACAGTGGTGGACACAGTACTTAGGCCAAGATATTAATGGCCAAAAAGAAATGGTGCGAGAGCTTGGTCATCAAGGCGGTCCAAAACCACGTAAGCGACCTCGCCGTCGTACCACAAAAAAGCCTACCGAGTAAATAATGCAACGTGTCTATTTGGGGTTAGGTGCAAACCTTAACAGCCCTATAAAACAACTTGATAACGCTGTTATTGCACTTAAAAGCTTGCCAAGCAGCGAGTTTATAGCCTGCTCGCATTATTATGCGAGCAAGCCTATGGGACCACAAGATCAACCCGATTATGTGAATGCTGTCGCCTGTATTAACACTTCACTTGAGCCAGAGCAACTACTCGATTTAACCCAAGCCATTGAGCTGGAACATGGGCGAGTTAGAAAGGCCGAGCGCTGGGGCGCACGCACATTGGATATTGATATTTTATTATTTGGTGAACACATTTTAAATACCGAACGTTTAACCGTACCTCATTACGGATTAACTGAGCGAGAATTTGTTGTTTACCCACTGCAAGAAATTGCACCAGAACTGATTTTACCTAGCGGCGCATCTATCCAACAGATAGCAAATACCCTACCGCTTAACGACTTACAACAATTACCACGGTAATTAATTAAGGCCATTGTCTGCGAGAATATTATGTCTAAAATAACCGTTTCAACTTTGAATAAAATGAAGGCTGAAAGTAATAAGATCACTGCGTTAACAGCATACGATGCTAGTTTTGCTAAGTTATTTCATGATAACGGCGTTGATGTTGTTTTAGTTGGTGATTCTTTGGGTATGGTATTACAAGGTGGCGACGACACCTTAGCGGTTACAAACCAAGAAATTGCCTACCATACTCGCTGTGTGCGCGCGGGAAGCCGTGACTTATTTGTTATAGCTGACTTACCGTTTATGACCTACGCAAACCCAAGCGACGCATGTAAAAATGCTGCAGAGCTGATGCGTGCTGGTGCTAATATGGTCAAACTTGAAGGCGGTGAATGGCTGCATGACAGTATTAAATCGCTAACCCAACAAGGTATCCCGGTATGTGGCCATTTGGGGCTTACACCGCAATCAGTGCATGTATTCGGTGGTTTTAAAATCCAAGGCCGTGAAGAAGCTCAAGCACAAAAAATTATTGCCGATGCAAAAGCATTAGAAGCGGCAGGCGCACAACTACTGGTGCTTGAATGTATTCCAAGTGCCTTAGCAAAACGCGTTACAGAGTCATTGAGCATCCCTACAATCGGGATTGGTGCAGGTAATGTAACCGATGGCCAAATTTTGGTTATGCATGACTTGGTGGGCATTTCTGCAGGTTATATTCCTAAATTTTCAAAAAACTTTTTACTTGAAACAGGCAATATGCCTGCTGCTGTTAAAAAGTATTGTAACGATGTCAAAAGCGGCGTATTCCCAAGCGCTGAACACGAGTTTAAATAATGCAGTCAATCACTGAAATTAAATCATTACGCAGTCAAGTTAAAGCTTGGCGCCAGGCCGGTTTAAGCGTGGCGCTTGTGCCTACTATGGGTAATCTACACCGTGGTCATTTTTCACTGGTAGAAAAAGCAAAAACACTAGCCGACAAAGTGGTCGTGAGTATTTTTGTTAACCCAATGCAATTTGGCGCTAACGAAGATTTAGACAGCTATCCGCGTACTCTAGATGCTGATAAACAAGGGTTAGCCGATCTTGAAACAGATATTTTGTTTATCCCCAGTGTAGAAACTATTTATCCTAATGGTTTAGGCGTGCAAAGCTTTGTTGATGTACCTGGTATTTCAATGGGGTATTGTGGCGGTTCACGCCCAGGTCACTTTAAAGGCGTAGCAACTGTTGTTACTAAGCTATTTAATTTAGTACAACCTGATTACGCTTGCTTTGGTGAAAAAGACTTTCAGCAGCTACAAGTTGTTAAAACTATGGCCACTGATTTATCGATACCAGTAGAAATTATTGGTGTACCCACCATGCGTGAAGTTAGCGGCCTTGCCATGAGCTCTCGTAATGGGTATTTATCAACTGAGGAAAGACAAACCGCTCCTGTTTTATTTAACACCTTAAAACACTGTGCGCAGCAACTAGAAAACGGTAATAAAGACTTTGCCACACTGGAAAGTGAAGCGAAGAGCGCATTAGAAGACGCGGGCCTAAAACCAGATTATTTTTCGATAGCTCAACGAGATACATTAAAAGCTGCTACACTCGAAGATACACGATTTGTAATTTTAGCTGCCGCCTTTTTAGGTAGTGTTAGATTAATCGACAATATTCAGGTTGAAGTTTAATACTGGTGTGGCCTCATTTTAAGGATAAGCATGAAAACTTTTATTAAAACTAGCCTCGTGGCTTTTTCGTTTGCAGTTGTTGCTGGCTGCCAGAGCCAAGCGGGTAATCCAGCACTTAATCAATGTGCTCAACAAAGTTATCAATGTGAAACCAGCTGTGAGCAGCAAACAACCACCGATAGTCTTAAATCACAGGTCTGCTCATCAAAATGTATTGAGGCTTACAATCAATGCAAAGTGCAAGCTGAAAATTTAGGTAAAGCAACGAACTAAATAATCTTAAGTAAAACAAAAAAACCGCTCATTGAGCGGTTTTTTATTATTTACTTTGGTTGCTAGCTGCTTATTTCAAGCCTAACTTTTTAAGCTCTAATTCAACTAACTTTGCAGAAAGTGGCACATAACCATCTTTTTCTACAATTTTTTGACCGTCTTGAGAAAGTACCATCTTTAAAAACTCAGCTTCAACTGGGCCAAGTGGCTTATTTGGGTGTTTATTTACATAAACATATAAGAAACGTGACAGTGGGTATTTACCTTGTGCTACGTTTTCAAGCGTGGCATCAACAAAGTTAGTGCCTTTTTTAGATAACGGAACAGTACGCACACCCGATGTTTTATAACCAATGCCAGAGTAACCAATCGCATTTAATGACGCTGAAATTGACTGTACAACAGAAGCAGAGCCCGGTTGCTCGTTCACGTTATTACGGAAATCACCTTTACATAACGCTTTCTTTTTAAAGTAACCGTAAGTACCTGATACTGAGTTACGTCCGTATAATTGCACGTCTTTTGCAGCCCAATCACCTTCTAGACCAACATCACTCCAGCGATTTACTTGCTCTGATGCACCACATTTACGAGTTGATGAGAAAATAGCATCGATTTGGTCAATCCGTAGTCCTTCGATTGGGTTATCTTTGTGTACAAATACTGCCAACGCATCAATTGCTACTCGCACTTGTGTTGGTTTGTAGCCATGACGCTTTTCAAATGCTTCAATTTCTTTTGACTTCATTGCACGGCTCATTGGACCTAAGTTAGCCGTACCTTCTGTTAGTGCTGGTGGCGCAGTAGACGAACCTGCCGCTTGAATTTGAATATTTACATTTGGATAAATGCGCTTATATTCTTCAGCCCAAAAGGTCATCATGTTGGCTAATGTGTCAGACCCTACCGATGAAAAGTTACCTGATACACCGCTAATTTTTTGATACTCAGGAATACCGTCTTCTAATGCAACCGCTTGTGCAGATACAAATGTTGTAACAGCCACACCCATTGCGGCAACTAAGTTTTTAAATTTCATTTTGGGGTTCTCCAGTTTGTTCGTCCCATTTCCTAACTGCGGTTCACTCTAAAGTGAGTACATGACAATGGTGTGACTCTTAAATGACACTTTTATGACTACTCGTGTTGCTTGCTACTAATGGCGAAATAACGATAAGTCTATCGCTTGCAAACGCGAAAGAAAAACAAGAACCTTTACCCAGCTCGCTGTGAATTTTTAATTGACTACCATGGCGAGTAAGCACATGTTTGGTAATAGCTAAACCTAAGCCTGAGCCACCTGTAGTGCGGCTTCTGGCTTTATCTACTCGATAAAAACGCTCAGTTAACCGGTTAATATGCTCAGGTGCAATACCATCACCATTATCGGTAACACTAAAACATGCTTGTTCATTGTTGCGCTGCCAAAGTACCTCAATTTTACCGCCTGGTTTAGTATAATGAATGGCATTAAATACTAAATTTGAAAAGGCACTTCTAAGTTCATCCTCAGCACCGGTAATATCAAGCGATGCATCAATCTTAAAAATAAGTTGATGGCCTTTGTCTTGATTAATAGATTGCGCTTCTGTTTCAATTAAGTTTAATAATCGTGGCACATTCACCGCTTTGTCATTACTGTGTCGCTTTCCCCCTTCGATGCGCGATAACGACAACAACTGATTCACCAAGCTATCCATACGCTTACATTGCTCTAGCATAGTAGTTTGTGCTTTATTCCACATTGCAGGCGGGGGAAGTGAATCACTATCGAGCATTTCAAGGTAGCCGGTAACAACAGTTAAAGGGGTTCTAAGCTCATGAGAGACGTTTGCTACAAAGTCTTTACGCATCTGCTCAAGTTGCTTTAAGCGAGTAACATCGCGTACCACTACCAACAACTGTGTATTGGCATAAGGCATCACCCTAAACTCAAGAACTTGCTCAACACTGTGGCCACTTTCAAGCTCCAGAGCATCGCTAAACTCTTTACGACGCATATATTTAGCAAATTTAGGATCGCGAATTAAGTTATCTAAACGCTGACCATGATCAACCGGCCACTGTAACCCTAGCACTTTGAGTGCAAGCTGATTACACCACACAATTGATAAGTCGTTTTGTAGCACAACAACGGCATCGGGCACGGCCTCAGCGCCGTCGCGAAAACGCCGTATTAGTTCTGCCAACTCATTACGCTTCTTACGATTACGGTGCTGCAGCTGGTAAATACCCTCAAATACTTGCTCCCACGACCCTTCCCCTTCAGGCGGGTTAAAGCTGCGTTGATTATGCAGCCAGTCACTTAAGCGATAAAGCTGATGGTAATGCCATAAAAGTAGCGAAAAAGCGCCCAAAAACAACATCAAAAATGGGGCACCAATAAGCACCCCAATTAAAAGCAAAGGTATAAAATAGACAAACAGCCGTTTAGTTAACGCCTGCTTGTTAATAACTCGATACATACACGCTCTTTACCTTATAAACGCTAGCAGATGGTTTGACTATGCTAGGTTAATAGATTGTGACTTACGAAGTAAACTTATAATTTACTCGAAAAGCGATAACCAGCACCGCGAACTGTTTGTACTAAGCGGTCATGCCCAAGCGTAGCAATTGCCTTACGCAAGCGACGAATATGAACATCTACAGTTCTGTCTTCAACATAAACGTTAGTACCCCATACATGATCAAGTAATTGCTCTCGGCTATATACACGCTCAGGGTGGGTCATAAAAAAGTGTAACAGTCGAAATTCCGTTGGCCCCATATCAAGCTCACTGCCACCTGATGTCACACGATGCGAAATAGGATCTAAACGTAAACCATGTACTTCAATGGCCTCTTCAAGTGAGGTAGGAGCAACACGACGAATAACCGCTTTAATACGCGCCATTAACTCTTTAGGTGAAAACGGTTTTGTAACGTAATCATCAGCACCGACTTCTAAACCGCGTATTTTATCTTCTTCTTCGCCGCGGGCTGTCAGCATAATGATAGGAATTTGGCGTGTGTGTTCATTTTGTTTGAATTTTTTAGCGATTTGAATTCCACTACCGCCAGGTAGCATCCAATCGAGTAACACCATATCTGGATAAGGTTCAACCATTGCTGATATTGCAGAATCATAATCTTCTGCCTCAATGGCTTGAAACCCATTTTGTTCTAAAACAAAAACCAACATTTCCCTGATAGGTGCTTCGTCATCAACGACTAATACTTTACGTGACATTCCAATTTATCTCTTAGGCTATTGAGTAGGTTTCATTATTATGACTAAGTATGACATTTTTATTAAAGTGTAACGTCTAAATTAAAATGAGTGTAAAAAAAACACAAAATAGTGACAAAAAATAGAATTTGTCATATTTTTATCATCTTGAGCAGTAATAAAAAAGCGGTTTGCAGTAAAAAGAATCAATCATTAAAGTCACAATTTATAGTATCAACATGGGATCATCAAATTACTAACTAGCATCAATTTTCCCGCTTAATAATAAAAGTTAGCACCTGCTTAACAGTGTTTAGATCAGGTTTATTATGATCTTAAATGCTGGGATCAGAGTTTTATCAAGCAGATCCCTTTACGGATCACTATTTTACCCACCAACAAAGCTAAACCAATGAATTTTTGTATGTTTTGTGCTCACTCTTTATAATGCGTAACACTCAAAAGTTTAAAATACGTCACTTTAAGCCTTTTACTTAGTAAAGTAATGATCCCAGATATGACAAGTTAGTAATCGAGTGATCCCTAATTAATAACTAGGTAAAATACTGATCCCTCATAGATCAAAAAAGCCAGCGCAAACGCAACTGGCTTTTTGAATGAGTGTAATAATATCGCTATTATTGGCTCATTACTTTATTTTTGGGTTTAGCTCACCGCTTAAGTATTTAAGGTGCATTTCATCCAATGAAATTGGCTTAATTTTACTTGCTTGACCCGCCGTACCAAACGCTTCGTAACGAGCGATACAAATATCAGTCATTGCTTGGGTTGCAGCAGCTAAAAACTTACGTGGGTCGAAGTTAGACGGGTTCATCGCTAAATGACGACGAATCGCACCGGTAGACGCTAAACGTAAGTCAGTATCAATGTTTACCTTACGCACACCGTATTTAATACCTTCAACAATTTGCTCAACTGGCACGCCGTAAGTTTCTGGAATTTCACCACCGTATTGGTTGATCACTTCTAACCACTCTTGTGGAACAGAAGACGAACCATGCATTACTAAGTGGGTATTTGGAATGCGCGCGTGAATTTCTTTAATACGATCAATTGCTAAAATGTCATCGGTTGGTGGGCGAGTAAATTTGTAGGCACCGTGTGATGTACCACAGGCAATAGCCAACGCATCAACATGGGTTTTATTTACAAAGTCTGCCGCTTCTTCTGGATTTGTTAGCATTTGCTCAGTGGTAAGTTTACCCTCAGCGCCAACACCATCTTCTTCACCCGCTTCACCCGTTTCAAGTGAACCTAATACACCTAGCTCACCCTCTACAGATACGCCACACGCATGCGCCATTTCAACTGTTTTACGTGTTACATCAACGTTATAATCGTAGCTTGAAGGTGTTTTACCATCGCTCATTAATGAGCCATCCATCATTACTGATGAAAAACCTAGCTGAATTGAACGCTGACATACACCCGGTGATGTACCATGATCCTGATGCATAACCACAGGAATATGTGGCCATTCTTCCACTGCCGCTAAAATCATATGACGAATAAAAGGTGCACCGGCATACGCACGTGCGCCCGCAGAACCTTGCACAATAACAGGGCTGTTTGTTTTATCAGCCGCTTCCATAATTGCACGCATTTGCTCTTGGTTATTTACATTAAACGCGGGTACACCGTAACCATGCTCTGCGGCATGATCAAGAAGTTGTCGCATACTGATTAAAGCCATTGGGTATTCTCCAATTTATCGGTAGTTATTTTACTACCTAGTTTGAACGGATTTGTTAGTTTGGCGCAATCACTGCGCCATGAATTAAAAGGCAAATGGCCTAAAATTCATATTATTAACGACTAAATAAAAGTGAGAGGTATTTACTCGTTAATTGTAGCAGATGTGGAATTAGCACATCTGCTTTACGGCTAGCTAATACCCTAGGTATTATTTAGCGCGTGATTCTAGCATTGCAACTGCAGGTAGTTTTTTGCCTTCTAAAAACTCTAAGAACGCACCACCACCTGTAGAGATATACGATACTTTATCACTAATGCCATACTTATCAATTGCCGCTAGGGTGTCACCACCACCAGCAATAGAAAATGCGTTTGAATCCGCAATCGCTTTTGCAATAGCACGAGTACCATTACCAAATTGATCAAACTCAAACACACCCACTGGGCCATTCCATACAACAGTGCCCGCATTAGCAATAATTTTTGCAAGTTGATTTGCGGTATCAGGGCCAATATCAAAAATCATATCGTCGCTGGTGACTTCACTTACATCTTTAAGTGTGGCTACAGCTGACTCTGAAAACTCATTACCCACAACAACATCTGTCGGTACCGGTATTTCGCCATCGTTGGCTTTCGCTGCAGCGCATAAACGATTTGCTTCATCCATTAAATCAGCCTCATAAAGCGACTTACCTACAGGATGACCAGCAGCTGCAATAAAGGTATTGGCAATACCACCGCCGGTAACAAGCTGATCAACAATTTTAGATAACGAATCAAGTACGGTTAATTTAGTTGATACTTTAGAACCACCCACAATCGCCACTAACGGACGGGCTGGGTTATCAAGTGCTTTGCCTAAGGCGTCTAGTTCAGCCGATAATAATGGACCGGCACACGCTACATCAGCAAACAGACCCACACCATGGGTTGACGCTTGTGCGCGATGCGCAGTACCAAAGGCATCCATTACGTAAACATCACATAATGCAGCTAGTTGCTTTGATAAGGCTTCGTCGTCTTTTTTCTCGCCTTTGTTAAAACGTACGTTTTCAAAAACAACTACTTCGTTATCTGCAACATCAACGCCGTTTAAGTAATCTTTTTCTAGGCGAACAGTTTGCTCAAGTGCATTATTTAAGTAATCAACAACGGGTGCTAATGAAAATTCGTCTTCGTATTGCCCTTCCGTAGGACGGCCTAGGTGTGACATAACCATCACTTTTGCACCTTTTTCTAGCGCAAGTTTGATAGTAGGTAGTGCAGCACGAATACGTGCGTCTGACGTCACTTTACCTGCTTTAACGGGTACATTTAAATCTTCACGAATTAATACACGCTTGCCGTTTAAATCTAAATCTGCCATTTTTATGACCGACATGAACATCTCCTTAGTTAACGATACTGAACCAATAAATACGTTTTAAATATTACTTAAATGCCATCATAGCACGAGCGGTATCAAGCATGCGATTCGCAAACCCCCACTCATTATCACACCAAACTAGTAATTTTATCAGCCGTTTATGACTAACACGTGTCTGTGTGCCATCAATAATACAAGAATGGGGATCGTGGTTAAAATCAACCGATACCAGCGGCTCTTCGGTGTAACTTAAAATACCCTCAAGCCTATCTTTAGCTTGTGCTTTAAGCGCACTATTAACCGCACTTAAATCTACATCGGTATTTACCGTGACACTTAAATCCATGGCGGTCACATTAATAGTCGGTACACGAACGGCAATAGCCTCAAAGCGGCCTTTAAATTTAGGTAAAATACGGTCGATACCACGGGCTAATTTTGTGTCTACCGGAATAATAGATTGGCTGGCGGCACGAGTTCGGCGTAAATCATGGTGATACGCATCAATCACTTGCTGATCGTTCATTGACGCATGAATAGTTGTAATAGCGCCAGACTCAATACCAAAGGCATCATCGAGTACTTTAATAACAGGAACAACGCAGTTGGTGGTACACGAACCATTAGAGACAATAGTATGCTCGTTTTTCAACTCATCGTCGTTTATGCCATACACAATGGTGGCATCTACATCATTATCAGCAGGATGCGAAAACAACACTTTTTTAGCACCTGCGGCAATATGTGACTGTGCATGCTCACGTGAGTGGTACACGCCAGTACATTCAAGTACCACGTCAACATCTAGCGTTTGCCACGGTAATTCAACTGGATTTTCTTCACAAAATAATGCAATGGTGTCATCAGCAACGCTGATAGTGTCTTCACCTAGTTTAACTGGAAAAGTGAAACGACCATGAGAGGTGTCGTATTTTAATAAATGGGCAATAGCTTCAGGGTCGGCTAGTTCGTTAATTGCAACAATTTTGATCTCGTCGCTTAAGCCTGATTCGTATAGTGCACGGACAATATTTCGACCAATACGACCAAAACCATTAATTGCAAGTTTGATTGCCATGAAATATAAAATCCACTCTAGTTACGTACAGAGAAAGGCAGCGTCGCCTTTTAGATGGCGGTATTGTAATCGACCTTGCCTGTGATTATAAGAGCCAAGCATTAGAAACTTTAAATTAACGCCATAATCAACACGCAATCGCTTTTACTTTTAGCTTAGCTAATAGGTATTTGCGGTATTTGCTATTTTAGTTTTAAATCAAACACCACGTTTATAGATGCTTTAACGCTTATTCTTGCACCTAAATATTGCTGCTGCGTAAATGGGTTCTCGTTATTTCTAGCAGCCATGCTATTTCTGTGGCTAGATAAAACAATGTGCTTAACACCGCTCGCGTCGTAATCTGAGCTACTGGAATTTGCACTAATACTATAAACGTTGCCAAGTTCAGCACCAAAAGACTGAGCGAGCTTATTTCCCTTCGCTTTTGCGTTATCTATTGCTAGTTGTGTTGCCTCTGCCTCTAACTGCGTGGCCTTGGAGGATAAACCATTAATTTTTTTTATATTGTCTATTTGTAAGCGTTGAGCAAAATCAATAAATTCATCGACTTTTTTAATATCTTTCAATGTGACTTTAACTGTTTTCAGAGCTAAATAATTATCGCTTAAAGCAACCCCAGATTCTGTACCAACCTTAGTGTATACCTTGCTTTTTAAACCCGATATATGAACATCGCCTTGGCCAAAATCATACTTATCTAATTCTTCAAGTAACACGCTAACTCGGCCATCAAGGTCACGTTTAGCCTCGAGTAATGTCTCTTCAATGCTTTTTACTTCAAATATAATTTGAGCCATATCTGGCTCAACTAATACCTCAGCTGTGCCATGTACAGAAATATGACGATTAGTTGGCACGCTTGAATTAGCAAAAGTAATAAGAGGGAATAAGGTAATAAAAATAGCGGTGATGAATTTCATATTCGTTCCTTGAAGTGGCCTTAGTGTGCACTTAATGATTAGGTGCACACTAAAGCTTATAAACTATTAATATATAAATATTATTACTAAAACACCTAAACAGATCCCATATGCGTGAATACTTTAAGTAATGATCTTTTTCAAATTATATATTTTTATTTAGTAAATATTTTTCTTCTGATAAAAAATTATTGATTTCATTTAGAAATAAGTCCATTGCTGTATTTACATTATCAATGTATAGCTGAATGTTATCAGCGGTTAAAACATATGAATTTTCCCCATGAGCAATACTGTTTCGAACGTTAACAAGCCTGTCGATCACACTAGTGCAATCCTTGAATTTACTATAATCAAAATCAAACATAGTGCATAGCTCCTCAAGAACACTGCTTCTGAGGTTAGATTTAGTATCAACTTTTTTATTAAATTTAATTACTTTTTCAAATAATTCTTTAAAAGTATTAGTGAACTTAATGCGTTGCTCAAATGACTGTTTCCCACTCAGTGTTTTATAAGTATCGCCCAAACCAATTACGACTAACTTAGACGGGATATCAGAAGGTGTTAAATTTAATTTATTTAGATGATCAATCAATATTTTTAAAGAGCTCGAAACATAGCCCTCCCAATGAGCATAAATCATAGGAACACACATTCGAAACCACAAACCATCTTCAACCTCTAAAGCGTTGACTTTAAACTTAGCAAACTCCCCATCACGCCATGCATTACTATCGTTAATCTCTTCAATAACTCTATGCACCTGTAAATATCTCCAGGGCTCTGTTCATTCTATTTTTTATACGTTTATTAGAGAACGTACTAGTCCCAATACTGTTATATTGGCTATCTTCTAATAGAATATCTATTAGCTCGAACATCTTTTCTTTATTCGCAGAATAATCAGTCAATACTTTCGGTAACGCATAAGCGATTGAATCAAATATATGTAAAGAAAAATTACCTTTAGGCCTAAAAAGTGTTCTACCATATTTCTCATTTAATATAGTTATTAACTCTATAAAAGATTCTTTTTCTCTAATTAAATCAAACTCGATCTCACCTTTAGATACATCTCTCATAAATTCAGTTAAGAACTGCGGCACTGTCGTTCTAAATTCTTGATCTAGATTTTTAAAAGCAAAAAACCTAAGAACTAACTCTTCTAGAAACATTTGCTCTTTTTTAGTCTCTGTAGGACTTATAAAATCTTGAAAAACTGGATAATCCGCAATATCACGCAATATTTGATTCAAATCGACAGAGTATGCTCGGAAAATACAATTTCTAATTTCCTGTTCCGAAAGCGGACTAGCACCAGTGTTTAACCTATTAAATAACTCATACCTTATATCTTCTTGACTATCCCATTTAACTATTTCCACACGACAAACAGATCGCTTTATTGTTGTCTTTAACTTTATGGGTAATGTGTTAATCGTAATACCTTCGAGCTCTCGGACCATTTCACCTTCAGTCAAGGTTGAATTATTTTTTTCTGGCAAGCTTTCTAATAATCCGAAAAAGGAGAAAATAGTTGAAATTCGCTGAAGTCCGTCAACAACTTCCCATTTTCCATCATCATCCTCTGCCACAAAAATAGGTGGGATAGGAATTCCTAGTAGAACAGATTCTATAAATCTTGTTTGTTGGAAGTCAGACCACCTAAATACTCTTTGATACTCAGGTGTAATGTAAAGCTCTTCATCTTCAAACATATTCATTAATTCACCGAATGACATATCTAAGCGATCTGTTTTAAGTGTATTTCTTTTTTGTGCAACTACTTCTTCTACTGCTGTCATTTCACAACTCCTTACGTGAATTTAATATATTTCTATAATCACACCATGAAAATAAAAAGTAAACTGCCTATCATTAAACTTCGCTGTTCAACAATAAGGCATTTTATAGTTGGGTTTCGCTTCGCTCTGCCCAACCTACGTTAGATCGCCTACTTTAAGTTCTTTACCGGCGCTTATTTGATGGCATTGGGCTAATAACAATTCAGCAGTGGCTTGTGCATCGGTAAGCGCGTGATGACAATGATAGCTTGGTAAATCGTAGCGATTACGGCATTCATTTAAGGTTAAATCATCTAATTTGATATCGCTTGCGTGTTGCAGTAAGCGCTTTTTTTCTATTTGTAAGGTATCGATGATCAGCTTAGGCCGCTGGATGATCCCTGCATTTTTTAGTGCTAACTTTAAAAAGCCCCAGTCGAGCATGGCATTATGAAATACTAAAATGCAGTCACTAAAGTGAGCACTTAAAGACATTAAAATACTCTGTAGGCTTTGCCCTTGTGCCACCGAGTCAGTACTAATGCCGTGAAAAACAGGGC